>NZ_JBDJLA010000005.1:0-237354 GCF_039673135.1 Stenotrophomonas sp. TWI1151
TTGTTGGTTGTGTTGTGTTTGCTCGTCCGCGTCCTCACCGGCGCCTGCCCCCCCCACGCCGGCCCGGCTCTACCGGATCCAGGCGTCTACCGCCGCCACATCGAACGGCCAGTCCAGCTCGCGGCCCCGCGCATCGCGCAACACCGGCACCCTCAGCCCGTAGCGGGCCTCCAGCGCGGGGGCGTCATCGATGAACACACTGTCCAGATCGGCCACCCGGGCCTGCGCCAGCACCGCCAGGGCCTGGTCGCACAAATGGCAGTCATCACGCTGGAACAAGGTAAACACCGGGCCACCCACCTTGGGAAATGTTGCGCCGCACTCAAGGCTGGCGCCTGCGACAGCATAGAATAGCGCTCCATCCGATACCCGCAGTTTGGCAATCATGGCTGTCAGCACGTTCGACGTTTTCAAGATCGGCATTGGCCCGAGTTCTTCGCACACCGTAGGACCGATGAAGGCTGCCGAACGTTTCGTGCACCGCTGGCTGCTCGATCCGGGCCATCTGCAGGACGTGGTGCGCATCCGCGCCGACGTCTATGGCTCGCTGGCCCTGACCGGCCGTGGCCATGGCACCGACAAGGCCGTGCTGCTCGGGCTGGAAGGCCAGCGCCCGAACCTGATCGATCCGGACATCATCCCCGAAACGCTGGAGCGGATCCGCAGCAGCAAGCGCATCCGCCTGATGGGCCAGCACGAGATCGCCTTCGACGAGAAGCGCGACCTGGGCCTGAACAAGCGCCAGAAGCTGCCGTACCACACCAACGGCATGCGCTTCACGGCTTACGGTGCGGACGAGCAGGTGATCGCCACGCGCGATTACTACTCCGTCGGCGGCGGTTTCGTGGTCAACCAAGATGACGCGGCCGATGACCGCATCGTGCCCGATGAAACCCCGCTGCCCTACCCGTTCAAGAGCGGCGATGAGCTGCTCGCGCAGACCGCCCGCAGTGGCCTGAGCATCGCCCAGATGATGTTCGAGAACGAAAAGTGCTGGCGTACCGAGGACGAGATCCGCGACAGCCTGCGCGAGATCTGGAGCGCCATGCAGGCCTGCGTGGAGCGCGGCATCCGTCAGGAAGGTACCCTGCCCGGCGGCCTGCATGTATCACGCCGCGCCCCGGCGCTGTACCGCGAACTGTCCTCCAAGCCGGAAGCGGCGATGCGCGACCCGCTGACCACGCTGGACTGGGTCAACCTGTACGCGCTGGCCGTGAACGAAGAAAACGCCGCCGGTGGCCGCGTGGTGACCGCACCGACCAACGGCGCAGCCGGCGTACTGCCAGCGGTGCTGCACTATTTCGACCGCTTCTGCCCCGGTGCCAACGAACAGCGTGTGTTCGATTTCCTGCTGACCTCGGCGGCGATCGGCATCCTGTACAAGGAAAACGCCTCGATCTCCGGTGCCGAAGTGGGCTGCCAGGGTGAAGTGGGCGTGGCCTGCTCGATGGCCGCCGGCGGCCTGGTCGCCGCGCTCGGCGGCAACCCGAGCCAGATCGAGAATGCCGCCGAGATCGGCATGGAACACAACCTCGGCCTGACCTGCGACCCGATCGGCGGGCTGGTGCAGATTCCCTGCATCGAGCGCAATGCGATGGGCGCGGTCAAGGCGATCAATGCCTCACGCATGGCCATGCGCGGCGACGGCAAGCACAAGGTCTCGCTGGACAAGGTCATCAAGACCATGCGCGACACCGGCCGCGACATGCAGGACAAGTACAAGGAAACCAGCCGCGGCGGGCTGGCGGTCAACGTCATCGAGTGCTGATCCACCGCCCCCGGCGGTAGAGCCGACCGTTGGTCGGCTGCTCCCGTTCGCATCATCGGCACGCCTGCACATCCGCTCGGATGTAGAGCCGACCGTTGGTCGGCTGCTCCCGGTGGCATCGTCGGTACGCCTGCACGGCCGCTCCGGTACAGTCAGGACTTCCCCCCATGGAGACTGCCATGCGCATCCTGGCCGCCGCCCTGCTTGCCTGCCTGCCGCTGACCACCCTCGCCGCTGAGACTTACGGCCCGCGGCTGGAAGGCTTCGACTATCCGTACCCCGTGAAGATCTTCCGGTTCGAGTCCCAGCGCCAGCCGCTGGAGATGGCCTACATCGACGTGGCCGCCGGTGGCAAAGGCTTCGCCGGGACGGTCGTGCTGCTGCACGGCAAGAATTTCTGCGCGGCCACCTGGAAGGACACCATCGCGGCCCTGAGCGCGGCCAGCTACCGGGTGATCGCGCCAGATCAGATCGGCTTCTGCAAATCGAGCAAGCCCGAGCGCTATCAATACTCGTTCGGCCAGCTGGCTGCCAATACCGAAGCGCTGCTGGAGCATCTGGGCTATGGCGAGGGCAAGCTGCACATCGTCGGCCATTCAATGGGGGGCATGCTCGCCGCGCGCTTCGCGCTGATGTACCCGCAGCGCACCCTCAGTCTCTCGCTGGTCAACCCGATCGGACTGGAAGACTGGAAGGCCAAGGGCGTGCCATGGCGCAGCATCGACGCCTGGTATGCGGGCGAGCTGAAGACCAGCTTCGACAGCATCAAGAAGTACCAGCTCGACGTCTATTACAACGGCCAGTGGAAGCCCGAGTACGAGCAATGGGTGCGCATGCAGTCACGCATGTACGACGGCCCCGGCAAACAGGCGGTGGCATGGAGCCAGGCGCTGACCTCGGACATGGTGTTCAACCAGCCGGTGGTTCATGAGCTGCCCAGGCTGACCGTGCCAACCACGCTGTTCATCGGCCAGACCGACCGTACTGCAATCGGCCGCGATCTGGCACCGCCCGCCCTGAAAGCGACGCTCGGCAACTACCCTGCGCTGGGCAAAGCGGCGGCGGCAGCGATCCCAGGCGCCACCCTGGTGAGCTTCGAAGACCTCGGCCACTCGCCACAGGTGCAGGACCCGGACCGGTTCAATGCGGCACTGCTGAAGGCAATCTCACAACACGACTGACCTGCCCACCACCCCGGTAGTGCCACGCCATGCGTGGCAGCCGCCGTCCTCACCATTATCCGCCGACGCAGCAAGCCCACCCCTGGCGCTACCGTGTGCCTTGCTGGGATCGCGCGGCAATCAGCGCCGCACGATCGCCAGCACGTCGTCCAGCAAGGCGGCGGCGGTAACCTCCGCCCCGGCGCCCGGCCCCTGGATCAACAGCGGCTGGGCGTGATACCGGTCGCTATGAATCGCCACCCGGTTGTCGGTCTGCGCGCCGCCGGCCAGCGGATGGTCGCGCGGGAGCACACGCAGCCCCACCGAGGCACCGTCGTGATCGAAGCCACCGACGAAGCGCAGGCACCCACCTTGGTCGTTGGCCTGCTGCCAATACTGCTGCAGCGGTGCATCCAGCAGCGTCAGCTGCGCCAACGCATCCGCAGGGGACAGCCCAGCAAGTGCATCCGGCACCAGTGAGGCAACCTTCACCTGCTCGGCACGCAACGCGATACCGCTGGCCCGCGCCAGGATCAGCAGTTTGCGCCGGACATCTTCGCCGGACAGATCCACCCGCGGGTCCGGCTCGGTGTAGCCGGCCTCGGCCGCCTCCCGCACCCACGCAGAGAACGGACGCTGGCCATCGTAGTGATGGAACAACCACGCCAGCGAACCGGACAGCACGCCCTCCACGCGATGGATGCGGTCGCCGCCGGCGACCAGCGCGCGCAGGCTGCTCAGCAGCGGCAGGCCTGCGCCCACGGTGGCACTGTCGCCATAGCGCGCGTCACCCTGCTGGCCGCTGTCGGCGATGGCCTGCGCACGGGCCAACTGTGC
Source organism: Stenotrophomonas sp. TWI1151 (assembly GCF_039673135.1). NCBI lineage: Bacteria > Pseudomonadati > Pseudomonadota > Gammaproteobacteria > Lysobacterales > Lysobacteraceae > Stenotrophomonas > Stenotrophomonas sp. TWI1151. The sequence goes on from NZ_JBDJLA010000005.1 coordinate 3,766, forward strand.
GCCTTGGCCGAGCTTGTTGGCAGTCACCACGTGCACGCCCCGCGCCAGCCACTGTTCGTGCCAATTGGCTACGTCGTCACTGGCGGTCGCATCGACCACCACATCGCCGCGCTGCAGGCCCTCGGCTTCCGCCCACGGCTGCAATGCGACCGCACCGCGCGCGGCCAGGTTGGCCTGTGCAAGCTCATCCGCGGGGGTCTGTTCGCAGGCGCGCGCCGTGCGTGAGTTGGCCAGCCATGAGAACGAGGGCAGCGTGACACCGCGATCCTGCAGCGCGGCGTACCGCTGCACGAACGCGGTGCCGACCGTGCCGGTACCGAGCAGGGCCAGCCTGCGATGGGCCGCCAGCGGCAGGTTCAGCACCGCGCTCATGCATCCACCTGTTTACGGCGCTGCACATCGCGGTGCTGATCGATCACAACCTGGGCGCGTTCCAGCCCAGCCTGCAGATCGGCCACCAGGTCTTCCGGTGACTCGATACCGACCGACAGGCGCAGCAGCCCTTCGCTGATCCCGGCGTGCGCACGCGCTTCCGGGGTCATCGCCGCGTGGGTCATGGTCGCCGGATGCGCGACCAGGCTTTCCACGCCGCCCAGCGATTCGGCCAGGGTGAAGCAGCGCAGGCCATCCACGAAGGCGCGCACCGCCGCATGCGGATCCTCGCCCGGGCACGAGGCCAGTTCGAAGGACAGCATCGCGCCAAAGCCGCTCTGCTGACGGGCTGCGATGGCGTGGCCGGGGTGATCGGCTAGGCCCGGGTAGTACACGCTGGCGACTGCATCGCTGGCGGCCAGCAGCTCGACCACGGCCGACGTGTTTTCCTGGTGTGCGCGCAGGCGTGCACCCAGCGTACGCAGGCCACGCAGGGTCAGGAAGGCATCGAACGGCGAACCGGTCAGGCCCAGCGCGTTGGCCCACCACACCAGCTGCTCGTGCACCGCCGGATCACGCGCGATCACCGCCCCGCCGACCACATCGCTGTGACCGTTGATGTACTTGGTGGTGGAGTGCAGCACCAGATCGGCACCGAAGCTGATCGGCTGCTGCAGCGCCGGGGACAGGAAGGTGTTGTCGACGACTACCTTGGCACCGGCCTTGTGCGCGGCATCGATCACGAAGCGCAGGTCGGTGATGCGCAGCAGCGGGTTGGACGGGGTTTCGATCAGCACCAGCGTCGGCGACTGTGCCAGCGCGTCGGCCAACGAGCGCGGGTCGGTCAGGTCGGCGGTGATCAGGCCGAAGTGGCCCTTCTTCGCCAATGCGTTGAACAGGCGCCAGCTGCCGCCGTACGCATCGTGCGGCACCACCAGCGTATCGCCGGGCTGCAGCAGCGCATTGAGCACCAGATTGATCGCGCCCATGCCGGTGGAGGTGATCACCCCGCCCGCGCCGCCTTCCAGTTCGGCCAGCGCTTCACCGAGCAGATCGCGGGTCGGGTTGCCGCTGCGCGTGTAGTCGTACTGGCGCTTGTTGCCGAAGCCATCGAAGCTGAAGTTCGAGGACAGCACGATCGGCGGGGTCACCGCGCCGTGGGCGGTGTCACGGTCGATGCCGGCACGCACGGCGGCGGTGACGCGGCTACAGGACGGCTCGGTACCAGCGGAACGGCTCATGCGGTTTCTCCGGGGGATCGAAAAGCGGTGGCGAGGATCGCGTCGATGCGATCGGTTTCTTTCAGGAAGGCGTCGTGGCCATACGCCGAGCGCAGCACGCGCAGGCTGCCGCGCGGGCCCAGCCCCTCGACCAGGCCGACGCAGTCGGCCAGCGGGACCAGGCGATCGCCTTCCACAGCGACCACGACGGTCGGCACCTGGATGGCGGCCGGGTCGATGCGGTGCAGGTCGATGGATTCGGACAGGCGCAGGTAAGCATCGACCGGGGTGCGGGCGACGTACTGCGCACCGGCGGCATCCAGATAGTCTTCGGCGGCAACGCGCACGCGGCCGTTGACCACTTCCGGCGCGGCATCGAAGCGTTCGCCGAATTCTTCCGGCGTGCGGTAGCTGAGCATGGCGAACTGGCGCGCCAGCGACAGCCCGTGGCTCTCGGCGCACTGAAGCTGGCCCAGCGCAACCGCACGGCGCTGCAGCGCACGCCAGGCCGCGGCATACGGATGCGGGCGATGCGCACCGCTCACCGCGATCAACTTCTGTACGCGCTGGCGGTGACGGATCGCGAACTGCTGGCCGACCAGCGCGCCGTAGGAGTAGCCCACGAAGCACTGCAGGCGGGCGATGCCAAGATGGTCGAGCAGCAAGGCCAGCGCATCGGCCTGGTCGGCGGTATCGATCGGCAGGTCGAGCGCGCCGTCGGCGCCGATGAAATCGAACGCCAGGATGCGCAGCGAGGCCGGATCCAGCGCGCGACCTGCGGCCACCAGGCCCTCGGCCCAGCCCTTTTCGGGGAATTCGGCATTGGCCGCCACATGGCGGTGCGCGGAGATGCCGCCGGCCAGCACCACCACCGGCGCATCGGCACGGCCGACGCATTCGTAGCGCAGGCGTACCGGCCGCGGTCCGCCGTGACGCATCGACAGTACCGCCGCGATATCGCCGCGCACGGCGTTCAGCCCGGCGTCGACGGGGACGCTGAGCGGGGCGAAGGAGTCGGTGGCGACAGGGGCGGCGGTGGCGAAGCGCATGGCGGTATCCAAAGTAGGAGTCGGCCATCGAGCTTTCGCGGAGCTCGCGTTCGAAGCGCACGCACGGTGCACGGTTCGAACCATCTTTCGGAAGACACCAACGGTCTCCGCAGGATTTGGCACCTACGCAGGTCGCTTTCGCGTCTGCGGGCTGCCCCGGCTTCAAAGGGCCTGTCCCTCTGCCGGTCTCGATGGTGGAGCCACGATGCCAGCGCTTCCGGCCCATGTCAATCCCTTCATCGGCATGAAGCGATATATATTCCAGATGATCATCAGTCGCGCATACTCCGGGATCCTCCCTGACCGGCCGACGCCTTGCGCTGCTTACGTTTCACCGCGGTGATTCTGATGATGATGCCGGTGCTGAACGCCTGGGCCGGCCCGGGGGCGAACTGGCGGAACGGCTGGCGGGTCGACCGGCCTGCAACCGCTGCCCCGGCGCAGCGCACCGCTGGCGCGCCGGTGCCGGCCCTGGCCCTACTGACCCTGGAAGGGGCTGGAGACCGCTGGCAGGCCCGGGTCGACAACCGCGTGGCCGGGCCGGTCCAGGTCGAACTGCGCGCCGCCGCCGGGGCCCCCGCGCTGCCGGGGCTACCCGTTCAGACGGTAGTGGCCGCCGGCGCCAGCGTCGTGGTGACCCGCCTGCAGCCGCCGGCCGGTAGTACCACGATCCGCCTGGATCTGACGGCCGTTCCGGGCGACCCCGGTGCGCGCCCGCAGAATGTGACCTACCTCCTGCCGTTCGATGCCGCGCGCATCCAGGTCAGCCAGGCACCGCAGGGGCAGTTCAGCCACAACGATGCAGAGAACCGCGAGGCCATCGACTTCGCCCTGCCCGAGGGCACGCCCGTGCTCGCGGCGCGGGCAGGAACCGTCATGCAGGTCCAGGCCGGGTATCAGGGCAATGGGCAGGACCGGGACCACGATCTGGGCCGGGCCAACCTGGTGCGGGTGCTGCATGAGGACGGCAGCATGGCGGTGTATGCCCACCTGCAGCACCACGGCGTGCTGGTCCGCCCCGGCGAGCAGGTCCAGGCAGGGCAGCGCATCGGCCTATCGGGCAACACCGGCTACAGCGCCGCGCCGCACCTGCACTTCGCGGTCCAGGTCAATGCCGGGATGCGGCTTCGCTCGATCCCGGCACGGATCGTCAGCCCACACGGCGAGCTGCACTTCGCCCGGACAACGGACGAGGCCGGCGCATCCGCCCTGCCCTGACCCCGGCTACGCCCGCCCCCGTTATACTGGGCGGCTCATCTCCATGAAAAGCGCCCCGGGCGGGCGCGTCACGCCATGTCCGAAGTCGCTACCGAAGCTGCGCGCCGCCGCACCTTCGCCATCATTTCCCATCCTGACGCCGGCAAGACCACGCTGACCGAAAAGCTGCTGCTGTTCGGCGGTGCGATCCAGATGGCCGGTTCGGTCAAGGGCCGCAAGGCCGCGCGCCATGCGACCTCCGACTGGATGGCGCTGGAAAAGGAGCGCGGGATCTCGGTCACCTCCTCGGTGATGCAGTTCCCGTACGAAGGCAAGATCGTCAACCTGCTCGACACCCCCGGCCACGCCGACTTCGGCGAGGACACCTACCGCGTGCTCACCGCGGTGGACTCGGCACTGATGGTGATCGACGTGGCCAAGGGCGTGGAAGAGCGCACCATCAAGCTGATGGAAGTCTGCCGCCTGCGCGACACGCCGATCATGACCTTCATCAACAAGCTCGATCGCGAGGGCAAGGAGCCCATCGATCTGCTGGATGAAGTGGAAAGCGTGCTCGGCATCCAGTGCGCGCCGGTCACCTGGCCGATCGGCATGGGCCAGCGCCTGAAGGGCGTGGTGCATCTGATCAGCGGTGAGGTGCACCTGTACGAGCAGGGCCGCAACTTCACCCGCCAGGATTCGACCATCTTCCCCTCGATCGACTCGCCCGGACTGGCCGAGAAGATCGGTGAGCGCATGCTGGCCGACCTGCGTGACGAGCTGGAGCTGGTGCAGGGCGCCAGCCATCCGTTCGACGTGGAGGCCTACCTGGCCGGCAAGCAGACGCCGGTGTTCTTCGGCTCGGGTGTGAACAACTTCGGCGTGCAGCCGCTGCTGGATTTCTTCGTCGAGCATGCACCGTCACCGCAGCCGCGCGCGACCACTGGCCGCATCATCGCGCCGCAGGAAAACAAGCTGACCGGCTTCGTGTTCAAGATCCAGGCCAACATGGACCCGCAGCACCGCGACCGCGTGGCCTTCATGCGGGTGTGCTCGGGCCGTTTCGTGGCCGGCATGAAGACCTTCCATGTGCGCACCGGCAAGGAAATGAAGCTGGCCAATGCGCTGACCTTCATGGCCAGCGACCGCGAGATCGCCGCCGAGGCATGGCCGGGCGATGTGATCGGCATCCACAACCACGGCACGATCTCCATCGGTGACACCTTCACCGAGGGCGAAGCGGTCAGCTTCACCGGCATCCCGAACTTCGCGCCGGAACTGTTCCGCCGCGCACGCCTGCGCGATCCGCTCAAGCTCAAGCAGTTGCAGAAGGGATTGGCGCAGCTCTCCGAAGAGGGCGCGACGCAGTTCTTCCGCCCGCTGATGAGCAACGACCTGATCCTGGGCGCGGTGGGTGTGCTGCAGTTCGATGTGGCGGCGTATCGCCTGAAGGACGAGTACGGCGTGGAAGCCACCTTCGAGCCGGTCAGCGTGACCACGGCGCGCTGGGTCACCTGCAGCAACGAGAAGAAGCTGGAGGAGTTCCGCGAGAAGAACGCCGGCAACCTGAGCATCGATGCCGCCGGCCAGCTGGTCTATCTGGCACCGACGCGGGTCAACCTGCAGCTGGCGCAGGAGCGCGCACCGGATGTTCGCTTCGCGGCCACCCGCGAAGCAGCGCACAGCATCTCGGTCAGCTGATCGCTCCACCGGTCTACCGGCTGAACAGGCGCGCGTGCATGCGCGCGCCATCGCGGCGATGATAGGGGGGAGCGGGCTCCCCCTCCCCGCACTCCGATCATCGCCATGACCTCTGTCGTTTCCGTTCGAGAAGAAATCGCCAGCGCCCTGACCCACGGGCTTGGCGCCGTCGCTGCACTGGCCGGCAGTGCGGTACTGATCACCCTGGCCGCCATCTATGGCGACGGCTGGCAGCTGGCCAGTGCGATCGTCTTCGGGGTGGCGCTGTTGCTGTTGTATACGGCGTCCACGCTCTATCACGCGATCCAGCATCCGGTCGCCAAGGGCCGGCTGAAGGTGTTCGATCACTGTGCGATCTACCTGTTGATCGCCGGTACGTACACGCCGTTCACGCTGATCGGTCTGCGCGGGGGTCCGTGGGGCTGGGGGATGTTCACGGCAATCTGGGCGCTGGCGCTGTTCGGGGTGGTGTTCAAGTTGTTCTACACGGGCCGGTTCAAGCTGCTGTCGACGATCATCTATATCGCGATGGGCTGGATGGTGATGGTGGCGATCAAGCCGATGTGGCATTCGCTGGATGCGTGGACGCTGGGGTGGCTGTTGGCCGGCGGGGTGTTCTATACGTTGGGGACGGTGTTCTATCACCGGGAGTCGGTGCCGTATTCGCATGCGATCTGGCATCTGTTCGTGATCGGTGGGAGTGTGTGCCACTTCGTTGCGGTGACGGCGCAGATTCTCTGAGTGCTGTTTTCTGCCAGGCAAGTGCGACGGCACCCGGACCAGCGAGAGCACTAGCACTAGCACTAGGACTAGCACTAGCACTAGCACTAGCACTAGGACTAGCACTAGCACTAGCACTAGGACTAGCACTAGCACTAGCACCAGGACTAGCAACAGCAACGGCAACGGCAACGGCAAGAGCAAGACCAAGAGCGACTCGGGCGTCAGGAATGCGCCAGGCGGGGTCGGCACGGGTGGGTCGGCGGGACACGCCGTGAATCCGTCCCTGGAGGCTCATGTCGCGCCATCCATGGCGCTCATGGTCCCGCCAACCCACCCGCACCGCCCCGCTCACCCTTGGCCGGTGGCCTGAGAAGGTCAGAATCCTGGTTGGACCGGATGCCAAGCATGGCCGACGCACCGCGCCTGGAGCAGTCATCGACAACGGCGGCGCCGACGGTCGACACGCCTCACCCTGACAGTACCCTTACCAATGCTTCGCGCTGCCTGCACGATGCAAGGGCAACCATGGGGATGTGAATACTGTGCCCTCCCCTGTTCCGTCCGATGCCCCTTCCCGTTCCCGCTGGCGCTGGCGTCGTCCTGGCAAGCGGGGGCAGCGGTGGTTGGCGATCCTGGTGTTTCTGTTCGCTGCGCTGTTGATCCTGATCGCATTGTGGGATTGGAACTGGTTCAAGGGACCGGTGGAGCGGGCGGTGCAGGCCAAGACCGCGCGTGAGTTCCATATCACGGGCGATCTGGATGTCGATCTGGGTCGGGTGACGACGGTGCGCGGTGATGGGCTGACCTTTGCCAATGCGACGTGGGCCAAGCAGCCGCAGATGGCGACGGCGGATCGGGTGGAGATCGATCTGCGGGTGTGGCCGCTGCTGCGTGGGCAGGTGCGGATTCCGGAGATCCGCTTGACGCGGCCGGATCTGTTGCTGGAAACCGCGCCGGAGAAGAATCAGCCGGGCAATTGGGATTTCCTGGGGCCGAGCGACGGTGATCCGCCGGTGCTGCAGCGGTTGTTGGTCGATGATGGGCGGCTGCAGTTCCGGGATGCGGCGGGCCGGACCGATGTGCTGGTGTCGCTCGACAGTGGCAAGCCACGCGACAAGGACAGTGGTCCGCCGCTGCTGGTGAAGGGCAAAGGGCGCTGGCAGGGCAATCCGTTCTCGCTGGAGGGCAATACCGAGTCGCCGCTCGAGCTGACCAATACCGGCCATCCGTTCCGCATCCATCTGGATGGGCGCGCCGGGGATACGCATGCGATCGCCAGTGGGACGTTGACCAATCCTTTCCAGTTGCGGGTGTTCAATCTGGAGTTGATGCTGAGTGGCCAGGATATGGAGGATCTGTACCCGCTGATCGGGGTCGCCATGCCCTCCACGCCGCCGTACAAGCTCAAGGGACAGCTCAAGCGCGACAACGCGATCTGGCGCTATGAGAATTTCACGGGCACGGCCGGTGACAGCGATCTGGGCGGGACCGCGCAGATCGATGTGAGCGGTGACCGGCCATTCCTGAAGGCGGATCTGGTGTCCAAGCGATTGGACTTCGACGACCTGGCCGGCTTCATCGGGGCGCCGCCGAAGACCGGCGCGGGGGAATCGGCCAATGCCGAGCAGAAGGCGAAGGCCGCCGCGCTGGCGGCCCGTGCCAAGGTACTGCCGGATACACCCTACAACCTGTCCAAGCTGCGCGCGATGGATGCCGATGTGCGCTGGAAAGCGCAACGGATCAACTCGCCGGCCCTGCCGCTGGATGACATGGATGCGCACCTCAAGCTCAACGACGGGCTGCTGCGCCTGGAACCGCTCAACTTTGGTGTGGCCGGCGGCGATATCCGCAGCACGATCCGGATGGATGCCCGCAAGCAGGCCATTTCCACGCAGTTGCAGGCCACCATCCGCAAGGTGCAGCTGGGCAAGCTGTTCCCCGATGCGAAGCTGGCCGAGCAGGCCTCCGGCGGTATCAGTGGCGACGTCAACCTGACCGGCCAGGGCAACTCCGTCGCGGCCATGCTTGGCAGTTCCGATGGCACCGTGGCGGTCGGCATCGGCCGCGGCCATGTCGGCAATCTGATCATGGAACTGGCCGGGCTGGATGTCGCCGAATCGGTGAAGTTCCTGTTCACCGGTGACAAGCAGATTCCACTGCGTTGCGCGTGGGGCGACTTCGGGGTGACCAACGGCGTGATGCAGTCGCGTTCGCTCGCCTTCGATACCACTGACACCCTGATCCTTGGCGAGGGCAAGGTGGATCTGAAACAGGAACAGCTGGATCTGCTGCTGCGACCGCGCCCGAAGGACATGAGCATCCTGGCGCTGCGCTCGCCGCTGCGCATCGGCGGAACCTTCAAGGATCCCTCGTTCCGGCCGGACTTCAAGGCGCTGGGCATCCGCGGGGCGATCGCCCTGGCGCTGGGCAGCATTGCCCCGCCCGCCGCGCTGCTGGCGACGATCGAAACCGGGCCGGGCGAGGACAGCAACTGCGGTGGCCGCTACGCCAAGTGATTCCGGCCCATTCTGGCCGGATGCCGACTCATGGCCGGCATGCCGGCCAGCAAGGATCCACGCTCAACCGGCGACGATGTACTGTTGGAGCTGATCGAGTTTCTGTGCTTGTTCGTCGATCACCGACTTGACCAGGTCGCCGATCGAGATCACGCCGAGGACCCCGTTGCCATCGACCACCGGAAGGTGGCGGATGCGGTAATCGGTCACCAGTTGCAGGCAGTGCTCGACCTGCTCGCCTGGCGCGACGGTCACCACCTTGGGGGTCATGATCTCGCGGACTTCGGTTGTGCGTGAGGAGCGTTCGTGCAGCACGATCTTCCGCGCGTAATCGCGCTCGGACAGAATGCCGACCAGGTGCCGGCCTTCCATCACCAGAACCGCGCCGATGCCCTTTTCAGCCATCAACCGGATGGCGTCGATCACCGCCGACGTCGGGGCGACTGCGAATACCTCAGGGGACTTGCCTTCCAACAGCTGTCGTACCGTGGTCATCTCGCTGCTCTCCACCGATGGGATGCAGGGCCGAGTCTGCCACGAACGGGGCCTGCCAGGTGTCAATCAGGTACAGCGGGCGCTGTTTGGATTCTTCGTACAGCCGGCCCAGGTATTCACCGATCAGGCCCAGCGCGATCAGCTGTATCCCGCCAAGGAACAGGATCACCGCCATCATCGTTGGCCACCCAGCGACACGGTCGCCGTACAGCGCGGCCTTCAGCACCACGACCAGCGCAAACAGGAACGCGAAACTCGCCGCTGCCAGGCCCAGATAGGTGGTCACCCGCAGCGGCGCGGTCGAAAAGCCGGTGATCCCTTCCAACGCGAAGTTCCACAGCCGCCAGAACCCGAACTTGCTCTCCCCGACCAGCCGCGCATGGCGGTGGTAAGGCAGGGCCTTGCGCCGGAAGCCCACCCAGCCGAACAGCCCCTTCATGAAGCGGTGGCGCTCACGCAGCTGACCCAGCGCCTGCAGCGCGCGCGGCGACAACAGGCGGAAGTCGCCGGTATCGGCCGGAATCGGTGTCTTGGACAGCCGCCCGATCACCCGGTAGAACGCCTTGGCTGTAGACCGTTTGAGCCAGCTTTCGCCATCGCGCACCAGGCGCGTGCCGTACACGTTGTCATAGCCCTGTTGCCACAGCGCGACGAACTCGGGAATCAGTTCCGGCGGATCCTGGCCATCGGCATCGAGGATCATCACCGCACCGTCGTCGACGAAATCCAGCCCGGCGGTGAGCGCCGCTTCCTTGCCGAAATTCCGCGAGAGCCGCAGCACGCCGACGCAGCCGTCGGCAGCGGCCAATCCCTGCATGACGTCCCATGTCGTATCGGTACTGCCGTCGTCCACATACAGCACGCGGCCGTCGATACCTTCCAGTCCATCGAGCACCGCACGCAGCCGTGGGTGCAGCATCGGCAAGGCAAGCGCTTCATTGTGGGCGGCGACGACGACGGTCAGGCGTGGGCTGTTCATGCGGCGATTGTAGCGTCAGCCAATCACGTTCATGAACGCTCAATCCTCGCTGAGGTAACCACTCCCGCCCAACTGCCGCGCCTGCCGCTGGATCCATGTCGCGCGGCGCTGGACGTAGGGTCCGGGCTGGGCCGCGTTGTAACGTCGCGGTGATGGCAGCACCGCTGCCAGCCGCGCGCTTTCGGCCGGGCTCAGCCGCGACGCGTCCTTGTTCCAGTACTGCCGGGACGCGGCCTGCGCGCCATAGATGCCGTCGCCGAACTCGGCGATGTTGGCGTACATCTCCAGGATCCGCGACTTCGGCCACAGCGCTTCGATCAACACGGTGTACCAGACCTCCAGGCCCTTGCGGATCCAGCTGCGGCCCTGCCACAGGAACAGGTTCTTGGCGACCTGCTGGCTGATCGTGCTGGCCCCGCGCAGGCGGCCGCCGCGTGCGTTGTGGTCGCGCGCCTTCTCGATGGCCTGCAGGTCGAAGCCGTTGTGCTCCGGGAAGCGCTGGTCCTCGGCGGCCACCAGCGAAATCGGCAGGCTCGGCGCCATCTGGTCCAGGTCGCGCCACTGGTAGTGCAGCCGGTAGCTCCAGTCGCCCTCCCCCAACGCTTCGCCGTAGCGCCACAGCATCACGCTGGACACCGGCGGGTCGATGAAACGCAGGGCCAGCACCTGCAGCACACTGAAGCCGACAAACAGTACCGGCAGCCACAGCAGGCGCTTCCAGTGCCAGCGGCGCGGACGTGACGGTTCCAGGTCCGGCTCGACCTTGAGGTTGCTGCGCTCTGCCCCCATTACTGGTGCATCCTTTACTTGCACGGTTGTCGGCGCATTATCCGGCAACCGGCACTCCTTTCGCGCAGCCACCGAACCGATGACCGCCCAATCCGACTCCCTTGTCCGTTTCCTGCTCCCCGATGCCGGCGTCCGCGGCGTGCACGTGCACCTCGATGACACCTGGCGGGAGATCCTGTCCCACGCGGTCTATCCGCCGGGCGCCGCTGAACTGCTCGGCGAGGCCAGCGTGGCCTCGGCGCTGTTCACCGGCCACACCAAGGTCGATGGCCGGCTGTCGATCCAGCTGCGCAGCAACACCGCGATGCGTACCCTGTTCGCCGAGTGCACCGCGGTCGGCACGCTGCGCGGCATCGTCCAGCTGGCCGACGGCGGCGGCGACGCCCCGCGGGACCTGACCGCGCTGGGCGAGGACGCGCTGCTGGCGATCACCATCGAAAACCCCGGCCTGGACCCGCGCGAACCGCAGCGCTACCAGAGCCTGGTCGGCCTGACCGCAGCCGGTCTGGACGAAGCCTTCGAGGATTATTTCCGCCAGTCCGAACAGCTGCCCACCCGGCTGCTGCTGGCCGCCGACGGCACCCGCGCCGCAGGCCTGCTGCTGCAGAAGCTGCCGGGCGATGAAGGCGACCAGGACGGCTGGTCGCGTGCCAGCGCGCTGTTCGAGACCCTGGGCAAGCAGGAACTGCTGGAGGTACCGGGCCACGATCTGCTGCACCGTCTGTTCCATGAAGAGACGCCGGAACTGCTCGGCGACAAGGCCCTGCGCTTCGCCTGTTCGTGCTCGCGCGAGCGGGTGGCAGGCATGTTGCAGTCGATTGGCGAGGAAGAGGCCCGGGCTGCCGCCGAGCCAACCGGCGCGGTGGAAGTGCGGTGCGAATTCTGCGGGCAGGAGTATCACTTTCCGTTGACGGAATTCGACATACTGTTCCGCGAGATGGATGTATCCTCGCCGGCACCTGAACGGCTTCAGTAAACTTGGCAAGCGTTTTGTTCTGGGGAGAACCAAGACTTGTTAAGAAATCATAAACGCCCTAGGATCAATGTCCCGCTTCGGCGGGAACTTGTGTTCACCGCGCTTGTCTGAGAGTTCCCATGCATTCCCTTCTGCGTCTACCGCTGGCCCTGATGATCGCCCTAGGCGCGATCTCGGGCGCGCATGCGCAGGCCAAGGGCAAGCAGGACGGCACCGTGTTGCCGGTCTGGAACAAGGGCAGCGGCAAGGTGGAGGCGTTGCTGTATCTGGAACCCACCGGCGAGCAGGCGGTCGGTGCGCGCTGGCATTTCGGCCGCAGCTCCCTGGACGCGGCCTTCGGCCTGTCCTCGGGTGACTCGCTGGGTCTGCTGTGCAACAGCAGTCGCGGGACGAGCATCAGCGGATTGGCCAGCCATTGCATGCTGGCGACACTGGGCGATGAGGAAGACAACACGCTCAGCCGCCGCGTCAGTGGCACCGCCGCGTTCAACCGGCCTGGCGGCCGCGTGGGCATCACCGCCGGCAGCGGCCGCGACACCCTGCCCGCGTGGCTGGCTGGCCCGAACAAATCGCCTTCGCTGCGCGCCGAACAGAACGACCTGACCGTCTTCGGGCAGAAGAACATCGGCCGCGAGGGCTTCGTCTCGATCGGCGGCACCTATGCCAAGGCGCGTCTGGTCCCCATCGCGGACGCCTCGCCGGCGATCGTGGACCGCTGGGACAGCAAGAGCCTCACCATCGGTGCCGGCTATGGCAACTTCAGCGGCAACATCATCGGCCGCGTGGTCGATGTTCCGGGCCAGCCCGGCAAGTGGGAAGGCCTGGGGGTCGGCCTGACCTGGCGCACGCCGTGGAGCGGGCAGCTCACCGTGGGCGCCGAGAACGTGGTCACCCGCGGCAAGAACCCGTTCGCCCCCCGCAACGAGAGCACGGACGAGGGCACCGTCCCCTACGTGCGGTACGAGCAAGATCTCTGACCTGTCTTTGCGACGACCCGTCAATACACGTCATCCAAAGGGCGCCTCCACGAGGCGCCCTTTTTCGTTTGGGCTGCCTGTCAAGGGCGCACACGGCCCATTCAGGGTGAAATTTTTTTAACAAAAATCTTAACAAATGAGACGTTTTGGGCGGCAGATATCGCTTAGAGCCTTATGCTGCAAAGGCTTTGCCGAATTTCACCTAAATCACATGGAACATTAACGGCTCTTTAATTTTTAGTTGCACGTGGTTACTATCGAGTCAGCTTCACGGATTGGGAACGCCTTTCGTCCCCGCGCTGAAGCCCATCCCAACACGTTGCACCCAAGTCAACTTGGAGAGAGAGCCCAATGAATCGCAACAGCAACAAACTGCGTGACGCCGTCGTCCTCGCGCTGATCGCCAGCGCTGCCGGCACCGGCAGCGCCGTCGCCCAGGAAGCCACTGGCACCACCAATCTGGACCGCATCTCGGTCACCGGTTCGCGCATCCGCCAGGTTGACGTCGAGACCGCGCAGCCGGTGCTGACCATCTCGCGTGCAGATATCCAGAACCAGGGCTTCAGCTCGGTCGGCGACATCCTGCAGAACATTTCGGCCGCCGGTAGCCCGAACTTCAGCCGCGCCTCGCCGCTGACCTCCAACCAGGAAGCCGGTGGTCAGTACATCGACCTGCGCAACCTGGGCGCACAGCGCACGCTGGTGCTGGTCAATGGCAAGCGCTTGGGCATCAGCCCGGACGGCTACCAGGACATCTCCATCATCCCGACCTCGATGGTCGAGCGCATCGACGTGCTGAAGGACGGCGCCTCGTCGATCTACGGTTCGGACGCGATGGCCGGTGTGATCAACATCATCACCCGCAAGAACTTCGACGGCCTGGAAGCGAACGTCTACAAGGGCCAGTACAGCCAGGGCGATGGCGAAAAGGAAACCTACGACTTCGTCATGGGCTTCTCCGGTGACCGAGGCTCGCTGACCGTCGGCGCCGAGTACCACAAGGAAGAAGGCGTGTGGGCCAAGGATCGTCCGTTCACGGCCGACACCTACCCGGAATGGGATCCGGCCTCCTCGCTGACCCCGGTCGGCCAGTACGGTAACTACAACCGCTTTGCCAACCAGTTCAACCGCAATGCTGCGGGCGCGCTGGTGCTCAACGCCCAGGGCAACCCGGTCCGCCGCAGCGCCGGCTGGTCGGTCGCCAATCAGGGCAGCGATGCCATCGGTGCCAACGACTTCCACCCGCAGACCGCTGCGGATCAGAGCCGTTCGTCCGATCAGATGCACCTGCTGACCCCGCTGGAGCGTCGTTCGCTGTTCGTCAGCGGCAACTACGACATCACCGACAACGTCCGCTTCACCACGGACCTGTCCTACACCAAGCGCCAGTCGCAGCGTCAGATCGCCGGTTACCCGCTGCAGTCGTCCGCCTTCGGCGTGCCGATGGCCGGCGCGGTCTATCAGACCAATCCGGATGGCAGCCGCACCCTGGTCAGCAATGGCAGCTACTTCAACCCGAACGGCAATCGTGACCTGTACCAGGCCGACGTCGCCAGCTTCGTCGATGCTGATGGCAACCCGCTGTACTCGCAGACCAACGACGTCGACTTCCGTCGCCGTGGCTGGGAAGTCCCGCGTACCACCGATTCGACCCTGACCACCTGGCGTTTCGCCGCGGCACTGGAAGGTTCGTTCGAAATCGGTGACCGCTTCTTCAACTGGGATGTCGGCGCGCTGTACAACGAAAACGACAGCCTGCTGATCAACAACGGCAACTTCTACATCCCGGCCGTCGCCGCGGCTGTGGGTCCGTCGTTCCTCAACTCCTCCGGCCAGGTCGTCTGCGGCACCCCGGGCAACGAGATCGCCGGCTGCGTGCCGTGGAACCCGTATGCCGGCTACGGCGCAGGCAGCGACCAGTACTCGCTGGGCGATCCGAACGTGCAGAACTACCTGTTCCGCGAAGAACACGCCACCGGCAAGACCACCACCCACAACTACTTCGCCAACCTGTCCGGCACCATCGTGCCGCTGCCGGCGGGCGACCTGGGCTTCGCGGTCGGCTATGAATACCGCAAGGAAAGCGGTGCGTTCAACCCGGATGCGATCGCCCAGTCGGGTGACTCGACCAACCTGGCGTCCGGTCCGACCAAGGGTTCCTACGCCCTGGATGAGTTCTACCTGGAATTGAACATCCCGATCCTGGCGGATCTGGCGTTCGCCAAGGAACTGACCCTGGACGTGGCCACCCGTTACTCGGATTTCACCAGCTTCGGTGACACCACCAACAACAAGTTCGGCCTGAAGTGGCGTCCGATCGACGACCTGCTGGTCCGTGCCACCTATGCCGAGGGCTTCCGCGCCCCGACCATCGGTGATCTGTACGGCGGCACCTCGCAGACCTTCCCGACCAACTTCGTCGATCCGTGCGACAGCGTCTACGGCGACGTCCGCGGCAGCGCGCGCTGCGTCCAGGATGTGGGCCAGGGCTACCGCCAGCTGTCGCAGGGCTTCGTCCCGACGACCGGCCGTGCCGCACAGAGCCCGGTGCCGTTCAACTCCGGCTCGAACCCGAACCTGACCCCGGAAACCTCCGAGTCCAAGACGGTCGGCTTCGTGTACAGCCCGAGCTATGTCACCGGCCTGAGCGTGGGTGTGGATTGGTGGAGCATCCGCATCGACAACACGATCGTCAGCGACAGCCCGAACCTGATCATGGAAGACTGCTATGTCCGCCTGATCGAATCGCGCTGCTCGATGTTCAGCCGTGACCCGAACAACGGCAACATCGTGGGCACCCTGAACTACGGCAACCGCAACGCCGGTTACACCGAAACCGAAGGCTTCGACTTCGACATCAGCTACAGCCGTGACACCGATTTCGGCCGCTTCTCGGCCAAGTCGTCGACCACGTACGTGGGCAAGTACGAAGAGAAGTCCACGGACGATGTGGACGCCGTGCCGTCGCAGAACAATGGCTTCGGTGCATTCTTCCGCGTGCGCTCGAACCTGGGCCTGGGCTGGAGCATGAACGACCTGTCGGTCAACTGGAACGTGCGTTACTTCTCCGGCACCAAGGAAAGCTGCCGCTTCGCCACGCGTTGCACCCTGCCCACCTACAGCGCACCGGACACCCTGGGCGTGATCTCGCCGCAGACCGAGCTGGGCGCAGTGACCTTCCACGACGTGCAGGTGTCCTATGCCACCCCGTGGAATGCCACCGTCGCCGTGGGCGCCAACAACGTGTTCAACAAGGTCGGCCCGATGATGACCTCGCAGCCGAGCTCGAACTTCTCGTACTACGGCGGCTACGACATCGGTCGCTTCCTGTACATGAAGTACTCGCAGAAGTTCTGATCGATCCACTGATCAACAACGTCTGATGCAACGGCCCCGAAAGGGGCCGTTGTTTTTTGTGGCGACACGCGGCCCCGTCCAACGGCCGCATACAAAAAAGGCCGCGTTTCCGCGGCCTTCTGCTTGCCTGCAGCGATCAGATCACCCCAGCGGGATCAGCGTCTCGATCACGTGCTCCACATAGGCCTCGAAATCTTCGCGGGCCTGCTTGGGCTGCTGCAGCTGCAGCGACAGCTGCAGGAAGCCGACATAGGCCGCATAGGCCAGTCGCGCGCGGTGTTGCGCATCCGTCCGGCTCAGCCCCGCCTGGCGGAACGAGGCGACCAGGTACTCCAGGCGGCGATGCGAGACACGGTCGATGACCGGGCGCACCATCGGGTGATCCAGCGCCTTGAGCAGTTCGCTGTAGATGATGTGCGGCTGCACTTCATGCGCCACCACCTGGAACAGCTGGCGCAGGCGTACGCGCGGGTCGGTCACATCGGCCAGGCTGCCGAACACCTGCTCCTGCTCGAACAGCTCCCAGCGCTCCAACGCGGCCTGCAGCAACGCATCGCGCGAGGGGAAGTGCCAATAGAAGCTGCCTTTGGTGACACCCAGGCGCCGCGCCAGCGGTTCGACCGCAACCGCGCCCACGCCTTGTTCGGCAATCAGATCCAGTGCGGCCTGGGCCCAGTCTTCGGCACTGAGGCGGCTGTTGCGGCCGGCACGTGGCTCGCCGGCGGAAGCTTCGGGTTCATTCATAGGTGGATTTAACCATACGCCGGGGTTGGTTGCAGTACGTGAATGCACACAGGGGCGCCTGGAGCCTCGCCGCACAAGGGATGTCCCCACCATACTCCCAAGTATTGACATCGCACAGGGCAGGTCCATACTAGCGAGTATGGTCACTCCTTCTTCTACTCTGCCCCGTTTTGACGATGAGCGACTGACCGGCGCGCACGACGCCGTGCTGGCCGCCACCCGGTCGGGCCCGGGGCGTCGCGGCACCGTGCTGTTCGCCCACGGCTTCGGCCAGACCCGGCATGCCTGGAATGCCACCGCGGCCGCGCTGGTCGACGCCGGTTACCAGACCCTGTCCTACGACGCACGCGGCCATGGCGATTCAGACTGGAATCCGGCCGAACGCCCTTACCACGGCGAACAGTTCGCCGATGATCTGATCGTGCTGGCCGGCGAGCAGGCGCAGCCGCCGATCCTGATCGCCGCCTCGATGGGCGGCCTGTTCGGTTTGCTGGCCGAGTCGCGCTGGCCGGGCCTGTTCTCGGCGATGGTGCTGGTGGACATCACCCCGCGCTGGGACACCGCCGGGGTCGAAAAGATCCTGATGTTCATGACCGCACACCCCGACGGCTTTGCCTCGCTGGCGCAGGCGGCCGATGTGATCTCCGCCTACCTGCCGCACCGCCCGCGCAAGTCGGACGATTCCCTGCGCGCGTTGCTGCGCGAGGACGGTCACGGCCGCTGGCGCTGGCATTGGGACCCGCGCCTGGTCGCCGAACTGGCGCGTGACAGTGAACACCACCAAGACGCGCTCGCCGACGCAGCGCGCCAGGTGAAATGCCCATTGCTGCTGGTCAGCGGTGGCCGCAGCACCCTGGTCACCCCGCAGACGGTGGCCGAGTTCCTCGCGTTGGTGCCACATGCACGCCACGTGCAGCTGCCGGAGGCCACGCATATGGTCGCCGGTGATGACAACAACGCCTTTACCGCTACTGTGTTGGACTATCTGGACGTGTTGCCCTCGGCCTCCGCCGTCGCATCGTCCGCCATTACCGAGCACGTCACCGGAGCACGCTCATGAGCATTGTCGTTCCCTTCCTCGTCGTCCTGTTGGCAGGTGCGTTCGTCGCCTACCACCGGATGCGCCTGATCACCTGGACGATCATCAGCCTGGTGCTGCTGGCCGCCTGCTGGTTCATCCCGTACGTCAACCAGACCGCCACGATCGTGGCCGCGGCCATCGTCGCCGTGATCGCCGTGCCGCTGCTGCTGCCCTTCATCCGCAAGCCGCTGCTGACCGCGCCGATGATGAAGGTGTTCCGCAAGGTGCTGCCGCCGCTGTCGCAGACCGAGCGCATCGCGCTGGAAACCGGCTCGGTCGGTTTCGAAGGCGAGCTGTTCACCGGTGACCCGGACTGGAACATCCTGCTCAACTACCCCAAGCCGCAGCTCACCGCTGAGGAACAGGCGTTCCTGGACGGCCCGGTCGAAGAGCTGTGCAAGATGGTCAACGACTGGGAAATCACCCACGTCTACGCCGACCTGCCGCCGGAGCTGTGGAGCTTCATCAAGAAGAACAAGTTCTTCGGCATGATCATTCCGAAGGAATACGGCGGCCTGGGCTTCAGCGCGCTGGCCCACCACAAGGTGATCCAGAAGCTGGCCTCGGTGTCGAGCGTGGTCAGCTCCACCGTCGGCGTGCCCAACTCGCTGGGCCCGGGTGAACTGCTCAACCATTACGGCACCCAGGAACAGAAGGACCAGTACCTGCCGCGCCTGGCCGATGGCCGTGAAGTGCCCTGCTTCGGCCTGACCGGTCCGTTCGCCGGCTCGGACGCCACCTCGATTCCCGATTACGGCATCGTCTGCAAGGGCGAGTGGAACGGCGAGCAGGTGCTCGGCGTCAAGCTCACCTTCGACAAGCGCTACATCACCCTGGCCCCGGTGGCCACGCTGATCGGCCTGGCCTTCCGCATGTACGACCCGGATGGCCTGATCGGCAGCACCCGCGACATCGGCATCACCCTGGCGCTGCTGCCGCGTGATACCGCCGGCGTGGAAATCGGCCGTCGCCACTTCCCGCTCAACTCGACCTTCCAGAACGGCCCGATCCGCGGCAAGGATGTCTTCATCCCGCTGACCCAGCTGATCGGCGGCGCCGAGAAGGCCGGCAAGGGCTGGAACATGCTCAACGAGTGCCTGGCCGTCGGCCGCTCCATCACCCTGCCCTCCACCGCCAGTGGCGGTGCCAAGGCCGGTGCGGTGGTGACCGGTGCCTATGCCCGCATCCGCAAGCAGTTCGGCCTGTCGGTCGGCCGCTTCGAGGGCGTGGAAGAAGCGCTCGCCCGCATCGGTGGCAAGGCTTACGCGATCAGCGCGCTGTGCCAGGCCACGGCGGCGGCGGTGGACCGCGGCGACGTGCCGTCGGTGCCGTCGGCCATCGCCAAGTACCACTGCACCACCATGAGCCGTGAAGTGATCTCGGACGTGATGGATGTGATCGGCGGCAAGGGCATCATCCTGGGGCCGCGCAACTTCGCCGGCCGCAGCTGGCAGGCCGCGCCGATCGCGATCACGGTGGAAGGCGCCAACATCATGACCCGCAGCCTGCTGATCTTCGGCCAGGGTGCGATCCTGTGCCACCCGTGGGTGCTCAAGGAAATGAAGGCCGCGCAGGATCCGGACACCCGCGCCGGCCTGCAGGAATTCGATCGCAGCCTGTTCGGCCACATCCGCTACGGCATCTCCAACGCCGTGCGTTCGTTCTGGTTCGGCCTGACCGGTGCCCGTTTCGGTGCCGCCCCGGGCGATGCCTACACCCGCCGCTACTTCCGCAAGCTGGACCGTTACTCGGCCAACCTGGCGCTGATGGCCGACATCTCGATGATGACGCTGGGCGGCAAGCTGAAGTTCAAGGAATCGCTGTCCGGCCGCCTGGGCGATGTGCTGAGCCACATCTACATGACCAGCGCCATGCTCAAGCGTTACCACGACGAAGGCGCCCCGGCCGCCGACCAGCCGCTGCTGGCCTGGGCCTTCCATGACAGCGTGCACAAGATCGAAGAATCGCTGTCGGCCGCCCTGCGCAACTTCCCGGTGCGCCCGATCGGCTGGCTGATGTGGGCGCTGATCTTCCCGTTCGGCCGCCGTGCCGAAGCCCCGGGCGACCGCCTCGGCCACCGCGTGGCCGCGCTGCTGATGGCGCCCAACGAGGCCCGCGACCGTCTGGCCAGTGGCGTGTTCCTGACCCCGTGCGAGAACAACCCGGGTGGCCGCATCAACAGCTACCTGTCCAAGGCGATCATGGCCGAGCCGGTGGAGCGCAAGTTCATCAAGGCGCTCAAAACCAAGGGCATCGAGGCGCTGGACTTCGTTACCCAGCTGGACGAAGCCGTGGCCGAAGGTGTGATCACCCAGGACGAACGCACCCTGCTCGAAGAGCTGCGCACGCTCACCCTGGAAACGATCACCGTGGACGACTTCGATCCGGAAGAACTGCGCTCGGCGGGCTACTACAAGCGCCAGCAGAAGGACGCGCAGTCGCAGGCCGCGTGATCCCGGCCACCAGGTAAACCACAACGGCGGACTTCGGTCCGCCGTTTCTTTAGGGAGACCCCCGATGTCCGCTCCACTGCTCACGCTTTACCGCCGCATGCAGCGTTGGCCTGCCGGCAACTGGCTGTTCTCGCGCGCGGTGTGCGTCAAGGCGCCCTACTTCGCCAGCATCGCCCCGCGCATCACGCTGCTCGAACCGGGCCGCTGCGAAGGCCGCATCGCGCACCGGCGCAAGGTCACCAACCACATCGGCACGGTGCACGCGATCGCGCTGTGCAACCTGGCTGAGCTCACCGCCGGGCTGATGGTGGATGCCTCGCTGCCCAAGGGCATGCGCTGGATCCCGAAGGGCATGGAGGTGCAGTACCTGGCCAAGGCAACGGGCACCCAGTATGCCGTGGCCACGCCGGAGCAGCCGATCGTGGCGGCCGAGGCGGGTTACGCGCTGCCGGTGAAGGTGCAGGTGCGCGATGACGCCGGCACGGCCGTGTTCGAGGCACGGATCGCCATGTGGGTGTCGCCGGTCAAGCGTTGATCGGTGCCGCGCAGCCACCCATGGGGTGGCTCTACCCCCCGGTCAGGCCGGCACCATCCACCATGCCGCTACGGCCAGGATCGCCGGCACCGCCTGGATGAAGAAGATCCGCTTGTTGACGCTGTACGCGCCATAGCAGCCGGCCACGATCACGCAGCCCAGCATGAAGTTCACCAGCATCGGCAGGTGATCGAACAGGCCCCACAACAGGCCCGCGGCAAGGAAGCCGTTGTACAGCCCTTGATTGGCCGCCAGCACCCGCGTGGCCTGCGCCTTTTCCGGCGTATTGCGGAAGGTCTTCAATCCCAGCGGCTTGGTCCACAGGAACATTTCCAGGACCAGGAAATACACGTGCAGCAGGGCGACCAACAGGGTCAACGACAGCGCGATCCAATACATGGGCTCAGGTTCCTGGAAGACTGCAGAGAGCTTACTCCGGACGCTCGCCCGGCAGCTTCTTTTCCTCGCGCAGTAGGCCCAATGCTGCGACGGTCATCGCCCCGGCCACGACCAGCCCACCGACGAACACAATGTGCGAACCGAACAGGGACAGTCCCTTGTGCACCCAGGCGAAGGTCAGATCGCCACCGCGGTAGACCACGGTGTCGATCGCCGCGCCGGCCTTGTAGCGCCACTGGCGGTCCACACGGGTGTAGATCGTCTCGCGCGCCGGTTTGGCCAGCGAGAATTCGCTGGCGCGGGTCATGACCTGCACCATCGCCACCATCAAGGGCAACGGGGAGGCCGCCAGGATCGAGAACCCGATGATGATCGCCACGCCGGGAATCAACAGCGCCGGGGCGATCCCATACCGCGACAGCAACCAGCGCGTGAAGCCAAGCTGGATGATCAGGGTCAGCGTGTTCACCGCCAGGTCCACGCGTGAAAAGAACGCCGTGCTTGCCGCTGCATCTGGGTACAGGCGGCGCACGATCGAGGCCTGCTCGTTGTAGAGCATCGTGCCTACGCCCACGCCGAACAGCACCATCAGCGCCAGCCAGCGCAGCATCGGCTCACGCACGATCAGCTTCAGGCCATCGAACACGCTGCCGCCCATCGGCGTCTCACCGGAAACCAGCTGCCGCTCCTGTTCGCGTGCCACCGCCCACAGCCGCAGCCGCCAGATGCAGCCCAGGCAGATCAACAGGAAGCCGGCCGAGACCAGCATCAGATTGGCGATGCCGACCCGCTGCACCAGCGCCGAGGTGATGATCGGCCCAAGGAATGCGCCGATCGTCCCGGCCGCGCCGAGATAGCCGTAATACGCGCGCGCCTCCACGTTGGAGAACACGTCGGCCATGAAGCTCCAGAACACGGCCACCGCAAACAGGTTGAAGACGGTGATCCAGAAAAAGAACGCCATCCCCCGCCCGGGCACGCCGGTCTCGAACATCACGTAGAAGCCGAGCAGGGTGACAATGAAGAACCCATACACCGCCGGCAGGAACACCCGGCGCGGATAGCGGCTCACCAGCGCGCCGTACAGCGGCTGCAGCACCAGCATGATGAAGAACACGCAGGTGAACAGGAACTGCAGCACGAAGTCCTGCAGGGCGATCCCGTGCCCGGCGAACCACTGGATCAGCGGCAGCGGAAACACGGTCTGCAGATCCGACGAGGCCGCCATCGCTTCGCGCACCGGGCGCAGGACGTAGTAGCCGCTGAGCAGGCAGAAGAAGTACAGCGAAGCCCAGATCAGCGGCGGCGAACGCCGCCACGCACTCAGCATCCCACCGGCTGCCGTGCCGGTCCCGGTCGCCGCGGTCATTGCCCGCTCTGCGCGGACAAGGGGCGTTGCAACGGCAGCATGTGGGGAACTCCGGGCGTCGAAGCGCGCAAGGTAAACGATGCACCGCAACATCGCCAGCCTCCGGCACGCCCATCGGCGCAACGCTGCGTGGCGCACCCCGCAGCCCCTGCCTGCCCCAACCTGTCTTATGCTCGGTGCGCACCCCGGCAAGGAGCGGCATGTACGACTACATCGTGATTGGAGCCGGTTCTGCCGGCTGCGTGCTGGCCCACCGGCTCAGCGAAGACCCGGCCTGCCGGGTACTGCTGCTGGAAGCGGGCCCGCGCGATACCAACCCCTTCATCCATATGCCGGCCGGGTTGGCGCGGCTGGTCAACAACCGCCGCATCAACTGGAACCTGGAGACCGAGCCGGAGCCTGCACTGGAGGGCCGTCGCCTGTGGTGGCCGCGCGGCAAGGTGCTGGGGGGCTCGAGTTCGATCAATGCGATGTGCTACGTGCGCGGCGTACCGGCCGACTACGACGGCTGGGAAGCGGGTGGCGCCATCGGCTGGGGCTGGGACCAGGTGCTGCCCTGGTTCCTGCACAGCGAGCGCAACAGCCGCGGTGCCAGCGCGCTGCACGGCGCCGCAGGACCGCTGTCGGTGTCCGACCTGCGCCACCACAATCCCCTGTCGGCCGCTTTCATCGCCGCCGCACAGCAGGCCGGCCATCCCCACAATGCGGACTTCAACGGTGACCAGCAGCTCGGCGTCGGGCTGTACCAGGTCACCCAGCGCGACGGTGCACGGTGTTCGAGCGCGGACGCCTATCTGCGCCCGGCACGCCACCGGCGCAACCTGACGGTGCTCACCGGGGCGCAGGCGACCGCGCTGAGTTTCCAGGGCACGACGGCGACCGGCGCGCACTATCGGCGTGGCGCGCACCACCTCCACGCACGCGCGGGCGCGGAGGTGATCCTCAGCGCCGGCGCCATCCACTCCCCGCACCTGCTGATGCTCTCCGGCATCGGCGAGGCGGACACGCTGCGCTGCCACGGCATCACCCCGCGCGTGGATCTGCCCGGTGTCGGCCGCAACCTGCAGGACCACCTGGACATCTGCACCGTCGTGCACACCGGCCCGGGTGTCAGCTACGACCGCAGCAGCGAACTGCGCATCGCCGTGGACTACTTCCTGCGCGGCCACCGCGGCGCCGGCACCAGCAACCTGGCCGAGGCCGGCGGCTTCGCCCGCTCGTCGCTGGCTACGGAGGCCCGCGCCGACATCCAGTTCCATTTCGTCCCGGCGATGCTGGACAACCACGGCCGCCACCGGTTGCCGGGCGATGGCTATACGCTGCATGCCTGCCCGCTGCACCCGCACAGCCGCGGGCAGCTGCGCCTGCGTGATGCCGATGCGCGCTCACCGCCGCGCATCCACGCCAACTACCTGGGTGACGCCGCCGGCCACGATCTGAAGATGATGCTTGAATGCGCCCGGCTGTCGCGCAGGATCCTGCAGCAGCCTGCGTTTGACCGCTGGCGCGGCGCGCCGGTGTTCCCCGCGCACAACGCGCTGGACGACGCAGCATTGGAAGCCTTCATCCGGGCCAAGGCCGAGACCATCTACCACCCGGTCGGGACCTGCGCGATGGGGCAGCATGCCGAGGCGGTGGTCGATCCGGGCACCCTGCGCGTGCACGGCACCGAACGGCTGCGGGTGGTGGACGCCTCGGTGATGCCGCGCCTGATCAGCGGCAATACCAATGCACCGACCATGATGATCGCCGAGCGGGCCGCACACTGGATCCGGACCGCCGCCACTGCCTGAACAGGGGTGCGCTGGACCGCCCTCCCCCCGGCGCGCCGGATCCGCTCGGGATTGGCAAAACCCACGCGTTTTCAACGCGATACGCATTCATCTTCGATTCGTTTGTGCAATCACGAAAAGCGGCGCTAGAATCGGTCACAGCAGTCGCGCACGGGCACCCATACGATGAACCAGAACAACAGGCGCCGACCGATCCGTTCGGCGGCAACCGGGTTGTTGGGCATGTTGATGCCCATCGCCATGTCTTCCACTGCACAGACACCCGCCGCTGCGCCCGCCGGGTTCCCGGTCAACATCGAGGAATCGGCGCCGACCGCCGCCCCGCATACCCAGCCTGCCGCGTATCGCACCACGCCGGCCGGCCTGAAAGTGCAGCCGCCCGCGCAGGGTTTCAACGTGGCCTCGATCGAATCGATGGCGCAGCAGCTCACCTACGGCGAGCGCGTGCCGGGCATGGCGGTTGCCATCGTGCAGGGCGGCCGCGTGCTCAGCGCGCGCGGCTACGGTGTCACCGACGTCAACAATCCGCAGCAGGTCGATGCCCACACCGTGTTCCGCCTGGCCTCGTTGTCCAAGGCTTTCGCCGGCACCATGGCCGGCCTGCTGGTCAACGATGGCACCCTGCGCTGGGACAGCAAGGTCACCGACTACGTGCCCGGCTTCCAGTTGAGCACGCCCGAAGCAACCGAGCGCCTGACCGTGGCCGATCTGCTCAGCCACCGCGTCGGCCTGCCCTACAACGCCTATGACCGCGACGTCGAAGCCAACGCCGAGTACTACACACTCACCCACAAGCTGGCGGCCACCTCGCTCAAGTGCCTGCCCGGCGATTGCTACGCCTACCAGAACGTGGCCTTCAGCCTGATCGGTGATGTGGTCTACGCCGCCTCCGGCAGCTTCTACGAACAGTCCGTCGAGCGTCGCCTGTTCAAGCCGCTGGGCATGGACGATGCCAGCCTTGGCCTGGCCGGCATCCAGGCCAGCTCGCGCTGGGCACGCCCGCATGTGCGCAGCCGCAATGGCTGGGTCGCGCTCACGCCCAAGCCGACCTACTACCGCCTCGCCCCGGCCGCCGGCGTCAACGCCAGTGCCAGCGACATGGCGCAGTGGCTGCTGGCACACACCGGCCATCGCCCCGACGTACTGCCCGCTCCGTTGCTGGCCACGCTGCATGCCAGCCTGATCAGCACTCCCGGTGAGATGCGCTCGGGCTGGCGCCGCGAGCGCCTCAACTCGGCCGGCTACGCGCTTGGCTGGCGCACCTTCGATTACGCCGGCCATGAAGTGATCTTCCACGCCGGTGCCGTCCAGGGCTATCGCGGCCTGGTCGCCCTGGTGCCCGAGCGCGACCTCGGCATTGCCATCATGTGGAACGGCGAAAGCAGCCTGCCCAGCGGCCTGCTGCCCACCGTACTGGACCAGGCCATGGGCCTGCCGACCCAGCGCTGGCTGGACGTGGACACCGACTTCGGCAGCGACAACCTGATGGCCGAAGACGCCGCCCCGCAAGGCAAGCGCAAGGGTGTCTCGTCGAACCGCGCGGTCGCTTCACCGCGCTGATCCCGCCCGCAGGTGGCATCGAAAAAGGCGGCCGGATGGCCGCCTTTTTTTTGGTTTTTTGGTATCGCCCATAAAAAAACTCCTTCCCCGCTGGGCTGCCAGGGAAGGAGTCTCAGGTACGGCTATCGGGAAAAACTCAGATCAGCGGTGCCGGGGTTGCCGGCAGCGCGACCGGCGCGGCCTTCTTCTTGCGAACGGCCGGCTTGCGCTTTGCGACCTTCTTCACTGCCTTCTTCGCGGATGCCTTTTTGGCCGGAGCCTTGCGGGCAGTCGCCTTCTTGGCGGTGGCCTTCTTGGCTACCTTGCGGGTGGCCTTCTTGGCGGTCTTCTTGGCAGCCTTCTTCGGAGCGGCCTTCTTGGCTACCTTGCGGGTCGCCTTCTTGGCCGTCTTCTTTACCGCCTTTTTCGCGGTCTTCTTGGCAGCTGCCTTCTTTGCAGTCTTCTTGACGGCTTTCTTCGCCGTCTTCTTGACGGCCTTCTTCGCCGTCTTCTTCACTGCCTTCTTTGCGGTCTTCTTGGTCGCAGCCTTCTTTGCCGTCTTCTTCACGGCCTTCTTGGCCGTCTTCTTTACGGCTGCCTTGCGAGCGGTCGCCTTCTTGGCCGCCTTCTTCACCGTCTTCTTGGCAGCGGCTTTCTTGGCTACCTTCTTCACGGCCTTCTTGGCAGTCGCCTTTTTAGCGACCTTCTTGGCTGCCTTTTTGGCGGCCGGCTTTTTCTTCGCAGCTTTCTTGGTTGCCATGGGATGGCTCCTCGTCAGTGATCTATGGAGTGGAAACGCCCAGGTAAAGCAAACCCGCCGTTGCTGCGTCGCGGGGACCGCCGTCGCGTCATGCGCGTCGTGACGGATACGGAGACACCTGCCACATGCGGCCAGGCAGATATCGGATCAGGAAGGGTCTTGCGGTTCGCTGAAGGAAGCGAAGCCATCTCCACCGTCATCGGACGCGAGGTGGATGTCCAGGTTGTGCTTCGCGACTTGATGTCGATTCTGCTCACTCTGTTCGCAGGCAAGGTCTGCTGAGGCGAAACCTAATCACGCTTTTTTTCACTGTCAACAACCCCGGCGAAAAATTTTCACACCGGCACCCTGCCGCGGCCCCCTCTGCGTACCCGTCATCGAGCCGACGAGAGCGCCATGCCAACGCCACCGCGAACACCCCACGCAACCGAACACAGGCAACACAGAAAAGAAAAGCACTTAAAAGAAGCACTTTCGTGTAGCGACATCGCAACAACGCCGTGCGCCGTCCTGCAACGCCACGCGCGCATCGCATGCCACCACCCCTGCCACAGGACTCCCCGTGCGCACCTTAAACAGACCGCAAAACTTTTCACATCTGCCCGCGCTTTTTTCCACCCGATTTGCGTAACTGCGCAAACTTTTGACCGTTCGGGACCAACACGTTCGCGCCTGGCGTTCGCCGTTGAACATCGCCGCACGTCCGCCGGGATACCTGTTCGGCATGCCATTGGCGCGTCGGCGCAGACCAGATCGCCGGCGCGCATCGGCACCGAACCGATCGTCATGAGCCAGCCGTCGCGATCATCGCCCATCGCGCGCGCACTGCAATCCTCACGCACTACTAACGCGATCGGCGCGCGCCCGACGCGCGGGCAAAAAAAAACGGCCGCACCGGGCGGCCGTTCTTCAGCGGAAACGACGATCAGTGATCTTCGTTTTCCAGCAGCTCGGCGTAGTCGTCCGGACCCAGCAGGTCGTTGACTTCGTCCAGGCCGGCCACTTCGACGACATAGATCCAGCCGTCGCCGTAGGCGTCTTCGTTGATGGTTTCCGGCTTGTCGCTCAGGGCCGAATTGACCTCGACCACCGTGCCGGTGATCGGGCTGTACACGTCCGAAGCGGCCTTCACCGACTCGACCACAGCAGCCTGTTCGCCGGCCTTGACCTCCTGGCCAACCTCCGGCAGTTCAACATAGACCAGGTCGCCAAGCAGGCCCTGGGCGTGGTCGGAAATACCGACGGTGACGCGGCCGCTGCCTTCAACGCGTGCCCACTCGTGGGACTTGAGGAATTTGAGGTCGCCGGGGATCTCGCTCATGGGACTGCTCCGAGGAATATCAGGGGGGGTCAAGAAACGGGGGTAGTGTAACCAACCGGCGCGGACACGAACGCGTCCGCACCGGATACATCACGGCATCAGCCGTCGATCAACACGCCGGGCTGGGCCTGGCCTTCGCGCACGAACGGGAACTTCACCACGCGGACCGGAATCTGCTTGCCACGGATATCCACGCGGACCTCGCCCAGTTCGCCGCCCGGCACGCGGGCGAACGCGATGCCCTTGCCCAGGGTCGGCGAGAAGGTGCCCGACAGGATCTCGCCCTCACCGCTGGCGGTGAGCACCGCCTGGCCGTGACGCAGCACGCCCTTCTCATCCATGACCAGGCCGATCAGCTGGCGGGCGTTGCCCGCCGCCTTCTGCGCCTCGAGCACGTCGCGCCCGATGAAGTCGCGGCCTTCGTCCAGTGCCACGGTCCAGGCCAGGCCGGCCTCATAAGGTGTGATCTCCTCGTCCATGTCCTGGCCATAGAGATTCATGCCGGCTTCCAGGCGCAGCGTATCGCGCGCACCCAGGCCGGCCGGACGCACGCCGGCGGCGCTCAGCGCATTCCAGAAGGCGACCACGGCGGTCTGCGGCAGCAGGATCTCGAAACCGTCTTCACCGGTGTAGCCGGTACGCGCCACGAACAGCGCGGTGCCGTCGGCGGTGGCGGTCTCCAGGGCAGCGAAGCGGCCCAGCTTTTCCAGCGCGGCGCGGTCGCCCTCGCCCAGCAGGCCGATCACGCGCTCGCGTGCGGTCGGGCCCTGCACGGCGATGATGGCCAGCTCTTCGCGCTCGATGACCTCCACGTTGAAGGCTGCCGCCTGCTCGCGGATCCAGGCCAGGTCCTTTTCGCGGGTGGAGGCGTTGACCACCATGCGGAAGAAATCGTCAGCCATGTAATAGACGATCAGGTCGTCGATCACGCCGCCGCGGGCATTGAGCATGCACGAGTAGAGGGCCTTGCCGGTGGCCTTGAGCTTGTCCACCGAGTTGGCCAGCAGCGTGCGCAGGAACGGCTTGACCTGCTCACCGCGCAGATCCACCACGGTCATGTGGCTGACGTCGAACATGCCGGCATCGCTGCGCACCAGGTGGTGCTCGTCCAGCTGCGAACCGTAATGAATGGGCATGTCCCAGCCACCGAAGTCGACCATCTTGGCGCCGAGTGCGCGGTGGGTATCGTTGAGAAGCGTCTTCTGGGTCATGACCGGTTCCGGGGGAATGAAGGCAAGCCATCATTATCCCAGAACCGTCTTCACAACGCCTGCGGCGGTGCGGGAAAACCGAGGATCAGGCCTGCTGTACCTTCAGCGTCATCCCTTCCACCGCCACCACGCGCACCGGGCTGCCGGCCGGCAGATCCGGCCCGGCGACCACCCAGAATGCATCGTCGATCTTGGCCCGGCCCTTGCCGGCCACGATGCCTTGGTCGAGCACGACCACCCGCCCGATCAACTGCTCGGCGCGCCGGTTCAACAGCGGCTGGTCGCTCTGGCGATCGTGTGATCGCCCCCAGCGCCGGTAGCACTGGATCGAGACCACGCTGAGCACCACGAAGGCGACCACCTGCCACAGCAGCGGGATCTCGGCGAACACCGCGACCAGCACGAACACGGCCGCCGCACCGATCCCGATCCACAACATGAAGGCGCCGGGCGCGAGCGCCTCGGCGGCGAACAGCACCAGTGCCAGCGCGCCCCAGGCCACCACTTCCCAGCGCATGTCAGCCTCCGATCCGCGGCGGGACGCCGCGCGTGGCTTTCTTCTCTTCCTGCTTGGCGAACGCCTCGCGCGCCAGTTCGGCCACGCCGGCGATCGAGCCGATCACGCCGCTGGCCTCCATCGGCATCAGCACCAGCTTCTGGTTCGGCGAGGTCGCCAGTTCCTTGAATGCTTCCACATACTTCTGCGCGATGAAGTAGTTGATCGCCTGCACGTCTCCCTGGGCGATCGCCTCGGAGACCATCGTGGTCGCCTTGGCCTCCGCCTCGGCCAGGCGCTCGCGCGCTTCGGCATCGCGGAAGGCCGCCTCCTTGCGGCCCTCGGCCTCCAGCACGGTGGCCTGCTTCTCGCCTTCGGCGCGCAGGATCTCGGACTGACGCGAGCCTTCGGCTTCCAGGATCTGCGCGCGCTTTTCGCGCTCGGCTTTCATCTGCCGCGCCATCGCATCGAGCAGATCGCGCGGCGGCTGGATATCGCGGATCTCGATGCGGTTCACCTTCACGCCCCACGGGTTGGTGGCATGGTCGACCACGCTCAGCAGCTGGGCGTTGATCACCTCCCGCTGGCTGAGCGATTCATCCAGATCCATCGAGCCGATCACGGTGCGGATGTTGGTCTGCACCAGCGCGATCATCGCCACCTCCAGGTTGGCGACCTCGTAGGCCGCCTTGGCCGCATCGAGCACCTGGAAGAACACCACGCCATCCACGCGCACGGCGGCGTTGTCCTTGGTGATCACTTCCTGGCTCGGCACGTCCAGCACCTGCTCCATCATGTTCACCTTGCGGCCGACCCCGTAGACGATCGGGATCAGGAAGTGCAGGCCGGGCGACATGGTGTGGGTGTAACGGCCGAAGCGCTCCACGGTCCATTCGTAGCCCTGCGGCACCATCCGCACGGCCTTGAAGAGGATGACGACGGCCACGAAGGCCAGCACCAGCGAGAACAGCATGGTCGGAAACATCAGGTCACTCCCTTTCCCCGGATTCGTAACGCCGAGTATAGCCACGGCACCTTCACACCGGCATCGGGAAGTGCCCTGGCGGGCCGTCAACCAGGTTCAGGCGGTGCGCGGGGCGAACATGATGACCATCATGCCGGCCAGGCACAGGCCGACGCCGAGCAGGTCCCAGCGGCTGGGGCGGATGCCATCCACCAGCCACAGCCACATCAGCGCGGTGCCGATATAGACCCCGCCGTAGGCGGCGTAGACGCGCCCGCTGGCGGTCGGGTGCAGGGTCAGCAGCCAGGCGAACAGCGCCAGGCTGACGGCCGCCGGCAGCAGCAGCCACGCACTGCCGTCCTTGCGCAGCCACAGCCACGGCAGGTAACAGCCGACAATTTCGGCCACGGCGGTCAGCACGAACAGCAGCAGCGTCTTCACGCGGCGGGCTCGTCCGCCTTGGCCTGCTGCCAGAGCGCCTCCTGCGCCTCCAGATCCAGCGCGGCCATGGACTGCCCCGCTGCATCGGCCTGGGCCTCCATCGCGCGGAAGCGTCGTTCGAATTTGTGGTTGGCCAGACGCAGCGCAGCGCCCACATCGACCTTGGCGTGGCGGGCCAGGTTGGCGCAGACGAACAGCAGATCGCCCAGCTCCTCCTGCAGGCGCGCGTGATTTTCCTCGACCGGGCCACGCGCGAATTCCGCGGCGACTTCGTCCAGTTCTTCGCGCACCTTGTCCATCACCGGCGCCGGGCCCGGCCAGTCGAACCCGACCCGTGCCGCGCGTGCCTGCAGCTTCACCGCCCGCTGCCACTCCGGCAGGCCACGCGAGATGCCGGCCAGCGCCGAGGTATCGGTGTGGCCCTTGGCAACGCGCTCGGCGCGTTTGATCGCCTCCCAGTTGCTGTTGACGTCCTCGGCCCCGTCCACCTGGACCTGGGCGAACACGTGCGGATGGCGACGCTCCATCTTGTCGCTGATCGCGCGGGCGACGTCGGCAAACCCGAACGCCCCCTGCTCCTGCGCCATCTGCGCGTGGAAGACCACCTGCAGCAGCAGATCGCCGAGCTCATCCTTGAGGTCATCCAGATCGCCACGGTCGATCGCATCGGCGACCTCGTAGGCTTCTTCGATGGTGTACGGCGCGATGCTGGCGAAGTCCTGCTGCAGGTCCCAGGGGCAGCCCTGCAGCGGGTCGCGCAGGCGCGCCATGATGCCCAGCAGGCGGTCCAGTTCGGGGGTGGCAGGCATCGTTGCTCCAGTCAGGTCAGGCGGGCAGCCACGCGCGCCACGGCAGGCGGGTATCGCCCAGCGCGATGAAGTCGCCGTTCAAGAGGCTCTCGCGGCGGTTGTAGCGGAACGGCTTGCCGGTCTCGGCCGAGAGCACCGCGCCCCCGGCGGCGTGCAGCACGCACTGCCCGGCGGCGGTATCCCACTCGGAGGTCGGGCCCAGCCGCGGGTACACGTCCAGCGTGCCTTCGGCCAGGCGGCAGAACTTGAGCGAGGACCCCTGGGCGAGCACCTCGATATCGCCCATGCGATCCAGCAGCGCCTGCGTCTGCTCGCTGCGGTGCGAGCGGCTGGCGGCTACCCGCAGCGGGGCCGAAGCGGGCGTACGGGTGCGCAGCACCGAATCGCGCATGCCGTCGCGGCGGTAGGCGAGTTCGCCGCGCATCGCATGCCAGATCTGGCCGGTGGCCGGGGCGAGCACCACGCCGAACGCCGGCGCGCCCTGGTAGATCAGTGCGATGTTGACGCTGAACTCGTCGTTGCGTTTGACGAATTCGCGGGTGCCATCCAGCGGATCGACCAGCCAGTAGGCGCCCCAGTGCTGGCGGATCTCCCACGGCACCTGCGCCGATTCTTCGGAGAGGATCGGCAGCTCCGGGGTGAGCTGGGCCAGCCCACGCTCGATCACCTGGTTGGCGCCGAGATCGGCTGCCGTGACCGGGCTGTGGTCGGATTTGATTTCCACATCGAACGGCGTGGCATACACCGCCATGATCGCGGCGGCCGCGTCCTGGGCGATGGCGATGACGGTTTCGCGCAGATCCGTCGTGAGTTTGATCATTCCTTCCGCCCCAGCCACTCGCGTGCGATGAACAGCGCCGCCAGCGATCGGCCTTCGGAGAAATCCTCGCGCAGCATCAACTGGTCCAGATCGGCCAGCTTCCACGGCACGACCTCCAGCTCCTCCGGTTCATCACCGACCAGGCGCTCGGGGTACAGATCCCGCGCCACCACCAGCCAGGACTGGTGGCTCATATAGGTGGGGGCCAAAGTCATCGCGCGCAGCACGTCGACCCGGCGGGCGCCGTAACCGGCCTCTTCCTTCAACTCACGGTCGGCGGCCTGCTCGGGGGTTTCGCCGGCATCGATGCGGCCTTTCACCAGCCCCAGCTCATACCGGTGCATGCCGGCGGCGTATTCACGCACCAGCAGCACGGTCTCGTCATCGAGCATCGGCACCACCACCACCGCGCCGTGACCGCGGGTCACCAGCCGCTCGAAGCGGCGGCGTTCGCCATTGGAAAACTCCAGATCCAGATGCTGGCGCTGGAACGGCCCGCTTTCCTCGTCCGTGATCTGGTGGATGATGGGCAGGCGACGGCTCATGCGAGCATCTCTAGAATGGGTACTGGTGAAAACGTGTTCATGAGCCCGAAATGCTAGCAGACCCAGCCCCCCTCACGCTGGCCGATCAGTGGCGGCAACGCGATCTGGCCGTGCTGTGGCACCCGTGCACCCAGATGCGTGAGCATCCCGACACCCTGCCCCTGCTGCCGATCGCCCGCGGCGAAGGCCCGTGGCTGATCGACCATGACGGCCATCGCTATCTGGATGCGGTGAGCAGTTGGTGGACCAATCTGTTCGGCCATGCGCAACCGCGCATCGGTGCGGCCATTGCCCAGCAGGCCACCCAGCTGGAACAGGTGATGCTGGCCGGCTTCAGTCATGAGCCGGCGGTACGGCTGGCCGAGCGCCTGCTGGCGATCGCCCCCCGCCAGGCCGGGCGCGACCCGCTGGCCAAGGTGTTCTATGCCGACAACGGCTCGGCCGGGGTGGAAGTGGCGCTGAAGATGGCGTTCCACTATTTCCGCAACCGTGGCGAGAACCACCGCACCCGGTTCGTCGCGCTGGAGAACGGCTATCACGGCGAAACCCTGGGGGCGCTGTCCGTCGGCGATATCCCGCTGTATCGGCGCGTGTATGCGCCGCTGCTGACCGAGGCGCTGTTCGCCCCGTCGCCCGACGCCTACCTGGCCGAACCGGGCCAGAGTGCCGCCCAGCGCGCGCACCAGGCGGCCGATTCACTGGCCACGCTGTTCGACCAGCACCCGGGCGAAATCTGCGCGGTGATCCTGGAACCGCGCCTGCAGTGCGCCGGGGGCATGCGCATGTACGACCCGGTCTATCTGCAGCGTGCGCGCGCGCTGTGCGATGCCAATGGTGCCTTCCTGATCGCCGATGAGATCGCCACCGGCTTCGGCCGCACCGGCACGATGTTCGCCTGTGAGCAGGCCGGGGTGATGCCGGACCTGCTGTGCCTGTCCAAGGGCCTGACCGGCGGTTTCCTGCCGCTGTCGGCGGTGCTGGCGACCCAGGCGCTGTACGACGCCTTCCTGGATGATTCACGCGAGCGCGCCTTCCTGCATTCGCACAGCTACACCGGCAATCCGCTGGCCTGCGCCGCCGCGCTGGCGACCCTGGATATTTTCGCCGACGAAGACGTGATTGCACGCAACCGCAGCACTGCCGAGGTGATGCGCACCCTGGCCGCACCGTTCGCCGACCACGCGCATGTCGCCGATGTACGCCAGGCCGGGATGGTGGTGGCCTTCGAGCTGACCCGCAACGGCGACAAACGCACGCCATTCCCGGCCGAGGCCCGGATCGGGCTGCATGCTTATAAAGCGGCGCTCGAACGCGGCGTGGTGCTGCGCCCACTGGGCAATGTGCTGTATTGGATGCCGCCGTACTGCGTTGAGGATGAACACTTGGACCTGCTTGCCCTGACCACCCTCGCCGCCATCGACGAGGCCATCGCATGCGCGTGACCCGCAGCCATATCGACCATCCGCTGGCGGTCGGACAAACACTGGCACTGCCCGAAGACGCCGCCAACCATCTGGTGCGCGTGATGCGCCTGCGCGAAGGCGATGGCTGCGTGTTGTTCAACGGCGATGGCCAGGACTACAGCGCCACCCTGGTGACTGTCGGCAAGCGCGATGCGCAGGTACGGATCGAGGCGGCCACCGCGCTGGACAACGAATCGCCCTTGCACATCACCCTGCTGCAGGGCATTGCCCGCGGGGAAAAGATGGACCTGATCCTGCAGAAGGCGACCGAACTCGGGGTGCAGGCCTTCGTGCCGGTCAACGCCGAACGCACCGAAGTGAAGCTGGATGCAGCGCGTGCCGAGAAGCGACTGGCGCACTGGCGCAGTGTGGTGGTCTCGGCCTGTGGCCAATCCGGCCGCGCCCGCGTGCCGACCGTGGCCGCGCCGCGCTCGCTGCAGGACGCCGCCAACGCGGTCCCGGCCGAGGCATTGAAATTGACCCTGGATCCACAGGGCGAGCATCGCTTGTCGACGCTCTCGGCCGCACCGGGCGGGGTGGTGATCGCGATCGGCCCGGAAGGCGGCTGGTCGCCGCGCGACCGCCAGGCGCTGGCCGCGGCGGGCTTCCAGGGCTTGCAGCTGGGCCCGCGCGTGCTGCGCACCGAGACCGCAGGCTTGGCGGCGATCGCTGCCGTGCAGGCACGGTTGGGCGATCTGGGCTGAAAAACAACGTTGTTCCTTCTGCCCCCTTGATTCATCTGGAGCCATGGCCCCCTTGAGTCAAGGGGGCGCGCCGGCAGGCGCGTGGATCTGGGAGATTGTGACGCGGGGGGCCCGCGGTTTGCGAAGCAAATCGCGGGGAGGTTTCGCGAATGCGCAACCTCACCCCGCCACGGGGAAGGATTCGTCCAGCGCCGCTTCCAGCGCGTCCAGGTCCGGCAGCAGCGCGCTCTGTTCGCCCAGCAGCACGCGCATGTGCACGCCCTGCGGCAGGGTTTCCTCGGAGGCGTCGGCCAACAGCCCGTCGCGCGGCACTGCGATCAGCTGCGGGAAGGTCTGGGTCAGCAGCGCGAAGTAGGGCCGGCGCGGATTGCCGCCCAGCGCCTTGAGCACGACAACCTTGTTGTTGGCCACCACCGGCTCGTCACCCTGCCCGGACAACCGGGCGAAGGACAGCAACGGCACGTCCCAGCCGTGCCAGGCGATCTGTCCGACCAGCCAGGCCGGCGCATCGGGAACGGTTTCGACCGGCACCTTGGACATCATTTCGGCCACGGTGGCGTTGGGCAGCAGCACGCGTTCGTGCCCGGCCTGGATCAGGACACCGCGGATTTCGTCGTTGCTGGCGTAGCTCATGGGTCTTCCTTCAAAGGTGCGTCGGCGCCACTCAGGCGTCCACGCCCCAGCGTGCGGCGATGGTGGCGGCCAACTGCGGCGGTTCCCCGGCGTCCTGCCCGGCAGCAACCACCGCACTGGCCGCGGTCGGGTCATAGCAGCCTTCGCCGATCTGACCGGCCACCCAGGCACCGGC
Source organism: Stenotrophomonas sp. TWI1151 (assembly GCF_039673135.1). Taxonomy (NCBI): domain Bacteria; kingdom Pseudomonadati; phylum Pseudomonadota; class Gammaproteobacteria; order Lysobacterales; family Lysobacteraceae; genus Stenotrophomonas; species Stenotrophomonas sp. TWI1151. The sequence continues at coordinate 40,372 of NZ_JBDJLA010000005.1, forward strand.
GGCGGCCAGAGCGAGCACGGCGTCCACCTGGGCGGCGTCCGCCCCGCTGAGCAGGACCACGCCGCTGTGCGCGGCCGGCAATGCCTCGATCTGGATGCCGGCGGTGTCGGCGATGAACTGCAGGCTGCCCTGCCGCAGGGCGATGCCGATGTCGTCGGGCAGGATGTAGGCCTGGCCGGCTTCAACGGGCTGGGCGTCCTCGGCCAGCAGCACCGGCAGTGCGGACACCCGTGCCATCTGCTTGACCAGATTGCCGTAGCGGCCGCCGTCCAGGCGCATATGTACCAGGACGGCAGTGTTCAGCGATTCGGGCAGCGCGGCCAGCAGGCGGCGCAGCGCATCCGGCCCGCCGATGCCGGCCAGGACCAGCACCGCGCCCGCGCAGCCACCGGCGGAACCGGCCTCGGGTTCGAGCTCGACCAGTGACAGACGTTCGATGTCGAAGCGCTCCGGTGCCGGCGCCGTGTCGCTGATCGACGGGGGCGCCGCGACAGCACCGTCATCGTCCACCAGCGACCACCGGCGGTGATCGCCGATCGATACGGCAGCGGCCGCGGCGGGTGGTGCCGAGGCCGGAATCGTTGGAATCGCTGGTGCGATCGGCTCGGGCGCCACCGGCTGCAGCGCCGCCAGCGCCTCTTCCAGCGACACCGGCTCGTGCAACTCCGCCGGCGCCTGGTACAGGCCATCGGCCGGCACCTCGGCGGCCGCATCCTCGGCTTCGCGCAGATGGAACGCCAGCGGTGCGTCGGCATGCAGCTGCGCCGGGGTGACCGGCAGACCCGGTTCGGGCTGCAGCTGCTGGTCCTGTTCCGAACCCGGCGGCAGCACGTCCTGATGGCCGTGCAGCTTGGCCACCAGATGCCGTGCCCAGCGCTGCGCTTCCCAGCCGTCGCGGCGTGCAGCCAGCTCGGCTTCGTCGAAGATCAGGGTCAATGACGGCGAACCCAGCACCGGATCCAACCGCTCCAGGGCGTCTTCGATTGCCGGTTCCAGCGCGATCAGGACCGCACCGGGATCGGCATCACGCAGGACCTGCAGGTCGAGCGTGTTGGGGTCGTCCTCCAGCACCACGCGGGCGCCGGCATGGTCGAGCGCTTCGCGCAGGCGGTCGCGTGCCGGGCCGGAACGGGCCAGCAGGGCCACCGTCAACAGGGGATGGGCATCACTCGCGTGCACGGGCGATCCCCAGCAGGTCATACACGTTGCGCATCAGATCCAGTTCCTGGTACGGCTTGCCCAGGTAGCGCTGGACACCGAGTTCAAAGGCGCGTTGACGGTGCTTGTCGCCGCTGCGCGAGGTGATCATCACGATCGGCACACCCTGGTAGCGCGGGTCGGCGCGCATGACGCTGGCCAGCTCGTAACCGTCCATGCGCGGCATTTCGATATCCAGCAGCATCAGGTCGGGCACGCGCTCATCCAGGCGCTCCAGAGCTTCGATACCGTCACGGGCGACCGTGACCTCGAAGTTGTGGCGCTCCAGGATGCGGCCGGTGACCTTGCGCATGGTCAGCGAATCGTCGACCACCATCACCAGGGGTACATCGCGATCACTGACCTTGGCTGCGGCGGTGATCGGCTTGTGCGGGTTGGCCAGGTAGCGGCGCACCAGCGGAGCCACGTCCAGGATCACCACCACGCGGCCATCGCCGGTGATCGTCGCACCGTAGATGCCCGGCACCGAAGCGATCTGCAGGCCGACCGGCTTGACCACGATTTCGCGGTTGCCCAGCACCTGGTCGATCGCCACGGCCACGCGCAGGTCGCCAGCGCGGACCAGCAGCAGCGGCACCTGGGCCTGGCCTTCGGCGCGGGCCTGGGCCTGGCCGATCAGCGTCCCCAGATCATGCAACGCGAATTCTTCGCCACCGTAGTGGTAGCCGCCGTTGGCGGTTTCAAAGCGCTCGCGCGAGATCCGGCCGATACCACTGACCGAGGCCACCGGCACGGCAAAGGTGGTCTCGCCGATCTGCACGAACACCGCCTGGGTGACCGCCAACGTCTGCGGCAGGCGCAGGGTGAAGGTAACGCCCTGGCCGCTGACCGAGTGGATGTCCACCGAACCACCCAGCTGGCGCACTTCGTTGTGGACCACGTCCATGCCCACGCCACGGCCGGCCAGCTGGCTGACCTGGTCGGCGGTGCTGAAGCCGGGCGAGAAGATCATCGCATCCAGTTCGGCATCGCCGAGCACGGCATCGGCGGCGATCAGGCCACGCTGTTCGGCGCGGCGACGGATCGCCTCGCGGTCCAGCCCGGCGCCATCGTCGGCCACTTCCAGCACGATTTCCGAGCCTTCGCGTCGCAGGCGGATGGCGATTTCGCCCTCCTCCGGCTTGCCCGCGGCCCGGCGCTGTTCCGGGGTTTCCAGGCCATGCGCCACCGAGTTGCGCAGCATGTGTTCCAACGGCGCGACCATGCGGTCGAGCACGTTGCGATCCAGTTCGCCGTGGGTCCCTTCGAGGGTGACGTGAACCTGCTTGCCGGTGTCCTGGCCGGCCTGGCGCACGACCCGGCGCAGGCGTGGCACGAGACCATCGAACGGCACCATGCGCGCGCGCATCAGGCCGTCCTGCAGCTCCGAACTGACGCGCGACTGCTGTTGCAGCAGCACGTCGTACTGGCGCGACAGATCGTCCAGCACGCCCTGCAGACCGCCCAAGTCAGCCGCGGACTCGTTCAGCGCGCGGCTGAGCTGCTGCAGCGTGGAGAAGCGGTCCAGTTCCAGCGGGTCGAATTTGTGATCGGCCTGGTCCTGCTCACGCTGATAGCGCGCCACGATCTGCGCTTCGGTTTCCAGATCAAGGCGGCGCAGCTGATCGCGCAGACGGGCATTGGTACGGTCCAGTTCGCCCATGGCGCCCCGGAAGGCACCGAGCTGCTGCTCCAGACGCGAACGGTAGATCGCTACTTCACCGGCGTGGTTGACCAGGCGGTCGAGCAGATCGGCGCGCACGCGCACCTGTTCCTGCTGCGGCCGCGGCAGACCATCTTCCTCGCTGACGGTTTCCAGCGGGACCGGTGCCGACAGCGGCGCCGCCACGAGCGCGGCGATGGCGGCCTCGACCTTGGCATCGCCGGACGCAAGCGGCGGCTCGGTGGTCTCGATCTGTTCCGGCTCGACACGGCCCTGGGTACGCTGCTCGAACGCGGCGATCAGGTCGTCGGGCATCGCCACGGTGCGGTGCTGCCCGGTCCGGGTCAGCAGCTGGTGCAGGCGATCAAACCCGCGCTCCAGCAGATGCACGTCGCTGCGGTCGATATCGGTGCGGTTGGCCGCGACGGCTTCCAGCAGCGATTCAATGCCGTGGCCAAGATCGCCGATCGGATTGATCCCGGCCATGCGCGCGCCCCCCTTGAGGGTATGCAGGTCGCGCTGCAGGCCGGCGATCACGTCGCGGTCCTGGGGCGCGGCACGCAGTTCGCTGATCAGGCCATCGCAGTGGTCGAGCAGGTCCTTGCCCTCTTCCACGAAGATATCGACCAGCTCCTGGTCGAGCAGGGTGAAATCGAGCGCATCGCCCGGCGCGAGGTCGTCGCTGTCGGTGGCGTCCACGGGGCGGACATCATCGGCTTCCGGGGCGGTCGTGAAGGTTGCAGCGGGTGCGTCCTCCAGTTCGAAGAAGCGCGCCGGGGTGGCCGCGTCGGCGGAGACATCGGGCGCCGTGGCCTCGATCGCCTCGGCGAACGCATCGGCTTCGCCGGTGTTCTCATCCGTGGCGTCCAGACCGAGCACGCCGGTATCGGAGGCATCCGGCGCATCGACGACGGTCAAACCGTCATCCACCGCCTGCTGGGCGTCCACCACCTCGCCAAAGGCCGGCGGCGGCGCCAGGACCTCATCCAGCGCGTGCGCATCTTCCTCGCTGTCCGGATCGGTGTCGCTCCCGCTGTCGTTGGCCGCGTCATCGACGGCGACCGCATAGTCGCTGTCCTGCTCAACGGCATGGGCATGGGCATCGACATCAGCGGCCGGACCGTCGGCGACGTCCACGGTCGCCGCTTCCACGCCGGACCGGGTGTCGGTCGCGGTGTCTGCGACGCCTTCGGCTTCGGCCCTGGCGTCCGTGTCCGTGTCCGTATCCGTGTTGGAGGCGGAGGCGGTTTCAGCGCCGACGTCGACCGGACGTTCCGGCGTGACCGGCTCGGCGAAATGATCGAAGTAACGTGAGAGATCCTCGGCCGAGGTCAGCTCGACGGCTTCCAGGCCTGCATGCACAGACGCCAGATCCGCGTCGGCCGCGACGTCCGGCGACGCCAACGCATCTGCTTGGCGCGCGGTGTCCGGCAGCTCGGCATCAAAATAGGCGGACAGGTCGTCCGTGCCCGTCAGTTCCATGGCCATGAGGGCATCGTCGTCGGCCACAGCGACCGCGCGACCGGGCTCGATCACGCTCAGGCCATCGGCATCGATCCCGGCCTGCTGCTCGTCGGTAACCGTAGCGTCGTGCGCATCTGCTGCTTCGACGACGTCGTATGCCTCAACGGCCTCGACTGCTTCAACTGCTTCAACTGCTTCAACTGCTTCAACTGCTTCAACCGCTTCAACCGCTTCAACCGCTTCAACCGTATCCGCGTCTGCTGCCCTGCCCTCGACTGTATCCACGTCGATGGCAGCCGCTTCCACGGCATCTGCAGCCGTCGCTTCGTTGAATGCTCCCGCATCTGCCGCTTCAGTCGCCTCGGCGTACGGTTCGTCGTCCACAAGGTCCAGATCGTCCTCGACCAGTGCCGGCCAGCGCGCTTCCGGCAACGTATCGGCCAGGGCAACCAGGCGGGCCGCCAACGCGTTCTGCACGGGCACCCGCGGCGCCTCGTCCTGCAGTGCCGCCATGGTGGTGGTGATCGCGATGCAGGTCTCGGCCAGCGCGTCCATACCTGCCGCGCTGGGCAGTACATCGGCGGCCAGGGAACGCTTGATGTAGCTTTCCGCCGCACCGGTGACCGCCGTGATCTCCGGCACGTCGGTCATGGCGAAGGCGCCGTTCATGGTGTGCACGGCGCGCAGCAGCCCGTCGGTCACTGGCTGCGGTGCATCGGTGGCAGCATCCAGCCACGCCTGCAGCGTGGCCTGATGGACCTCGACCTCGGCTTCCAGGATCTCGCGCAGCACACTGTCGATATTGGCCGGTGTGCTCTCGATCATCGGCGCAGCGTCAGTCGTCCCACTGTCCACGGCCATCGCCACGGGCGCTGCAGCCGCACGCTGCAGCGGCACATGGAAGGTCTCCTCACCCGCGGCCACACGATCGGCGATGGCCTGCATGGCCTGCAGATCGGCGGTGACACGGCTGCCATCGCGCAGCGCGGCGTTGAGCTGCGGCAGCACCTCGTAGGCCTGGCCGACCAGGGCGACCACGGCCGGCGAGGCCGGACGGCTGCCGTCGAGCACGCGGTTGAGCATGCCCTCGATCTTCCAGCTGAACTCGCCCAAGGTACGCGCACCGACCAGCCGGCCACTGCCCTTGAGGGTATGGAACACGCGGCGGATCGGGCGCAGGCGGTCCAGGTTGTCCGGCGCGATGCGCCAGGCCGGGAGCAGGTTGCCCAGGTTCACCAGTTCTTCGTCGAACTCTTCGATGAAGACCTCGCGGATGTCCTGGTCGATGTTCTCGCCATCGTCCTCGAAGCCGGCCTCGATGCTGGTGTCGTCGGCGGCCACGGCCACTGCCGGGCTTGCCGGTGCAGACGCGGCCGGCACGGTACCGGTGTCGGCGCCTTCCGGGCGGAACTGCGCGGCGGCGGCGTCCAGTTCGGCCAGGAAGCGGGTGGATGCGTCGTCCAGTTCGATACGGCGGATGACCGCATCCTGCACGGCGGGCGGCGGCAGCGCGGCATCTGCCGCGGCCTGCGGCACCGTGTCGGCGCCATCGATGAACGCCTCGATCGGCTCGGCGACACCGTCGTCCGCCGAGGCCACCGGAATCTCCTGCAGGAACGTCGGCAGGGCCTCCACATCCACCGCGCGCTGCGCGAACGGGCTGGACGCGGCCGTCTGCGCGGCAACGCTATCGGTGTCGCTGTCGCTGTCATCGATCTGAAGCGACACCACGTCGTCGGCGTTGCGCAGGTCCTCATCGAAGGTGAATTCGATCGGCTCGTCGCTCAGCTCCAGCATCTCGTGCTCGGCGGCCACCGGATCGAACCCGGCGCCCGTGGCCACGAAGGCCGGCATCTCCAGCGACACGTCGGAAACCTCGGGCGCACGCTCCGGCGTCGCCACATCCACCTCATCGTGCGCAGCATCGGCGTGCACGGAGGGCAGCGGCGCGACGTCCCACCCGGCGCCGGCCGGCACGTCGGCAATGACCGGATCGAAATGGGCAAACGTAGGCAGTTCGTCCACATCGTCATGGCTGGCCAGCGTCCACTGCGGCGCATCGGCGGCGACCGGGGCGGTGGAGGCGTCGAACACCAGCGCCACGGGTGCCATGGGCAGGGGGGCGGTGATCGCCGGCGGCGGATCGAAGGTGAAGTCCGGCAGCGGCGGCGGCAGGTTGGCCGGGCGCGGGATGTCAGCGGTGACGCCGAGCTGGATCGGCTCGGGTGCAGGCGTGTCCCACGGGGTGAGCTCGATGGGTTCGGCCGCGACCGGCAACGACTCCGGTCCGGTATCGGGGGTCGGCTGGTTGGCAGCCGGCAGCGGCCAGTAACGCAGGGTTTCCAGGCTGCTGCGGGTGATGTCCAGAATGTCATCGCGGCCCGGGCGACGTTCGCGCAGGGCCTCGAGGTAATACTCCAGGCTGGCCATGGCGTCGGCCAGGGTGTCCAGCTGGCGCCCGCTGGGCACGCGCTGCTTGCCGAGCAGTTCAACGGCGATGTACTGGCGCACGCCCTGCAGGTAATCGGCCGGAACCGACAGATCCAGCATGCGCAGGGCACCGGCGACCTCGCCGAGCAGGCGCGGTACTTCCTGCAGCTGCTGGTGGTTCCAGTTGGTTTCGATGAAGGCGACGAAATGCTCGCGCGCCGCAGCGAAGTTGGCGATGGCTTCATGCGCCAGCACCTCCACTGTGCGCCGGTTCTCCACCGCGCTCGGATCGTCCTCGCCGCTGCCGCCGGCGCCCAGATGGGCGACCTGGTCATCCAGCGAGGCATCCACGTAAAGCAGCGCGCCGGCGATATCCAGCAGCAGCGTTTCATCGATCTGCTGCACGCCCTCGACCACTTCGCGCAGCGCATCGCGCTGCTGTACGACCACGCCGCGGGCGACGCCCAGGCCCATCATGCCCAGCGTATCGGCCACCGCGCCCAGCTCGTTGACCTGGGTCTGCAGCTGCACCGGCTCGCCACCGGTACGCAGGTGCAGGTCCAGCGCATCCTTGATGCGCAGCAGTTCTTCCTTGACCGCGTTGCCGACCGTATCGAGCAGTTCGCGGTTGCGCCCGCTCAGGCTGCCGCGCGCGTGATCCAGCTCGGCTTCGGTGGCGCTCGCGCTGTCCGGCGCGAAGGCGAACAGCACGCTCTCGTTGATGCCCGGGGCGGCGCGGGCCGACCGGATGTCATTGAGCAGCGGCAGCAGCACGATCGGAATATCGCGGTGACCGTTCTGCAGGCGCTCCAGGTAATCGGGCAGCAGTACGCTGCCACGCATCAACGTGGCGCAGGCCTCATCACGGTCGGGCACCTCACCGGCACCGATCGCATTGGCCAACTGCTCCAGCTCCTCGGCCACCATCGCCGGGGCATACAGCTCGACCATCCGCAGGGTGCCCTGCACCTGGTGCAGGTAGCCGGCGCAGAAGCGCATCCGACTGCCATCGGCAGGGTCTTCCACGTAGTACTCGACCTCGTTGCGCACCTGGCGCAGGGTCTCGTCCAGCTCCGGCTTGACCCAGCCCAGCGCAGCGTGGCTCATGGCATCGCGCAGCGTGCTCATGCCAGGTCTCCCGGCAGCTCGGCGCACATGGCGTGCGGTGATTTCTCGCGATGCATCATCTGCTTGTTCCTTCCCTCTCCGCCCTGCCCGCGGCTCACGCCGGCAGCTTGAAGTCGGCGACCGAGCGGCGCAGGTCGGCCGCCAGCTGTGCCAGGTGGCCGATCGACTCGGCGGTCTGTCCCGCGCCCTGCGAGGTCTGGCCGGTAATCTGACGGATCACGCCCATGGTGCGGGTGATGTCCGATGCCGCGGCCGACTGCTGCTGGGCAGCGATCGAGATGTTCTTGATGAGGTTGTTCAACGCGTTGGAGACGCGCTCGATTTCGGTCAGCGCGGTACCGGCGTCTTCGGCCAGGCGTGCACCGGAGACCACTTCGGCGGTGGTCTGCTCCATCGAGCTGACCGCCTCGTTGGTATCGGCCTGAATGGCCTGCACCAGGTTTTCGATCCGTCGGGTCGCACCGGAGGTGCGCTCTGCCAGCCGCTGCACTTCGTCGGCCACCACCGCGAAACCGCGACCGGCCTCACCGGCCGAAGCCGCCTGCACCGCGGCGTTCAACGCCAGAATGTTGGTCTGCTCGGAAATGTCGTTGATCAGTTCCACGATCGAGCCGATTTCCTGCGAGGACTCGCCCAGGCGCTTGATGCGCTTGGAGGTTTCCTGGATCTGGTCGCGGATCTGGTCCATGCCCTGGATCGTTTCACGCACCACGCCGGCACCTTCGGCGGCGATGATCACCGAGCGCTGCGCCACGTCGGCCGACTCGGCCGAGTTGCGCGACACCTGCTCGATGCTCGAGGCGATTTCGCCGATGCGGTCGGAGGCCGAGGTGATCTGGTTGGCCTGGTGGCCGGCCGCTTCGGCCAGCTGCATCGCGGTAGCCTGGGTTTCCTGGGTCGACACGGCGACCTTGGCCGAGGTGTCGTTGATCGTGGTCACCAGGTGGCGCAGCTCATCCACGGCGTAGTTGATGGCGTCGGCGATGGCGCCGGTCATGTCCTCGGTCACCGAGGCCTTCACCGTCAGGTCGCCTTCACCCAGCGAGCTGATTTCGTCCAGCAGCCGCATGATGGCCTGCTGGTTGCGGCTGTTGTATTCCACCTGGGTCTGGTACCGCAGTTCCTGTTCACGCGAGCGGCTGCGCACCGTGCTGCCGACGAAGCCGATGATGGCGATCAGCGACAACGCACCCGACGCCACGCCCAGCCAGAAGTTGGGGAACAGGCGGGTATCGCGCAGCGAGCCGAACGAAGAGAAGGCTTCGAACAGCTTCTTGCTGTCGCGCAGCATGTCTGCCGAACCGCCGGTGAGGGCCGCGGCCGAGGACTGCGCGGCGAACAGCTGGCGCGAGCTGGCCAGGATGGCGTCGGCATCCTGCTTCATGGTGTCCCACTGCTTCTGCGACTGCTCCAGCGCGGCCAGCGCCGGACCGTTGCGGACCGCGGCAATGCCCAGTTCCTCGTTGCCGTTGCGCAGCGCATCGAGCACCTGGGTGAAGACCACCGAGTCGCGGGCGAGCGCGTCGCCCGCGGCAGCCGCATTGGCACCACCGGCGCGCATTTCTGTCACACGGCGGGCCATCGAGCCGACCACCACGACCTGCTGCAGGGCGTTGTAGACCTGCGAGGACGGCGCGCCACTGGCCGACATCGCGCGGACCACTTCGTTCAGCTGTGCCTGCAGGGCGGGCACGCCGTTGACGAAGTTGTTCGCGTTGCCGGCCAGGGCCAGCACGGCCGGTTCGCTGGCGACCAGCTGGCCGGCGCTCTTGCCGAGCGGCTCCCAGGTCTGGATCAGCGTGTTCAGCGGCCCGGCGACATTGGTCTCGGTGCCGTAGCGGCCCTGCAGCCCACTGACGGTACTTTCGATGTCGCTCTTGGTCAGCTTGAACGCGGTGAACGCCTGCGCGTTGCCCGAGACCGCCTCACGGCCCTGGTTGGCCAGCTGCTGCGAGAGCACCTGCAGGTTCGCCGCATCGGTGCTCGCACTGGCCAGGCGACTGCCCTGCCAGGTCGCCACGCCGGTGTTGACGCCGAACACGATCATCGACACGGCCAGCAGGCCGAGCCAGAAATTGGTGCCCACCGAGCCGAGCTTGCCGGCCTTGGCGGATTCCGAAGCAGTACTCATCGTTCAACCTCGATCTTCAATGCGGAGAGACAGGCGCCTGCGGTCAGGCCGCGGCCTGCCTGAATTCGGGGGTACGCGACAGCAGCGACAGCGAGAACACGCCCCAGTCATGGCCATCGCCGTGGAACGCACGGTCGATGAAGTGCGCATAGCGGCCGGTGGCCAGATCGCCGGCGACGATGTCCTGGTCCAGCTCGAAGCTGCGCTGGCCGAACAGTTCATCGATGGTCAATGCCACGTCGCCGCCGGCCTGGCGCATGATCAGCACGCGCTGACCCTCCTGCTGCACGGTGCGCTCGCCTTCCAGGAAGAACTTCAGGTCCACCACCGGGAACAGGTTGCCGCGCAGGTTTCCCACGCCCAGCAGCCACGGCTGTGCGCCGGGCACCGGGGTGATCGGCGGCATCGGGACGATTTCCACCACTTCGCGGAAATCCGAGACCAGCCGGCGCTTGCCCACGCGATAGCCGACGCCTCGCCACAGGTCCTGCGAGAACTGCCGCTCGGGCAGCTGCACCGCATGGGCCAGGCTGCGTCGCTCGTAGGCCTGGAGGATGTCGAAAGGAGAACGCATCAGACCACCAACTGGTTGATCCGCGCGATCAGTTCCTCCTCGCGCGGCGGCTTGACGATGTAGTCGGCCGCCCCCTGGCGCAGCCCCCATGCCTTGTCGGTTTCCATCGCCTTGGTGCTCACGATGACCACCGGAATGTGCTTGATGGCCGCGTCGCGCGCCATCGCACGGGTCGCCTGGAAGCCACTCATGCCCGGCAGGACCACGTCCATCAGCACCAGCTGCGGCGACTGCTCGCGCACGAGCTTGAGCCCGTCCTCGGCGTTGTCCGCTTCCAGGACTTCATGACCGGCCTTGGTCAACCACTGCGTGAACACCGCACGGTCGGTCGGTGAATCCTCGATCAGTACGATTCGAGCCATTGTGCCTTTCCCCCCTGGTCAGGCGTTGACGTATGTGCGGATGGCACCCAGCAGTTCTTCACGCGTGAATGGCTTGGTCAGGTACTGCTCCGAGCCGACGATGCGGCCGCGCGCCTTGTCGAACAGGCCGTCCTTGGAGGACAGCATGATCACCGGCGTGGACTTGAACAGCTGGTTGCCCTTGATCAGCGCACAGGTCTGATACCCGTCCAGCCGCGGCATCATGATGTCCACGAAGATGATCTGCGGCTGTTGATCGGCGATCTTGGCCAATGCCTCGAACCCATCGGTCGCGGTCACCACTTCGCAGCCTTCCCGCTTCAGCAGGGTTTCCGCGGTTCTGCGGATGGTCTTCGAATCATCGATGACCATCACGCGCAGCCCTGCGAGTTCCCCACCCGCAGCCATGTATTCAGTCATTACCTTTCCCCAAGCGCGCGACGCTTGCCTGATCCCCGGCGTCGCTGCGAAAGCGTATCTATATCCCAATACCGGCGCGCGCTTCAAGCACACCCACCGCGGCCCCGGTGCCAGCGGCCCGGCGAGCGCCCGGCCCGGGCCGTTTGCGCAAACCCGGGGCGGCGCCCACCCGGCCGGACACTGCGTTCCGCGCCCCCGGGCAGGCATTGCGGACCCATTGTCGCTACCATCATCGGCCTGCCCGCCAGGTTGCGACCATGCCGTTGAATGTCATCGTGGTGATGGACCCCATCGCCCATATCAAGATTGCCAAGGACACCACCTTCGCGATGCTGCTGGAAGCCCAGCGCCGCGGCCATGCCCTGCACTACGTCAGCCCCGGCGGGCTGGCCCTGCGCGACGGCCAGGCCATCGCCCGCACCGCCCCGCTGCAGGTGCGCGAGGACAAGAACGACTGGTTCACCCTGGGCGAGTTCAGCCAGACCGTGTTCGGCCCCGGCCAGGTGGTGCTGATGCGCAAGGACCCGCCGGTGGATGCCGAATTCATCTACGACACCCACGTACTCAGCGTCGCCCAGCAGGCCGGTGCGATGGTGGTCAACGACCCCCAGGGCCTGCGCGACTACAACGAGAAGCTGGCCGCCCTGCTGTTCCCGCAGTGCTGCCCGCCGACCCTGGTCAGTCGCCGCAATGCGGACCTGAAGGCCTTCGTGCTCGAACATGGCCAGGCGGTGCTCAAGCCGCTGGACGGCATGGGCGGGCGCTCGATCTTCCGCAGCGGCACCGGTGATCCCAACCTCAACGTGATCCTGGAAACCCTGACCGATGGCGAGCGCACGCTGGCCCTGGCGCAGAAGTTCATCCCGGACATCACCGCTGGCGACAAGCGCATCCTGCTGGTCGATGGCGAGCCGGTGGACTACTGCCTGGCGCGGATTCCGCAGGGCGATGAGTTCCGCGGCAACCTGGCCGCCGGTGGCCGTGGCGAAGGCCGCCCGCTGAGCGAACGCGACCGCTGGATCGCCGCCCAGGTCGGACCGGAGATGAAGCGGCGCGGCATGCGCTTCGTCGGCCTGGATGTGATCGGCGATTACCTCACCGAAGTGAACGTCACCAGCCCGACCTGCGTGCGCGAGCTCGACGCCCAGTTCGGACTGAACATCGCCGGCACTCTGTTCGATGCGATCGAGGCCAGCCTGCCGCGATGAGCGCCAGCGTCGTCCCGGCCCCGACGTGGCAGGCGCGCGAATCCCAGCGGCTGGGCGCGACCCTGACGCTGTCCGTGCTCGTGCACGCGTTGCTGCTGCTGGGGGTCGGCTTCGCGGTCAGTGACAGCGCGCCGCTGGTGCCCACGCTGGATGTGATCTTCAGCCAGACCCAGACCCCACTGACACCCAAGCAGGCCGATTTCCTGGCCCAGGCCAATCAGCAGGGCGGTGGCGACCACGACAAGGCCCAGCGCCCGCGCGACAACCAGGCCGGAATCGTGCCCCAGGCGCAGGCCGGGCTGTCACCGGTCCCGCAGCAGCGCCAGGAGGCGGCCAGCGTGCCGCCCCCGCAGACCCGCGTGGTCAACAGCCGCAATGGCGCCGACACCATCGCCGAGGCGCAGCCACAGCCGCTGCCCGAGCACCCCCGCCCGGATGCACCGATGACGGCCCGCGAGCAGCGCGATGTGGAGATGGCGCGGTTGGCCGCCGAAGTGCATCTGCGCTCGGCCCAGTACGCCAAACGCCCGAACCGCAAGTTCGTCTCGGCCAGTACCCGCGAATACGCCTATGCCAATTATCTGCGCGCGTGGGTCGATCGCGCCGAGCGCGTCGGCAACCTGAACTACCCCGATGAGGCGCGCGCCCGCCGGCTCGGTGGCCAGGTGGTGATCACCGTCGGTGTGCGCCGCGATGGCACCGTCGAAAGTGCCCGCATACTGCAGTCCAGCGGCACGCCGTTGCTGGATGAAACCGCGCTGCGCGTGATCACGCTTGCCCAGCCGTTCCCGCCGCTGCCCAAGACCGAGGATGCGATCGACATCCTGCAGGTGACCCGCACCTGGGTGTTCCTGCCCGGCGGCGAGCTGCGCGACGACCGCTGAGGGGGCGATAGCCGACCAACGGTCGGCTCTACCGGGCGGCCTTGGCCGCCCGCGCCGCCTGCTGTTCCACCAGGGTCAGCGCCACGTTGTTGCGCAGATAGGCCGGCTCCACCAGCTCCGGTGCCATGCCCTCGCCGCGCTCGAACGCCGGTACCGCCAGCGCCAGCACATCCGCCGCGCGCGGCAATGCCAGCGCATCCACGCCGGTCAGTTGATCGGCCAACCGCGTCGCCAGCACGCCGTCGGCCGCGCCGAAGCCAGTCCCCACGCCGAACCAGCGCGTGCCCTCAGGCAACACCACCTGCCCCGGCGCGCACACGCTCTCCTCGCCCTGCAGCTGCCACTGCCCGTCCACGCGGATGTGGCGTGCGGCATAGACCTCGCCCATGCGTGCGTCGATGCTGGCCAGTACATGATCGGCTTCGGCCGGCGCGCGCAGCGCCAGCGCCTGCAGGGTGGAGACCGCGATCAACGGGCGGTCCAGCGCCAGGGCGATCCCCTGGGCGATGGCGATCGCAAGCCGCACGCCGGTGAACGCGCCCGGCCCCCGCCCCAATGCGATCGCATCCAGCTGCGAACGGGCCACCCCCGCCTCGGCCAGCAGCGCCTCGGCCCAGGGCAGGCTGAGTTCAGCGTGGCGGCGTGGGGCGATCTCGAAGCGCTCAGTGACCTGCCCATCCACGTACAGGGCAACGGAACAGGCTTCGGTGGCGGTTTCAAAGGCGAGCAGCTTCATGGCGGTCAGAACAGGGAAGTGGGGAAGTCATCGGTGGACGGCAGACGTTGCACGGGCTGCGGTGAAGCAGGCGCGGCGACGGGTGCGGGGTCAGCGAGGGACCATTGTGGCGCAAAGAAGGCCTGTACATCGGTCAGCGAACGGGTACGTCGGAACGGCGGCAGTGAATCCAGGAAAATCCGGCCATAGCTGCGGCTGAGCAGGCGCGGATCGCACAGCACCAGTACACCGCGATCGGTCTCGCTGCGGATCAGGCGGCCCACGCCCTGTTTGAGCGCGATCACGGCCTGCGGCAGCTGCTCATCGCGGAACGGGTTGCCACCGTCGCGGCGGATCGCATCCAGCCGCGCTTCGAACACCGGGTCATCCGGGGCGGCGAACGGCAGCTTGTCGATCACCACCACGCTCAGTGCATCGCCGACCACGTCCACGCCCTCGCGGAAACTGGCCGAGCCCAGCAGGACGCCGTTGCCCGATTCACGGAAGCGCTGCAGCAGGGTCGCGCGCGGCGCCTCGCCCTGCACGAACAGCGGCCACGGTGCATCGCGCAGGGCCTCGGCCGCTTCGCGCAGTGCGCGGTGCGAAGCGAACAACAGGAACGCACGGCCGTGCGAGGCCTCCAGCACCGGCGTCAGCGCGCGGATCAACGCGGTGCCGAAGCCGCGCGCGGCCGGATCGGGCAGATCGGTCGGCAGATAGCACAGCGCCTGCTGGGCCCAGTCGAAGGGGCTGGGCTGCAGCAGGCTGACCGGATCATCCAGGCCCAGCCGCTGGGAAATATGCTCGAAACCCCCGTCCACGGTCAGCGTCGCCGACGTAAACACCCAGGCCGCCATCGAGCGCTGCCGATGCTCGCGCAGCGGACCGGACACATCCATCGGCGTGCGCTGGCAGCGGAAACCGCGCGGCGTCAGTTCATACCAGAGCACCTCCGCTGGCGGCGGCGCCTCATCCGGGTCGGTATCGAAATCCAGCATCGGCGCATCGTCGCCCAGCCAGCGCGACAACCGCGAGACCGCTTCCATGGCGCGCGCATGACAGGCGTCCAGGCCGGGCGACGCCTCGCGCACCCCGGCCAGCGCATCACGCAGCTGCACCAGCGTACTCATCGCCGCATCGAAGCCATCGCGCACCTGCGGCACGGTCAGCGCGCGCCACTGGGTGCCGCGCGGCGGCAGGCCATCCATCGCCACGCGCAGATCGCGCAGGGTCTGCTCCAGCGCGGCCGCGGGCTCCTGCAGGGCCGCCTGCGCACCGGCCACGCTGCGGCTCTCGGCCAGGCAGTCGCGTACGAGCTCCTGCCACGGGCGCATGCCGAAGCCTTCGCCGAAGAAGTTGGCCGCCAGTTCCGGCAACTGGTGCGCCTCGTCGATCACGAACGCCTGCGCGCCCGGCAGGATCTCGCCGAAGCCCTCCTGCTTGAGCGCCAGATCGGCCAGCAGCAGGTGGTGGTTGACCACCACCACGTCGGCCGCCTGCGCCCGCTGCCGTGCCTGCACGACGAAGCAGTCATCCCAGAAGGGGCATTCGGTGCCCAGGCAGTTATCGACGGTGGAGGTCACCATCGGGTACAGCGGCGAATCCTCCGGCAAGGCCTCCAGCTCGGCCATGTCGCCGTACTTCGTGCGTCCGGCCCAGGCCAGGATGCGCTGGAACTGCGCGACCTGCTCAGGGGAACTGAAACGGGGTTCGCCCCGGGCCTGCTGCAGCCGATAGCGGCACAGATAATTGGCGCGCCCCTTCAGCAGCGCACTGCTGTGGCCCACACCGAGCGCGGCCCGCACGCGCGGCAGATCGCGGTGATACAGCTGATCCTGCAGCGCGCGGGTACCGGTGGAGATGATGGTCTTCAGCCCGGACAGCAGCGCGGGCACCAGGTACGCATAGGTCTTGCCGGTGCCGGTGCCGGCCTCGGCCAGCAGCACGTCGCGCTGGTCGAACGCTTCGGCGATCGCCGCGGTCAGGCGCAGCTGGGCCGGGCGCGGAACGAAGGCATCGAGCTGGCTGGCGAGCGCACCGCCCTCACTGAGGGCATCGCGGCTGGCGTGGGCAAGTTGGGACATGACGCCATGATAAAGGGTGCCGACCGATGCCCGGCGCTACGCCGTCACGCATCCGACTGCATCGCCCACATCAGTAACGCATGATCCCCGGCACCGTGCAGCCGTCCAGCTGTGCATGCGCCGAGGCCGCGTTTTCTTTTTCACCGCGGGCCAGACGCGCCTGCTCGATCGTCGCCCAATGGCGACGGCATAGCGGGCCGGTCTTGGAACCGAGTTCAACCGACTTGCGGGCGAAGGTTTCCGCTGCTGCCCAGTCGCCCTGCAACAGGGCGATCTCGGCCCGGTCCTGCAGCACCGACGGGTCCGAGGCCATGATCGCCAGCGCCTGATCCAGCGCCGCCGCAGCGCCGGTCAGGTCGTTGGCCTGGCGACGGGCATGCGCGGCCTGGCGCAGGTCTTCCACCTCGCTGTCGCGCAGCGGCTGCACGGCCAGCTCTTTGTCGTCATTGCCCGCAGCGGCATCCACGGCGGCCAGGCGCTGGGCCGGCGTGGTGGTGTCGACCGGCGCCTTCACCACCGGCGGCGGAGTGACGCAGGCCGCCAGCGCGAGGCACAGCGTGGCAAGCGACGCGGAACGGATCAGGAAACGGGTGGTCATGCAGGCAGGCCTCGATCAGGGTTGACGCGCGGGGGTGGCGGCCGGTGCATTCTGCGCCGGTTCGGGGGCGGGCTCCGGCTTTTTCTCCAGGCCGAACCAGCTGCGCCAGCCACCGCCTTCACTCTGTTCGCCGCCCTCGCCTTCCGGCAAGGCGCTCGGCGCGGTGCACGGTACATAGGCCGGGGTGTAGCCGACCACGAACGGGAAGCGACGCGCGCCCGGGCAGGCTTCATCGGTGGTGGCCGTGCCGCTGGCCTCCACGTACTGCCAGTCCAGGCCCTTGTTGCTGACCTTCAGCGGCGAACTGGGCAGGCGCTGGAAAATGCCCGACCAGACCCGCATCGACCCGGTCGCGCCATATAGCCCGGCCTGTTCGTTCTGGTCATTGCCCATCCAGATCACGGCCAGATGGTCACCGGTGTAGCCGGCGTACCAGCTGTCGCGGCCGTCGTTGGTGGTGCCGGTCTTGCCCGCCGGCTGCAGGCGGCCCAGGCCATCGGCGTTGAGGCGCTGCGCGGTACCGCTGGCCACGACCTGCTGCAGACCGATGCTGATCAGGTTGGCGGCAATCGAGTCACCTTCCTGCGCCGGCGCCGGGGTCTTGTCGTAGCGCTTCATCAACTTGCCCTGCGGATCGAGCACGCCACGCACCGCGTGCAGCGGCTGGATCTCGCCCCCGGAGGCCAGGAACTGATACAGCTGGGCCATCGCATACGGGCTTTGATCCGTGGAGCCCAGGATCACCGCGGGATTGGGCTCGGCCTTGATGCCGGCCAGGACGTGGATCAACTGCGTGACCCGCTCGGGGCCGACCTGCATGCCTACCCGGACCGTGGCCTGGTTGTAGGAATGGGCCAGCGCATCGATCAGGCGGACCGTGCCGTGGCTGCGGTTGTCCGCGTTGCCGGGCGACCACTGCTTGCCTCGGCTGAGCTGCACCGTCACCGGCGAATCATCGACCCAGCTGGACAGCGAGTAGCGGTCCGGCTGCGCCAGCGCCAACAGATACACGAACGGCTTGAGCAGCGAGCCGACCGGGCGCTGCGCCTCGATGGCCCGGTTGAAGCCCGGTTCGGACACGTCACGGCTGCCGACCACGGCCAGCACATCACCGTTGTGCACGTCGGTCAGCACCAGGCCAGCCTGCAACGCGGGACGGCGCTTGCTTTCCAGTGATTTGATCGTCTTGGTGACCGCACCCTCGGCATAGGCCTGCGCCGAGGGCGCCATGCCGGTCATCACGCTCAGGCCGGCGCCCTGCAGCACCGACTCGGGGTAATCGTGGCCGAGCTGGCGACGGACCAGATCGACATAGGCCGGGAAACGGTTGGCCGCGATCAGGCCCGGGGTCTTGGGTACGCCCAGCGGCGCATCGACCGCACGCTTGTACTCGGCATCGTCGATCAGGTTGGCGTCGCGCAGCTTGCCCAGCACGAAGTTGCGGCGATCCAGCGCGCGCTCGGGATTGCGGCGCGGATCGTAATAGGACGGGCCCTTGACCAGGCCGATCAGCAACGCGACGTGCTCGGTGTTGAGCGAGGCCAGATCACGCCCGAACCAGAACTCCGCACCCGAGGACATGCCGTGGATGGCCTGGCTGCCACGCTGGCCCAGGTAGACCTGGTTGAGGTAGGCCTCCAGGATGGTGCGCTTGTCGTAGCGCGCTTCCATGATCAGCGCGTACAGCACCTCATTGAACTTGCGGGTGACGGTCTGCTCTTTGCCGATCCCGAGCAGGCCGCTTCGGGCCAGCTGCTGGGTCAGGGTCGAGGCGCCCTGGCGGCTCTGGCCACCAGAACGCACGGTCACCCAGATCGCACGGGCGATGCCGCTCAGGTCGATGCCGTGGTGCCGGTTGAAGTCCTTGTCCTCCACCGCCTGCAGGCCGGTGACCAGCAGCTCGGGGGTCTCTTCGATCCGTACCAGCCGGCGCTCTTCCTGCTTCTGGCCATACAGCGTGGCGATACGGGCCGGATCCAGGCGCGCGGCCTTCAGCGCCTTGCGGGTGTCGGGGTCACGCAGCGAAGCGATCGACCCGCCGGACAGGCTCAGCTCGACGCGGCGCGGGGCGACCCGGCCATCGACGTCGTTGTAGCCACGGCTGGAGATGACAAAACGCCCCCCCTCCTGCGTATACGTGGCCGGTGATTTGCCGATCCCGTCATCGCGGTAGGCCGAGGCCGCCAGCTCGGTCTTGAGCGTGGCCGCATCCATCGCCACGCCGGGCGCCAGCGGCAACGGCCGCGCATAGACGCGCGTGGGAATCTGCCAGCGCAGCTCACCGAAGCGCTGGGTGACCTGTTGGTTCAGGTACACCGTATAGGGGATCAGGAAGCCCAGCCCCAGCGCGACAGCCGCCATGCTCCAGGTGATCAACCGGCGCCGCCACAGCGGGGCGCGGCTTTCGGTGTCGTCGAACTCGTCGATGTCGTCGGAATCGTAGCGTCGGGGCACGGGGATGCGAGAATATGGATTCCGGCGAGTCTAACGCAGCCACTGCGAGCGGCGCGTTCTCCCGGGTTCCCCCGCTTAAGCTGGAGTTGCAACGGGATGTCGATGTCCTTGGCCGATGCTCGCTATTTCCTGAACCGCATGCTCGGCCTGTTCCGTCGCAGTCTGGCCAGTCTGCGCACCCGGGGCTGGCGCGCCACCTGGCAGCGCATCCGGGTCCACACCCAAGCCGTGCCAGCGCCCCGCGGGGCGCCCCTGTACCTGCCGGAGGCCACAGCGTTCGCGCCGTTCACCGTCCCCGCCAGCGAGCGCCCGGTGGTCAGCATCATCATTCCGGTCTACAACCACGCTGCGCACACCTTGGCCTGCCTGCGGGCACTGGCCGCGCATCCGCCGCAGGTCGCCTGCGAGATCCTGGTGGTGGACGACGGCAGCAGCGACGAGACGATCACCTGGATGCCGCAGATCCGCGGCCTGCGCCATGAAGTGCGCGCGAGCAACGGCGGCTTCATCGAGGCCTGCAACGATGGCGTCGCGCGTTCGCGTGGCCAGTACGTGGTGCTGCTCAACAATGACACGGTGCCGCAGCCGGGCTGGCTGGATGCCCTGCTCGCCACCTTCGCCCGGGTGCCACGCGCCGGCCTGGTCGGTTCACAGCTGCTCTACCCCGACGGCCGCCTGCAGGAGTCGGGCGGGGTGATCTTCCAGGATGGCAGCGGCTGGAGCTACGGCCGTTTCGAATCGCCCGAAGATCCGCGCTACAGCGCGCTGCGCGATGCCGACTACTGCTCCGGCGCCGCGCTGATGATCCCGCGCGCCCTGTGGGAGGAGATCGGGGGTTTCGACCTGCGCTACAAGCCGGCGTATTACGAAGACACCGACCTGGCCTTCGCCGTGCGCGCCAGCGGCCACCGCGTACTGGTGCAACCGGCCAGCCGCGTGGTGCATGACGAGGGCACCAGCAACGGCACCGATACCGGCAGCGGAATCAAGGCCTACCAGGTCCGCAACCGCGGCGTGTTCGCGGCGAAGTGGGCTGGCGCACTGCAGGCGCAGCCCGCCGTCGGCAGCGTTCCCTCGCCAGCCCTGCTGCACCGTGCCCAGCGCCAGGTCCTGATCCTGGATGAAGAAGTGCCGCAGCCGGACCGCGACTCGGCCTCGCTACGCCAGTACAACCTGATCCGCATGCTGCTCGAAGCCGGGGTCCACGTGGTGTTCGTGCCGACCCGGCGCGAGCACGGCGGCACCGCCACCGAGGCGCTGCAGGCGCTTGGCGTGGAGGTCTGGTACGCCCCCTACCTGGACGGTGTGGCGCCGTGGCTGCGCGCCAACGGCGCCCGCTTCGATGTGGTGATGATGGTCCGCTACCACGTCGCCCACGAGTGCCTGCCGCTGCTGCGCAGCTGTGCGCCCCAAGCGCGCACCGTCTTCGATACCGTCGACCTGCACTACCTGCGCGAACGCCGGGGTGCGGAGATCGCCGGGGATGCCGGGCTGCTGCGCAATGCCGAGCGCACCCGCGCACGCGAGCTGGCGGTGATGGAAGAGGTTGATGTGACCGTGCTGGTCAGCGCTGCCGAGCGCGAGCAGCTGCGCGTCGATGCCCCGGGCGCGACCGTGGAACTGATCTCCAATCTGCACGAGGTTGCTGGCGCCGGCCCTGACTGGGCCGAGCGGCGCGATCTGGTGTTCGTCGGCGGCTTCCGTCATCCGCCGAACCTGGATGCCATGCAGTGGTTCATCGGTGACGTCTTCGCGCGCATCCGTGCACAGCTGCCCGACATCCGTTTCCACTGCATCGGCGCGGCCGTGCCCGACACCCTGCGCGCGCTGGCCGCGGCCCAGCCGGGCGTGGAGATCCACGGGTTCGTGCCGGACGTGGTGCCCTACATGGATGGCATCCGCATCGCCGTCGCGCCGCTGCGCTTCGGTGCCGGCGTGAAGGGCAAGGTGAATCTCAGCATGGCGCATGGGCAGCCGGTGGTCGCCACGACCTGTGGCGTGGAAGGCATGCACCTGCGCGATGGCGAAGATGTGCTGGTGGCCGATGATGCCGAGGCATTCGCGCAGGCCGTGGTGCGGCTGTACCAGGACGAGGCCCTGTGGCGCCGGCTCTCGACTGCCGGGCTGCAGAACATCGTGGATCATTTCTCGCTGGATGCGGCCCGCGCCACCGTGCAGCGGGTGTTCCTGGATTAAGTGCCCGAGCCACCGCCGGCGCTGCGCAGGCGCTCGGCGAAGGCCGGTAATTCCGGCAGGTCCGGTTGCCAGCGCCGCGCCTGCTCGAGCGCCTGCTGCGCGTAAGCGATGTCGCCCGAGCCCAGGCGCTCGCTGCCGATGGCCAGCCAGCGCTGTGCCAGCCGCCGTCGCGCGGCGGCCTGGGCGGCATCATTGGTCGACAACGTCTGCCAGGCGTCCAGACACGCCCCCGCCGCCAACACGCGGTTCTCGCGCAGGCGATCTTCGAAGCACTGCCGGCTTGCGGGCAGCAGGCGCTGCGCGGCGGCTCGCACCCGCGGGTCCTGCGGCGCGACGCCCTGGGCCTCGCGCAGGGCGTCGTAAGCACTGCGTCCGGGCGGGTCCAGGAAGTTGCCACGGCCCTCTGCCTCCTCCAGGCGCGTGAGCAGACGGCGCAGTGTGCGTTCGCGCTGCGCCCTCGGCACCGCCGGGGTCTTCAATGCCGCCTGGGAGCGTTGCGCCTGCTCGATCACATGGCGGGCCGCCTCCAGCGAACGCGTGGACGCGCCCAGCGATTGGGCCACCTGACGCGCCCGGGCTGCGTCGTCGAAGCGGAAGTTGCCGGCCAGCCGCGTCGCACGCGTGAGCTGCGCATCGGCGACCTGCAGCTGGCCCCGGCGCGCGGCAGGATCGTCGGGCAGCGCCGAAAGCACCGCTGCGAATGCATCGGCCGCAACCTCCAGCTTCTGCCGGCGCAGCGCGATCTCGCCCTCGCGCTGGCGTCGCTCCAGCGCGTTGTTCAGCGCCTCCTGGGTGGCCGGCAGATCGACATGCCCGGCATCGAAACCACGCGCGCTGCGCACCAGCGCCGCCGCCCTGGCCACGTCGCCGCGTCCGGCCGCCGTGCGCGCCTGCTGGAGGAGATCGGACAGCGCATCCTCGCGCCCCTCCAGTGCGCGCACCTGATTGGGGGACAGCGCCAGCACCTGCTGGAACAGCGGCAGCGCGCTATCGGGGCTGCCCTCGAGCCGCTGCGCCTGCAGGGCCGCTTCGGCGCGCCCAAGCAACGCCCCGATGCCCGCGCGTGCCTGGTCGTGTGCGTGCAGCTGCTGCCCCACCGCATCGGCATCGCGCTGCGGCACCTGCAGTTCGCGGGCCAGCGCAAGCGCGGCGGTCGCCGCCGGTGCATCGCCCCGGTCCAGCGCATCCCGCGCCTGCTGCAGGGCAGCCTGGCCGGTGCGTGCCAGACCGCTGCGCGCCTGCAAGCGGTCGGTGTCCAGCGCCAGCGCGGCCTGGAAGGATTCACGTGCGCCACTGCCATCTGCCGCACTCAACCGGCCCGCAGCCAGCGCGCGATCGCCCTGGTCGAGCAGCTGCTCGATCTGCGGCTCGTTCCAGAACCAGTTGGCCAGCGGCCGGCGCAACAGGGCCAGGCTGACGAACAGCAGCACGGCCACCAGCAGCGCCCAGCGCCAGATGCGCCGGGCATGGCGCGCCTGCAACCACCACCAGCGGCCTTCGCGGCGCACCCGTCGCAGTGCTTCGTGGGCGGCGTCATGCCTGTCATCGTCCCGGCTCATGGCGCGAGCCTAGCGTGGGGCACGTGAGCTCAGCCTAGACGCCGGGCTTCGCTGACGCCGGGCAGTGCATCCAGCTTGCCCAGCAGGGTCGAAAGCTGGCCGTAGTCACTGACCTTCAGGCGCAGGCGCAGATGCGCACGGCCACTGTTGCGGACGTTGTCGCTGTGGATGTCCAGCACATAGGCATCCTCCTGCGCGATCAGGTTGGTGATGTCCTTGAGCAGCCAGCGCCGGTCGACCGCGTCGACCACCACGTCCACTTCATAGCCACCGCCGGCCTGGCCCCACTCCACCGGAAGAATCCGCTGCGGGCTGGCCGCGGCCAGCCGTGCCAGCGCGGCACAGTCGGTGCGGTGCACGGTGACGCCGCGCGCACGCGTCAGATACCCGACGATCGGCTCGCCGGCCACCGGCTGGCAGCAACGCGCCAGCTGCACCAGCAGGTTGCCCACGCCCTGTACGGTGAAATCGGCACTGCGCACACTCTCGCGCCGCGCGGTCGGGCGCGGCAGTACCGGCGCCGCCGGCTGGCTGGCGGCACGTTCGGCTTCCAGCAGCGTGCGGCTGACCTGGTTCGGCCCGGTATCGCCCAACGCCACCTGGATATAGAGATCGTCGACGCTGTCGGCGTGGAACTTCTTCACCGCGATGGCCAGATCGGCGTGCTGCAGGCCGAGGCGCTTGAGTTCGCGCTCGAGCAGCTCGCGGCCGGCCTGCACGTTGCGCGCGCGGTCCAGCTTGTGGAACCACCCGCGCACCTTTTCACGCGAACGGTTGCTGGCCAGGAACCCGCTGGAGGCCAGCAGCCAGTCGCGCCGGGGATCGGCCTCCTTGCCGGTCAGGATCTCGACGCGGTCGCCGCTGCGCAGGCGGTAGGTCAGCGGCACGATGCGGCCGTTGACCTTCGCCCCCCGGCAGCGGTGCCCGACCATGGTGTGCACGTGGTAAGCAAAATCCAACGGCGTGGCACCCTGGGGCAGGTCCATCACCTCGTCCTTGGGACTGAGCGCGTAGACCCGGTCTTCGGTCAGCTCGGCATCCAGCGCACCGGCCAGTTCGCCTGCATGCCCGTCCTGGGATTGCTCCAGCAGCTGCCGCATCCAGGTGATCTTGCGGTCGAACGCCTTTTCCGCGCCCTTGCTGCCTTCCTTGTAGCGCCAATGCGCGGCCACGCCGAGCTCGGCCTGGGCGTGCATGTCGTGGGTGCGGATCTGCACTTCGATGGTGCGCCCTTCCGGGCCGACCACGGCGGTATGCAGCGAACGGTAATCGTTGGCTTTCGGGCGCGCGATGTAATCGTCGAATTCGCTCGGCACCGGCGCCCACAGTGCATGCACCACGCCCAGCGCGGCGTAGCAGGCGGCCACGTCGTCCACCATCACGCGCACGGCGCGGATGTCGTACAGCTGCTCGAAGGCCAGCCGCTTCTTCTGCATCTTCCGCCAGATGCTGTAGATGTGCTTCGGGCGGCCGCTGACCTCGGCGCGGATGCCCTGCGCCAGCAGCTCGCGCGACAGCGCCTTCTTGACGCCCTCGACATAGCGCTCGCGCGCCAAGCGCGTTTCATCCACCTCGCGCGCGATGCGGCGGTAGGTCTCCGGTTCCAGATGGCGGAACGCCAGATCCTCCAGCTCCCACTTCAACTGCCAGATGCCGAGCCGGTTGGCCAGCGGCGCATGGATGTCGCGAGTGAGCTGGGCCAGCGCGCGACGCTCTTCTTCGGGCAAGCGATCGGCACCGCGCATGCGGGCCAGCTGGCGGGCGAGCAGGATCGGCACCACGCGCAGATCGCGGATGATCGAAAGCAGCAGGCGACGCAGGCCTTCGCTGTTGCGCCCGGCCTCGCGCCCGGCGTGCAGCGCCCAGACCTGGTCGGCGGCGTCCAGGCCGTCCAGCAGGCCGACGACCACCGGCTTGAGCGCACCGATCGGCAGCGTGTCCAGACCGGCACGCAACCACGGCAGATCGAACAGCAACGTGGCCAGCAAGGCAGATTCGTCGGCCGAGAGCAATGACAGCGCATCCAGCGTGTCAGCCAGCACCGGCCAGCCCGCGCGCCGTTCCAGATCGGCCTCGGGTTGCTGCCAGCGCTGCAGCAATGCCTCGCGCAGCTCAGCCGGCAGCGAAGCCACCGAGGGTCGGTTCAACAAGCCATCCAGGCCAGGGGAGGAAGCGCGGTTCACAGCATCGTACAGACAAGACAGAGGCCACCTACACTAGCGCCGCAGCGCCCCCCCGACAATCGCCATCACCAGCATGTGCACATGCCGGGGCGCTGGCACTACACTGCGGCCATTCCTAGGAGAGACCCTGCCATGCGCTTTTCCCGTCTGCGGTTGTTGGCCTGCGCGGCCGTCATGATGAGCCTCTCGCTCCCGGCGCTGGCCCAGCGCGTGGTCGAAGGCGATCTGCAGCAGCAGATGTCGCCGGCCGAGTTCAAGGCGGCCGGGCTGGAGAAGCTCACGCCGCAGGAACTGGCCGAGCTCAACAACTGGCTGCAGGGCAAGGTGGCCGCGCTGGCGGCCGATGCCCGCGAGCAGGCCCGCGAAGAGGGTCGTCAGGAAGTCATCGTGAAAAACCACGGCTTCTTCGACTTCGGCACCAAGGAGCCGATCAAAAGCGTCTTGACCGGAGAATTCCGCGGCTTTGGCAAGGGCCAGCGTTACGCGCTCGCCAACGCCCAGGAATGGGAGCAGGTCGACGATGTCCAAGTCGGTGGTGTCCGCCGCCAGTCGCCTGAGGTCAGCATCGCTCCTGGCGTCGGCGGGGTGTGGTACATGCAGATCCAGGGCGTCAACACCCGCGCCAAGGTCCGCCGCGTCAAATAATCCGCTTCAGGCAACCCCAGTGACCCGTGCCGACCTGGCACGGGTCACTGCCGGATCAAGGCTTCTGCAGCGCGGCCACGCGCTGGGCCAGCTTCTTGGCTGAAATCCCGGTCTTCGCGCCCAGCTCCTGGGCAAACAGCGAGACCCGCAACTCTTCCAGATCCCAGCGCAGGTCCTGCCACTGCGGCCGCTCCCGCAACCCGCGGGCCTCGGCCTGTGCCAACGCATCCACGAATGGCCGCAGCTCCAGCATCCGCGCCTGGTCGCGCGGCGGATCGCGCTTGGCACGCTCAGTGCGAAGGATCATTGCGCGCAGGTAGCGCGGCAGTTGCGCCAGGGCATCGGCCGGGGTCTCGCGCAGGAAGCCGGGATGGACCAACGCGGCCAGCTGCTGCTCCATGTCATCCAGATTGCCGCGTGCCCAGCCCATCAGCGGCGCTTCCAGCTGTGGTTTGAGCTCGGCCACATGGGCCAGGATGTTCTCGGCCAGCTTCAGGCGGGCCATCGCCTCGGCGAACAACGCCTTGCCCGCCTCCGCGCTGCGCTTGGCGAACGCGGCCGGGTCGCGGATATCACCCAGGCCATCGGCAAGCACCGCGTTCATCGCGGCATCGACCAGGTCGCCACGCAGGCGTTCCTGCGATTCGATCGCGGCATACAACAACCCGGTCTTGGGCGGCACCGGCAGCTGCTTGCGCGCCTGCTTGGCCTTGTCGGCCAGCGCAATCTCCAGCAATCGACGCACGCCGAGCGGATGCTGCTCCAGCGCCTCGTTGCGATCGGCGAAAATCTTCAACGCGGCGGTCTCGCCCTGGTCGACCAGCGCCGGATAGGCCGGCACGCCGGCTTCGCCAGGCACCTGCAGCGGGATCGGGCTGGCCGGGAAATCGCGCAACCCGTCGGCTGCCAGCGCACGCCCGGCGCGTGCGGCAAAGGCATCCCCGGCTTTGTCACCGAAGCGGGCGCGCAGTGCATCCAGATCGCGCGAGGTCGCCAGCACCTTGCCATCGGCATCGCGCAGCCGCAGGTTCATGCGCAGATGGGCGTCCAGCGCTGCGTCATCGAAATCGGTCGCGGCCAGCTTGGCACCGGTCGCACGCGACAGGAACCGCGCCAGCTCGCCACGGATGTCATCGGCGGTCGGCTCGGCAAACGCTTCGGCGAACGCGCGCCCGAAGTCCGGTGCCGGCACATAGTTGCGGCGCATCGCCTTGGGCAGGCTGCGGATCAGGGCCGCAGCCTTGTCGGCCACGAAGCCGGGCGCCAGCCACGACAACCGCGCCGGATCGAGCGCGTTGAGCAGGTGCAGCGGCACCTCCAACGTGACGCCATCTTCGTCGGCACCCGGCTCGAAGGTGTAATGCAGCGGCAGCCGTGCATCACCCAGCGGCAGATACGCGGGATACCGTTCGGCGTCGCTGCCCTCGCCCGGCAGCAGATCGGCCAGTGCCCACGACAGCGCGCGGCGTTTCTCCGGCGCCAGCGCCTTCCACCAGGTATCCAGGCCCATCGCCGAATGGATCTCGGCCGGAATCCGGTCCAGGTACCAGCGCGCCTGCCAGCCTTCATCGGCGACGATGCCGGCACGGCGCAGCTTGGCCTCCTCTTCGCGCGCCTGCTCCAGCACCTTGAGGTTGTCGGCGACGAAGCCGGCACGGGTGTTGATTTCGCCGGTCACCAGGGCCTGCCGCACGAAGATGTCGTGCGCCTCGCCCGGCGCGATGCGGCCGTAGTGCACCGGCTTCTTCGGGGCCAGCACCAGTCCGAACAGACTGATCTGCTCGGAGGCCAGCACCTGGCCCTGCGCGCGCGACCAATGCGGATCGAAGTGCTTGCGCAGCAGCAGGTGCGGCAGCTCGTTGATGACCCAGTCCGGCTCGATCGCCGCGTTGGTCAGGCCCCAGATTTTCTGGGTATCCAGCAAGGTCGCGGTGAGCAGCCACGGCGGCGGCCGCTTGGCCAGGGTCGAGCCCGGGAACGGCAGGAAGCGGCGCTGGCGCGGCGCCAGGAAATCGCCCTTGTCGCTGCGGTGGCCGATCTGCGTGGGCAGGCCGGCGATCAAGGCACGGTGCAGGGTCTGGTAGGCGGCTGCGCGCACTTTGTCGCTGAAGGCGTTGCGCGCCTCGGCATCGGCGCCCTTGACCGATGCCGGCGTGTTCTGGGCAGGCGCCGGCTCGGATTTCCCTTCGCGGGCCAGGCGTGCGGCACGGTGCTGCTGGCCGCGCGTCGCCTTGATCTTCGCCTCGTCATCGCGCGCCGGTGCAGGCGCGGACGAACCGGCCAGCAACGGTGCCAGGGAGGTCTCGGCCGCTTCTTCCGTCCAGCCCAGCTCCTCGCACAGCACGCGCAGCTGGCGATGCAGTTCGCGCCACTCGCGCATGCGCAGGAAGCCGAGGAAATGCCGCCCGCACCAGTCGCGCAGCTTGGACTGGGTCAGGTCTTCGTGAGCCTGGCGGTAGCCGTCCCACAGGCGCAGCACGCCGACGAACTCCGAGCGGCCATCGGCGAACAGCGCATGCGCGTTGTCGGCCGCGGCGCGCGCTTCCGGCGGGCGCTCGCGCGGGTCCTGGATGCCCAGGAACGAGGCGATCACCAGCATCGGCCGCAGGCAGCCCTGGGCCTGCGCGGCGACCAGCATGCGGGCCAGTTTCACGTCCACCGGCAGGCGCGCCATCTGGCGCCCGATCGGGGTCAGGCGGCGCTCGGCATCGACCGCACCCAGCTCACCCAGCTGCTGCCAGCCATCGGCGATGGCGCGCTCATCCGGTGCCTCCAGGAACGGGAAATCCTCGATCTTGCCCAGGCCCAGCTGCAGCATCCGCAGGATCACCCCGGACAGGCTGGAGCGGCGGATTTCCGGATCGGTGAATTCGGGGCGCGACTGGAAATCCGCTTCGGAATACAGCCGGTAGCAGATGCCTTCGGACACGCGGCCACAGCGGCCCTTGCGCTGGTTGGCGCTGGCCTGGGAGACCGCTTCGATGTGCAGCCGGTCCAGCTTCTGGCGCGGGCTGTAACGCTTGATGCGGGCGAAACCCGGGTCGATCACATAGCGGATGCGCGGCACCGTCAGCGATGTTTCGGCGACGTTGGTGGCCAGCACGATGCGCCGGTTGGCGCCGGGGTTGAACACCAGGTCCTGATCCTTGACCGACAGCCGCGCATAGAGCGGCAGCACGTCGGTGCCACGGTACTTGCGTCGTTCCAGGGACTGGTGCGCATCGCGGATTTCGCGCTCGCCCGGGAAGAACAGCAGGATGTCGCCACGCGGGTCGATCCGGGTGATTTCATCCACCGCCGCGACCACCGCATCATTGACGGTGCGCTCGCCATCGCGCCCACCGTCAGCCTCGCCGCCGCCCTCACCTTCCAGCGGCCGGTAACGCACCTCCACCGGGAACGTGCGGCCTTCCACGCTGATCACCGGGGCATCGTCGAAATGCTGGGCGAAGCGCGAGGTATCGATGGTCGCCGAGGTGACGATCAGTTTCAGATCGGGCCGCTTCTTCAGCAGCTGCTTCAGATAGCCCAGCAGGAAATCGATGTTGAGGCTGCGTTCGTGCGCCTCGTCGACGATGATCGTGTCGTAGTTGGACAGCCAGCGGTCACTGCTGATCTCGGCCAGCAGGATGCCGTCGGTCATGAATTTGATGCGGGTATCGTCACCGACGCGATCGGTGAAGCGCACCTGGTAGCCCACCGTGGTGCCCAGCTCGGACTGCAGTTCCTGCGCAACGCGGGTCGCCACTGCACGCGCGGCGATCCGTCGCGGCTGCGTGCAGCCGATCATGCCGGCGGTGCCACGGCCGGCGGCCAGGCACAGCTTGGGCAGCTGGGTGGTCTTGCCCGAGCCGGTTTCACCGGCGATCACCACGACCTGGTGGTCGCGGATCAGCGCGGTGATGGCCTCGGCTTCACGCGCAATCGGCAGTTGCTCGTCCAGAGTGATGGTCGGCTGATTCAGCGCACGCGCTTCACGGCGCTGCACGGACGCCTGCAAGGCCTGCTCGAACGCCGCCGCCAGCCCCGTATCCGCCGGTTTGGCCCGCCAACGCGAGAGCATCCCCAGCAAACGACCGCGGTCGCGGCTCATGGCCCCGTTGATGGCGGCCTGCTGCTGGGCCAGGCGTGCTGCATGTGGTTTTTCGATAGCGCTCATCAATCGATTCGTTTAGAACTTTTGTTTACTACTGAAAGGGTAGTCTGATCTATTGTGAAGGCCATCCGATTCATCCCATCCATAAGGAGTTCTCCCATGGCGAAGACGACCAAGACCCCGGCAAAGCCCAAGACTGCCAAGCAGAAGCTCGGCGCGGCGGCCCCGTCGGCCCCGAACATCGATATCGGGATCAAGGAGGGCGATCGCAAGAAGATCGCCGATGGACTGTCGGCCTTCCAGGCCGATGCGTTCACGCTCTACCTGAAGACCCACAACTTCCATTGGAACGTGACCGGGTCGATGTTCAACTCGCTGCACACCATGTTCGAGACCCAGTACACCGAACAGTGGGCGGCCCTGGATGACGTGGCCGAACGCATCCGTGCACTGGGCTTCAATGCCCCGGGCTCGTACCGCGAGTTCGCGGCCCTGACCTCGATCGCCGAGGAGCCGGGCCTGACCGACAGCGCGGACTGGCGTGAAATGGTACGCCAGTTGGTCACCGCCAACGAGGCGGTGTGCCGTACGGCGCGCAAAGTGCTGGACGTGGCAGACGATGCGGACGACGCACCGACCGAGGATCTGATGACCCAGCGTCTGCAGACCCACGAAAAGTACGCCTGGATGCTGCGTTCGCTGCTGCAGTAAGGATTTGTTTTTTGGCGGGCTTGGCTGACTGACGGCAAAGGCAGAGGCAACGGCTTTGGCTGACAGGCACCTCCGTGTTGGCGAGCGGGGGCCAGGCCCTGCCGGGACGCGCCGTAAACCCATCCTTGGGGGCTCGACGTGCGCCATCCATGGCGCACTACGGTCCCGTCAGGGCCTGGCCCCCACTCGCCAGACAGATCTGGATGGACGGTTGGGCAAGCCAGAGCGGCCTCTTCGGCAAGCGGTAACAGGCCTCAGGCCACAGGTGTAAGGCAAGTAACAGCAGACAGGCGCCGATTGGCGCCTGTCTGCGTTTGACTGGCTCTCGACTGGCTCTCCTTTGAAGACCAGCCAAGTGTCGACGGCGCGGTGTGGGTGGGTCTGCAGGACCGTTGTGCGCCATGGATGGCGCACATCGAGCCCCCATGGACGGGTTCACGGCGGGTCCAGCAGACCCACCCACACCGCGCCAACCCCGTAGGAGGCCACGCCCGGCGCTTTGCGCCTTCAGCTCTGGCTCTGGCTCCCGCTCCGGCTTTGGCTCCGGCCTCGGCTTTCCTACACACCGATCCGGCATCCGAGGACACGGCCCGTAGCCTTGGCAAGGTAAACTAGCGCGATGTCTTCCCGCCCCGCGCACGACCTGCTCAGCCGCATCTTTGGTTACGACGAATTCCGCGGTCCGCAGCAGGCGATCGTCGAGCATGTCGCCGCCGGCAATGACGCGCTCGTCCTCATGCCCACCGGCGGCGGCAAATCGCTCTGCTACCAGGTCCCCTCCCTGCTCCGCGACGGCACCGGCATCGTCATCTCGCCGCTGATCGCCCTCATGCAGGACCAGGTCGAAGCCCTGCGCCAGCTCGGCGTGCGCGCCGAATACCTCAACTCCACCCTCGATGGCGAAACCGCCGCCCGCGTCGAGCGCGAACTGCTCGCTGGCGAACTGGACATGCTCTACGTCGCCCCCGAGCGACTGCTGACCGGCCGCTTCCTCTCGCTGCTCTCGCGCAGCCGGATCGCCCTGTTCGCCATCGACGAAGCCCATTGCGTCTCGCAGTGGGGCCACGACTTCCGTCCTGAATACCGCCAGCTCACCGTCCTGCACGAGCGCTGGCCCGACGTCCCGCGCATCGCGCTGACCGCCACCGCCGATCCGCCGACCCAGCGCGAAATCGCCGAACGCCTGGACCTGACCAACGCCCAGCACTTCGTCAGCTCCTTCGACCGTCCCAACATCCGCTACACCGTCGTCCAGAAAGACAACGCCAAGCGCCAGCTGCTGGACTTTCTCAAGGTCCACCGCCAGGAAGCCGGCATTGTCTACTGCATGTCACGGCGCAAGGTGGAAGAAACCGCCGAGTTCCTGTGCAAGGAGGGCATGAACGCCCTGCCCTACCACGCAGGCCTGCCCGCCGAGGTACGCGCCGCCAACCAGCGCCGCTTCCTGCGCGAGGATGGCATCGTCATGTGCGCCACCATCGCCTTCGGCATGGGCATCGATAAGCCGGACGTGCGCTTCGTCGCGCATACCGATCTGCCCAAATCGATGGAAGGGTATTACCAGGAAACCGGCCGCGCGGGGCGCGACGGCGAGCCTGCCGAAGCCTGGCTCTGCTATGGGCTCGGCGATGTCGTGCTGCTCAAGCAGATGATCGAACAGTCCGAAGCCGGCGAAGACCGCAAAACGCTCGAACGGTCCAAACTCGATCACCTGCTCGGCTACTGCGAATCCATGCAGTGCCGCCGTCAGGTCCTGCTGGCCGGGTTCGGGGAAACCTATCCCCAGCCCTGCGGCAACTGCGACAACTGCCTGCTGCCACCGGATGCCTGGGATGCCAGCGTTGCCGCCCAGAAGGCGCTGAGCTGCGTCTACCGCAGCGGGCAGCGCTTCGGTGTCGGCCATCTGATCGACATCCTGCGCGGCGGCGACAACGAGAAGGTGCGCCAGTTCGGACACACCGAATTGAGCACCTACGGCATCGGCAAGGATCTCGACGCCCGCAGCTGGCGCAGCGTGTTCCGCCAGCTGGTCGCCTCCAGCCTGCTCGAGGTGGACAGCAGCGCCTACGGTGGGCTGCGCCTGACCGATGGCAGCCGCGAGGTGCTCAAGGGCCAGCGCAAGGTCATGATGCGCCGCGAGACACCCAAGGCCGCCCGCGAGCGCGACCGCAGCGGCCAGCGCACCGGCCTGTCGGTGCTGCCGCAGGACCTGGCCCTGTTCAATGCCCTGCGCGGCCTGCGTGCCGAACTCGCGCGCGAGCAGAACGTGCCGGCCTTCGTGATCTTCCACGACAGCACCCTGCGCAATATCGCCGAACAGCGCCCCACCAGCGTCGACGCGCTGGGCCGGGTCGGTGGCATCGGCGGCACCAAGCTGGCCCGCTACGGCGACCGCCTGGTCGAGATCGTGCGCGAGGAAGGCTGATGCCCCGGCCTGTTCAGGCAGACCCGGCTCCAGAGTTGAACCCTGCGTTCAGCCACAGGTGCGGCCGCCAGGGTTTGGCAGTAAGGTGAGCCCCATGTCCGCCAGTGGCCTGCTCCTGCGAGTCGTCCTGATGCTCAGCCTGTTGCTCAATGGGCTGAACGTGGCCATGGCCGGCCCGATGGCATTGGCCCTGGCCGAGCCGGCCGTGCCCAGCAGTGCCGCACCGCCCTGCCATGGCGACGCGCCCGCCGCCGCCGCGCATGATCACCCTGCCATGGCCGCCGCCACGACCGGCGTGCAGGCACCGCATGATGGCGACCACTGCAAGATCAAGGACTGCCTGCGCAGCTGCGCCCAGCAACCCAGCCTGACCGTCCAGGTCGCCTGGTTGGCGACCCCGCCGCCGGTGTCGATGTCGCCGCTGAACACCGTGCATCCCAGCCTGCCGACACCGCCGCTGGACCGCATCACCCGCCCTCCGATCGCCTGATCCGCCGCGCTCTGCGAGCGCCTGCCTGATGCTCTGCGCGCATGCCCCGGTGTGCGTGCGTTGACGGCACTGCGTGTGCCATTCGAATCAGATCCGGAGTTGCAATGTCTTTCCCCAAACCACCCGGCACGGGCACCCCGCCCATGCCGTCGCGCCGCTTGTTCGTCCAGGGCGTGGCTGCCGGCGGCGTGGTCGCCGGCCTGGCCGCCACGAGTCTGAGCCCGCGTGCGTTCGCCGCCGCCGGCCCCGGCCTTGCCGGTGCCCCACAGGTGCTCAGCAGCCATGATGTACAGCTGAGCATCGGCGAATCGCTGGCCAATTTCACCGGCCGCACCCGCCCGGCGATCACTGTCAACGGCAGCCTGCCCGCACCGATCCTGCGATGGCGCGAAGGCCAGACGGTCAACATCCGGGTCGCCAATACGCTGCAGGGCCACCCCACCTCCATCCACTGGCACGGTCTGCTGCTGCCGGCCAACATGGATGGCGTGCCCGGCCTGAGCTTCAACGGCATCGCCCCGGGCGAGGCCTACCAGTACCGCTTCACCCTCAAGCAGTCGGGCACGTACTGGTATCACAGCCATTCCCTGTTCCAGGAACAGGCCGGCCTTTACGGCGCGCTGATCATCGACCCGCTCGAACCGGCGCCGTATCACGCCGACCGCGAGCACGTGATCCTGCTCTCGGACTGGACCGACCTGGACCCCGGCGCGCTGTTCCGGCGCATGAAGAAGCTCGCCGAGCACGACAACTACTACAAGCGCACCCTGCCCGACTTCCTGCGCGATGTACGCAAGGACGGCTGGGCCGCGGCCACCGCCGACCGCGGCATGTGGGGCCGGATGCGGATGACGCCAACCGACATCTCCGACATCAACGCCCACACCTATACCTACCTGCTCAACGGCACCGCGCCGGCCGGCAACTGGACCGGGCTGTTCCGCAGCGGCGAGAAGGTGCTGCTGCGCTTCATCAACGGCGGCTCGATGACCTATTTCGACGTGCGCATCCCGGGCCTGAAGATGACCGTGGTCGCCGCCGATGGCCAGTACATCCACCCGGTCAGCATCGATGAATTCCGCATCGCCCCGGCCGAGACTTTCGATGTGATCGTCGAACCCAGCGGCCAGGACGCGTACACCATCTTCTGCCAGGACATGGGCCGCACCGGCTATGCCGCCGGCACGCTGGCGGTGCGCCACGGCCTGCAGGCGCCGATCCCCGCGCGCGACCCGCGCCCGCTGCTGACCATGAGTGACATGGGCCACGACATGGGCCATGCCTCCAACGGGATGGCGGGCCACGACATGAAGGGCATGGAAGGCGGCTGCGGTGCCAGTATGGGCCACGGTGCACACGGCACCGATCCCAAAGCGCCGCGTCACCCGGCCAGCGAGCAAGGCAACCCGCTGGTGGACATGCAGAGCATGGCGACCGAGCCGAAACTGGATGACCCCGGCATCGGCCTGCGCGACAACGGTCGCAACGTGCTCACCTACGGCGCGATGCGCAGCCTGTTCGACGATCCCGATGGGCGTGATCCCGGCCGCGAGGTCGAGCTGCACCTGACCGGCCACATGGAGAAATTCAGCTGGTCCTTCGACGGCATTCCCTTCGCCAGCGCCGAACCGCTGCGCCTGAACTACGGAGAGCGCATGCGCATCGTGCTGGTCAACGACACGATGATGCAGCACCCGATCCATCTGCACGGCGTGTGGAGCGATCTGGAAAACGCGGACGGCGAGTTCCACCTGCGCAAGCACACCGTCGACATGCCGCCCGGCACCCGCCGCACCTACCGCGTCCGTGCCGACGCCCTTGGCCGATGGGCGTACCACTGCCACCTGCTGTACCACATGGAAGCGGGCATGATGCGCGAAGTGAGGATCGAAGAATGAGCCGCTCTCCTTTCATCGCCACATCGGCCTTGAGCACCGCCCTGCTGCTGGCATTGTCGGCACCGGCGTGGGCGCAGTCGCATGCCGGCCATGCCAGCCATGCCACGACACCGACCCCGACCGACGCGCCACCGGCAGATGGCGGCAACGTCGATCACAGCCAGATGGATCATTCGAAGATGGACCACGGTAGCGTCGACCACGCCCAGATGGATCATTCGACGATGGACCACGGCAGCACTGATCACAGCCAGATGGACCATTCGACGATGGACCACGGCACGATCGATCACGGCGAGATGGACCATTCGAAGATGGACCACGCCGCGATGGGGCATGGCACGCCGAAGCCGCCTGCCCCTACCGAACCGCTCGAACCGATTCCTGTCGTGACCGCCGCCGACCGCCTCGCCGCGTTCCCGCCGATCGACCACGGCGCGATGGAGCATGCGCCGGAGATCCACAGCATGCTGCTGGTCAACCGCCTCGAACACTGGGACGGTCAGCACGGTACCGGCCAGGCGTGGGAGGCCAGCGGCTGGGTCGGCGGCAACATCCACCGGCTGTGGCTGCGCAGCGAAGGCGAGCGCAGTGACGGCCGCACCGGATCGGCCGATCTGGAAGTGATGTACGGCCGCAGCGTGTCGCCGTGGTGGGACGTACTGGTCGGCGTGAAACAGGATTTCCGCCCGGCCGATTCACGCACCTGGGCGGCGTTCGGCATCCAGGGCTTGGCGCCGTACAAATTCGAGACCTCGGCCACGGCCTATGTCGGCGAAGGCGGCCAGGTCGCGGCCACGGTGGAAGTGGAGTACGAGCTGCTGCTGACCAACCGCCTGATCCTGCAGCCGCTGGTGGAAGCCCGTTTCTCGGCCAAGGACGAACCGGAGTATGGCAACGGTTCGGGACTCAACAAGGTCGAGGCCGGGCTGCGCCTGCGCTACGAGTTCAGCCGCCGCTTCGCGCCTTACATCGGCATCAGCCACGAGCGGCTGTTCGGCGATACCGCTGATTACCACGAGGCGGCCGGCGAGCGCGCGCGCGATACCCGCTGGGTGGCGGGCGTGCGGGTCTGGTTCTGATCCAGCCGCGATGACAGGTTCCGGGTACCGACGTACCCGGAACCACGGCCGACCCCAGGCGATGGCGTAAGCTGCCGGCCCCACCTGCCTGCCTTGCGCCATGATGTTGACCCTCCGCCGTGCCACCGTTGCCGATGCCGATGCGCTCTCGGCGATCGCCATCGCCACCTACACCGAAACCTTCGGCGATTCCTACCCGCCGCAGGACCTGCACGCGTTCCTGCACAGGCACTATTCGGTCCAGCCGCAGCGTCACGAACTCGCCGATCCACGCAACGCGGCGTGGCTGCTGGAAGACGGGGAACATGTGGTGGGTTATCTCGCCGCAGGGCCCAACAGCCTGCCGCATGCCGAGGCCAGCGAGGGCGATATCGAGCTCAAACGCCTGTACCTGCTCGCCAGTCACCAGCGTGGCGGCCACGGCGCGCGCCTGATGGACGCCTTCCTGGCGTGGCTCGATCAGCCACAGCGGCGCACGCTGTGGATCGGCGTGTGGTCCGAGAACCTGGGTGCGCAGCGCTTCTATGCGCGCTATGGCTGCAGCAAGGTGGGCGAATACGATTTCCCGGTCGGCGACAGCGTCGACCGGGAATTCATCCTGCGCCGCGCCTGAGCGCAGCGCAGGCGTGCATCAGAAGTCGAACAGGTCCGACAGGAAGCTCTCTTTCTTTTTCTTGCGGTAGCCCTGCTGGTCACCGTACTGCTGCTGGCCCAGGTGGCGGGTATCACGGTGCTGCACGGCAGCCGGCGGCGGCGGTGCGGCCGCGCGCACCGGCGCGGGGGCGGCGGCACCGGCCGAGCGCTCGATGATCTTGTCCAGCTCGCCTCGGTCCAGCCACACGCCACGGCACTGCGGGCAGTAGTCGATCTCGATGCCTTGGCGCTCGGACATCTGCAGCGCTTGGGTTTTGCATACGGGGCATTGCATGGGCGGTAATCCAAGGGGCAAAGCCGCACTCTAGCCGGTCATACCTGACCGTGGTGCAACGCGGCCATGACCGATGGCCCCCCGACCTATGCCCCATGCTGCTGGCGAGGGAATCACGAACAATCCACGCCGTCCCTGGATATGGAGCGTCCCATGCCGTCCCTCCGCCTGCCCACCTGGCTGTCCGCCTTCGTGGTGGTGCTGACCCTGGCCGTGTCGATCAATCTGCGCGACCTCGCCGCGTGGCTGGGCACGCCGATTCCGAAGCTGCCGATCCCCTATGGCGGCGCCATCCTCGACAACGGCCTGGGCGTGCTGCTGGTGCTGGCCGTGGCTGCGCTGCTGCTGCGCCCCGGGCAACGCCTGCACGCACTGCTTGGGTTGCGCTGGAATGGCTGGCAGGGCCCGGCACTGGCCCTGCTGGCGACCCTGCCGTGCTGGCTCGGCCTGTGGTGGCTGGGCGGGGTGAATCCCACCCAGGATGTCCTCGCACTGCTGATGCTCGGCGTGCTGTTCCCGTTCGCCGAGGAAATCATCTTCCGTGGCTTCGGCTTCATCTTCGCCCATCGCCAGCAGCGCTGGCCGTGGCTGGCCGCCGCGCTGGTGCAGGCGGTGATCTTCGGTGCGATCCACTGGTGGTCGTTCGGCGGCGGCGGGGGCATGGCGCTGCAGGTGCTCGCCATCACCGGCATCGGCGGGCTGGTATTCGCCTGGCTGAACACCCTGGACGACTACACCCTGTGGAGCGGGCTGGCCCTGCACGTCTCGCTCAACCTGGCCTGGAACGTCTTCGTGATCAGCGAGGCCACCGCGGTCGGCTGGCCGGCGACAGTGCTGCGCCTGTCGGCGGCGGGGTTGGCGGTCGGGCTGGTGTGGGCCTGGCACCGTGGACGCCGGCGGTCGGCGGCCGTTGCCTGAGCGCCGTGGGCGCTACGGGCGGTACGATCCCGCCCTCGATTCACCCGGCATTTGGTCGCCGTCGACGGTCTCCTCACCGGCGGCCCGCGATACTTGCGCGCCCCTCTCCGGGGGTAAGCAGGAACCACGCTCCATGTTGTTGTCCAAGCACCATCCCGAACCACGCGTGCTGTTGATCGAAGACACCGAAGACACCCGCGAACTGAGCCGCATGGCGCTGGAAAGCCAGGCCTGCGAAGTCGTGGCGGTCAGTTCCGCCGAAGCCGCGCTGGGCCTGCTGCAGGCCGGCGAACGCTTCGACCTGGTGTTCACCGATGTCTGCCTGGGCGCGGTGAGTGGCATCGAGGCGGCGCATCGGGTCAAGCAGGAACAGCCCGGGCTGCCGGTGCTGGTCACCTCGGGCCTGGAGCCCTCCGTGGTGCTGCCTCAGCTCGGCCCGGGCATGCATTTCCTGCCCAAGCCTTACAGCATGAGCGAGCTGCTCGACGCGATCCGTGCCTGCTTCCAGCACCCGCTGGCGGCCTGCGCCTGAGGCGAGTCATCTGCGGCGCCCGGCGACCGTCCGGGCGCGCAGCTCGTTGATCTTCATCCGGATTTCATGTGCGCGTGGCCATCGTCGGTGCCAGGGAACGGGGGTTTCCCGCTTCCCATACGATGCGACGCGCTCCTTTTCCCTTCCGGAATCGACGACATGCTCTTCCGTATGCTGCTGGCCACGCCCCTGCTGTTGATGCTGCCGTTGGGAGACGCGCGCGCGGATGACTTCGTCACCTGCGAGAGCCGCGACAACCGCTATCAATCCTGCGCCCTGCCCCGCGCGGGCTACGTCACCCTGGACCGCAAACTGTCCGGTGCAGACTGCCGCCAGGGCCGCAACTGGGACTACGACCGCCGCGAGGTGTGGGTCGACGATGGCTGCCGCGCCTCGTTCCGGGTGCACGGCGGCAGCGACCGCGATGACCGCCATGACGATGACAACCACGACGCCAAGGTCGCCGCCGGCGTATTGATCGGCGCGGCGATTCTCGGCGCGTTGGCCCACAACGCCAACAAGGATGACGCGCGCTACGACGACGAGAACTACCAGGGCGCCCGCCACACGTCCTATGTGCCCGACTGGATGGTCGGCGAGTTCGAGGGCTACAACCCGAGCTTCAACGCCGACATCCGCATGCGCATCGACAGCGACGGCCGCATGAGCGCACAGACGCGTGGGCAGTCGTTGAACGGCTGGGTCAATGGCGGCCAGCTCAACGTCGGCAGCAACGTGTTCGACATCAGCCAGAGCCGCGACGGCTTCGTCACCACCGAAGTGGGCGACCGGCAGAACGAGGTGCGCTACCGCCGCGTGCGCTGAGCAACGCGGCGGTGGCCGCCATCACTTGGCGATCTGACACTGCAGCGTGGTGCCGTAGAACTCCAGCGTGGTCTGGTCGTTGTGGGTCCGCAGGTCCACGCCTTCGCGCCCCCAGCGACCGCCGTTGTTTTCCTCGCGGGTGACCGGCACCGGGAACACGATCGCCTGGTCATTGCCCCAGCTGATCACGGCCGCAGTGGGATCGATGTCGTTGTAGAACACCGCGGTCACCGGCTTGCTGTTGTCATCGCAGCGGTACTCGACCTTGGCCGGCACCTGGATGCCGCCGGCGTTGAGGGTCAGCTCGACCAGACGCGTCTGGTAGGACTCCACCAGGCAACGGTGCGGGTCCACCGCGCGCGAACAGGCATCGCGACCCTTGATCCAGCCACGCTGCTCGGCCGCGATGTCCAGCTCGTCCGGGCTGGTCTGCACGCGCTTGTAGAGCGCGGCCAGCTGGCGGTCCAGCGCGGCCAGGCGGGCGTCGCCACACACCTGCTGCTCGGCCTCGGAGTGCGCCTTGGCGCAATCGAACGACGGCGGCTGCAGGGTCGGGCTGGCGGGGGTGGCGGGCGCGCTGGCAGCGGGGGCCGACGTGGCCGACGTGGCCGGCGCGGCAGGCTCTGCCGGAGTCGCGGTATCGGACGGCGCCGGCTTGGAACAGGCCGCGAGCGCAAGCGCCCCCACACCCAGCAGGACGAAACGGTTCATGGCACCTCCAACAACGATCAGCGAATGACTGGCTATTGTGCCCCCGTAAGCGATTCTGCGGTGTGCACAGGCGGACCGCTCATGGCCCACGCCTGCATCTCCCAACCGTCATTCGAGGACAACCGATTGCCGGGCACCCGCAGGATGCCCCGGCGACGCATGCTGCGCACCGGGTTGCCGCCCTGCCCCGGGTCACCTACGCTCCATGCCCGAATCGATCCAAGGACCATGCTCCGGATGAGTTGCAGCCTGTTTTCTTCTCTCATGCGACGACTGGCATGGCCGGCGCGTGCGTCTGCACCGACACCGCTGGGCGCGGCCCTCCTCGTGATCTTGCTGGTCCCCTCACCCGCACGTGCCGATGACATACCGCCGCAGTTCATGGCGCAGTACGAAGCCACGCGCGACTACCTGCAACTGCTGCAGCAAGCCGACGCCGACAACGCACCGGAGCAGCTCGACAGCCCACGCGCCATGCAGCTGCTGGCGGCGGTGACCAACACGACCGACGTCCTGGCGCCGGACTACGCGACGGCGGACCTGAGTCTGCTGACCAACGCGTGTCAGTACGGCGTAACGCTGTCCACCCGGTTGATGCAGTTCGGCATGGGTGCGATGCCAGCCGCCGTGCTCCTCCATTCCGGCGAGCAGGCCCGCCAAGGCAACCGCAACGCCGAGCGCTTCCAGGCACAGCTGGGCCTGCTGCTACCGTACCTGCTGCAGTGCGGCGCACGGATGCAGCCACTGGTGGATACGTGGCTGACCGTTGCAACGCCCGCAGAGCTCGCCGGTTTGGGACCGGGCGGCACCGACACCCTTCGCCGCAATGCGCAACGCCAGTACCTGGAGATGCTGGAGGTGATGCGTGCCCAGCCGGCCGGCAGCACGCTGAAGCGGACCCTGGTCGGTGCGCTGGCAGAGACGGCGGCGCCTTACGCGCAGATGCTGCAGTTCGAGCAACGGCAGCCAGTGCGTGACGCGTTGAAGGACGCGCTGGAACAGGTGGACCCAAGCGACGTTCCGCTCCTGCAGCAGGCCATTGCCGGGTTCAGCAGCGACCATTGCGGGACACTCTGCCAATCCTGATACATCGACGGCCGCAGCCTCCAACTCGGCGCCTGGGATGAAGGCACGTTGTGGACCAGCAGCGCCGTGGGTGGTCCCGCCCACGCGGTGTAGCACTTGGTCATGAGACTACCGTGACCGGATGCTCATCCCAGTGCGACCCTCGCGTAACAGCGGCAGGTCCACGCTGGGGTTGCGACATCACGTCGCCTTGGAGTCACACCATGTCCAACATGCAGAACAACGAAAACAACGTCAAGAATGCTGCTGCACAGAAAGGCCCGCAGTCCGAACAGGACCGCAAGGACGCGCAGGCCAAGCAGCAGAAGCAGGAACAGGACACCAAGAACGCCCCTGACGCAGGCAACAGGCCGCAGCAGAAGTAATTCGTCTGCCGCATGGTGGGGCTGCGCATCCGCGCAGCCCTCACATGCAGATGGCGACTAGGCGCACTCGGCGCCGTCCCGCACCCTTCAACGTCTCGCGTCCTTCAATCTCCTTCATCCTTCAATCTCCTTCATCCTTCACTACGAAGCTCATTCGCGACGCTGTTGATTCGCGACGCTACGAATGCGCGTGCTTCCTTGAAGGTGTGGGTGACGGTGTGGATGACTATGCATCCCGGCCCCGCAGGTCATCTACCTCCTGGCGCATGTCGTCCCAACCGAGCCGCGTCTCCAGCAGCATGCCGTTGAGCGTTCGTCGCGCATGTGCCGTCAGTGCGCCATCGCGCGCGGCAACTTCGAGTGCCCTCACCAGACGCGCTTCAGCTGCCTGGCTCTCACTGGCGTACTGGATGCCCGCATCCCCGAGTACGGTGCCCAACCTGCCGAAGCCGCCACGGAGGCTGCCGGCCAGGGTACGGTGGCGGGCGGGCTGACCGCCGGCGTCGCGCACCAGCCGCGTGACCCCATCGATGACCTGCATTTTCGCTGCGGCCATCCGCATCATCAGCGCGTTCAACTGCGGATCCTGCGTCCCGTCGTCGGCGACGGCTCTGGCGTAGATGTCGTGGCCGTCGCGCGCGATGCCGATGATCTGGTTGAGTTCGCGTATCGCGTGGCCGGATTGGACGGTACTCATCACACCGCTCCGTGGGATCGTGGCCCACTGTGGCCGGGTATGGCCTGATCGTGCGCGCGTCGTAGGGACGGTGGCGTGATGCGACTCCGGGACTTCCGGGGAACACGCGCATTGGCTACGATCGACCGGAGTCGATCGCACACACGATCCCGTCACCCTTGCCCCGTGCGGCACTGCGCCGGGTCGCAAGGAGGCTGTATGGCAGGGACGAGAGGGATCGTGATCACGCTGGCGATGCTGGCCATGGCATCGCCGGAAGCATGCCGTGCCACACCGGCATTCGATCGAAGCGGCTGGCAGGCCGACCACGCGGCACTCAAGCAGATCCTGGCGCACGATTACGCGCACCTGGCCTGGGTCGCCTCGCCTCAGGGCGGCGTGGATCTACCCGCGCTGGATGCCTCCGCGCAGCGCGCACTGGCCGAAGCGCATACCGATGCGCAGGCGGCCCAGGCCCTTCGCACCTTCCTGGCCGGCTTCCATGACGGCCACCTCAGCCTGCTCGATCCGCTTGAACAGGCCCCCAGCTCCCCGGCGCCCGCTGCTGTGGACCCACGGGCCCTGGGCGCCGGCGCAGGCTGTGCATTGCTTGGCGTATCCGACGAGGGTCGCCACGATTTCAGCCTGCCGCTGGACACGCTGCCGGGTTACCACCCCTTGAACGATGTGGCCGACCCCATGCTGCGCGCCGGCACGCTGTCCTTGCCGGACGGGCACACGATCGGCCTGCTGCGGTTGCACGAGTTCGATGCGCTGCGCTATCCAGGCGTGTGCCACGCGCTGTGGCCACAGCTGCGGCAGGCCGACGCCACCGCGGAGATGCGCGGCACAGTGGGCCGCAGTTGGGTCGCTGCGATTGCCGCCAGCCTGCGGCGCTTCCAGCAGGACGGCGTGGACGCGGTACTGGTGGATGTGGGTGACAACCCGGGCGGCGACGACAGCGGCGACACCCTCGCGCGCCTGTTTACTTCGCAGCCGGTGGCCTCCGCCGTCCTGGAGGTCAGCCAGTCGGCGGCGGGCAAACCGTATCTGGACGAGCAGTACGAACGGCTCGACGACGCGCTGCGTCATCACCACCCCAACGCGGCCGCCCGCCGGCTGTTGAGCACGCAGCGCGCCGCCTTCCAGGCATCGCGGCAGGCGGTGGCCATGCCGCCCTGCGATCTGTCCTGGGCCTGGCACACGCAGCAGGCATGGGACGCCGCACCGTGCCGGCGCCTGGTCGCGGCGGGTACGTCCGGCGGTCCGCTGCCGAGCCCTGCCGTGGACACCCTCGATGATTTCCTGATCGCGCACCGCCTGGACTGGGCACAGGATCTGCGCGGGCACTGGGGCGCATGGAATGGCCCGGTGTATGTGTTGACCAACGGAAAGACCGCGTCCTCGGCCGAAATGTTTGCCGCGCGCATGCAGGACAACCACATCGCCCGCATCGTCGGTACGCACAGCGGCGGCTATGGCTGTGGCTTCATGAGTGCAGACGCGCCGCCTGAACTCCCCCATTCGCACCTGCG
Organism: Stenotrophomonas sp. TWI1151; assembly: GCF_039673135.1. Lineage (NCBI taxonomy): Bacteria > Pseudomonadati > Pseudomonadota > Gammaproteobacteria > Lysobacterales > Lysobacteraceae > Stenotrophomonas > Stenotrophomonas sp. TWI1151. The sequence goes on from NZ_JBDJLA010000005.1 coordinate 84,545, forward strand.
CGTGCGCGTACCGAACTGCGTACGCCTGCGTGCCGACGGCAGCGACGAAGTTGCCGGCATCACCCCGGACCTGCCCGTCATTCCGCGCAGCGGAGAAAGCGACCGGGCACGGGCGCAGCGCGTGGTGGATACGCTCGCCAGCGACATCGGGATGCATTGAGCCCGGCCCCGGCGGCGCAGGGGTCACCCCTGGTGGGCCGCTACACTACGCACGCTGCAGGATCCGCAGCGTCTGGCACCGCCCGCCTCATGGAACGACGTTACTTCGCCACGCTGCTCGCCTTGATTCTCCATCAGATCGATGCCGCCTTCTGGCGTGAGTGGGAGATGTTCCTGCTGCCGGGTGGCGTGCAGGGCTTCCTGGTGTTCAATCTGATCGCCGTGGGCGTGGTGGTGCTCGGCTACCGCCATGTGGTGCTGCAGACCGGCAAGGCACGCGGTTTCGCGAGGCTCTGCGCGGCACTGGGCCTGGCCACCTTCATCATCCACCTCGGCTTCGCGCTGCATGGCCATCGCGCATTTCATCTGCCGGTGTCGATGGCGATCATTCTTGCCTGCCTGGTGTCGGCCTTGTACCTGCTGCGCTCGCTGCGCAGTGCAGCTGCTGCCTCGGCCGGCGGTCGCGGAGACGCCCATCCCCGCGCATGAAAAAGGCGACCTCGCGGTCGCCTTGATCATGGATGCAGTGGTGGGCCGTGATGGATTCGAACCATCGACCAAAAGATTAAAAGTCTTCTGCTCTACCAACTGAGCTAACGGCCCATTGCATCCCCGACGTGACGCCGGGGGTGCGCATTCTAACGCATCTTCGCGCTCATGCGTACCCGTCCCGCATCACACGTAGTGGGTCGGGTCCGGCACGCCGGCATCGGTGAAGCCCTGCGCGCGCAGGCGGCAGGCATCGCAGTGCCCGCAGGCGCGGCCCTGGTCGTCGGCGTTGTAGCAGGACACGGTCAGGCCGAAGTCCACGCCCAGGCGAACGCCTTCACGCACGATATCGGCCTTGCTCAGGAACTGCAGCGGCGCGTGGACCTGGATGCCCGCACCTTCCACGCCCGCCTTGGTGGCCAGGTTGGCCAGCGCCTGGAAGGCCTGGATGAACTCGGGGCGGCAATCCGGGTAACCGGAGTAGTCCACCGCGTTGACGCCGCAGAAGATGTCGTTGGCGCCCAGCACTTCGGCCCAGCCCAGCGCGACGGACAGCATGATCGTATTGCGCGCCGGCACGTAGGTGACCGGGATGCCCTCGCCGCCCGCTTCCGGGACGTCGATGTCATCGGTCAGGGCCGAGCCACCGATGCTGCGCAGATCGACATTGACGGTCTTGTGGGCGACCGCGCCGAGCGCGCTGGCGACCGCCGCGGCGGCATCGAGTTCGGAGGTGTGGCGCTGGCCATAGCGCACGCTCAGGGCGTGGACGGCGAAGCCCTGCTCGCGGGCGATGGCGACGACGGCGGCGGAGTCCATGCCGCCGGACAGGAGGACGACTGCTTTCTTCATGGGGGGTGTTTCCGGTGGTTTGCAGGGAACCAGCACGCTGTCCCGCGCCGGGTACGTCAGGAATGCCGGGTTGGCCCTATCGGCCCGGCTCGTCATTCCACAAAAGCTTGTGCAGCTGCATCTGGAAGCGCACCGGCAGGCGGTCGGCCACGATCCAGTCGGCCAGCTCGCGCGGGCTGACCTCGCTCTTGCTCGGCGAGAACAGCACCATGCTGCGCTCGTTGAGGCGATGCTCGCGGACCATGCCGCGGGCCCATTCGTAATCCTCACGGCTGCACAGGACGAACTTGATCTGGTCGCGCTTGGTCAGCAGCGGCAGGTTCTCCAGGCGGTTGCGGGCCATTTCGCCGGAGCCGGGGGTTTTCAGGTCGACCACGCGCGACACGCGCGGATCGACGGCGCTGACATCCAGCGCGCCGGAGGTTTCCAGCGAGACGTCCAGGCCGGCATCGCAGAGCTTCTCCAGCAGCACCAGGCAGCGCTTCTGCGCCAGCGGCTCGCCACCGGTCACGCAGACGTGGTGAACGCCTTGGGCCAGCACCTCGTCCACGATCGCGTCGATGTCCCACCAGATGCCGCCATGGAAGGCGTAGGCGGTATCGCAATAGGTGCAGCGCAACGGGCAGCCGGTCAGGCGCACGAACACGGTCGGCCAGCCGGCGGTATCGGCTTCGCCCTGCAGGGACAGGAAGATCTCGGTGATCTTCAGTCGCGGCAGCGGGGACTGCACGATCTCACTGGGGAGTGCGGCAGCAGCGGACAGAGTGGTGGTCATGGCGGTGATTCTTGGCGGACGGCTTCGGAAACGACAACAGCCGGGCATGGCCCGGCACGGAGGACCGGGCAGCGCCCGGTTGGCAATCCATCATTATACCGGGCCCGGCCGCAACAGCGGCCCGGGGCGGGTTCAGCGGATCTGCTGACCCAGCCGGATCGACTGCAGACGGTCCTGCGCGGTGCGCGCGGCGTCGGAGCCGGGATACGTGGACACGACCTGTTCGAGGGTCGCCTGGGCCTGGTCGACCTTGCCTTCGCCATACTGGGAAAGGCCGATCTTGAGCAGGCCACCGGACGCCTTGTCATGGGTCGGGTAGCGCGAGATGAGGTCGCGGAACTGCGCCTCAGCCAGCGGGAAATTACGGGTGGCGTAATAGCTTTCGCCCAACCAGTACAGCGCGTTGGGGGTATAGACGCCGTTGGGGTACAGCTCGAGGAAGCTCATGAACAGCTGCGCCGAGTCGTCGTACTTGCCGGCCTTGAGCGCATCGAAGGCGACATTGTAGGCGGTGCGTTCATCGCCACTGGCGGCCAGGCTGCCGGCATCGCCGTGCACGCTTGGCGGCCGCTCGGAAGCGGCCGTTGCCGGTTTCGGGGATGCAGCGGGGGCAGGCGCGGCTGCGGCCGGGGCGGCAGGAAGCACGGGGGCTCCACCTTCCAGGCGGTTCAGGCGGCTGTCCAGGTCCAGATACTGGTCCTTGGCGGACTGCTTGAGCTGGTCATTGTCGTGCTGCAGCTGCTCGACCTGCGACTGCAGGGCCTGCAACTGGGTACGCAGCTGATTCAGCTGATTGAGCATGTCCATGTTGGACTGGTTGTTGTTCGCCTGCTGCTCAAGCGCGCCGACGCGGTCGGCCAGACTCTGGCGCTGCGCATTGGCCGGTGCGGCAGCCACGAGGGCTGCCGCAACGATCATCGATAGAAATCGAAAGCGCATCTATTACTGAGCCGTGTACACGATCTCGACGCGACGGTTCTGCGACCAGCAGGACTCGCCCGACTCGGTGCAGACCGGACGCTCTTCGCCGTAGGACACGACGGTCAGCTGCGAAGCCGAGCCACCGTTGGCCTGCAGTGCCGAGGACACGCCGTTGCCACGACGCTCGCCCAGGGCCTGGTTGTAAGCGCGCGAACCGCGCTCATCGGTGTGGCCCTGCAGGGTCATGCGCGAGGACGGACGGTCACGCAGGTACTTGGCGTGGCACGCCATGATGGCCTGGAACTCCGGCTTGACGCTGTCCTGATCCAGATCGAAGTACACCACGCGCTGGCGCAGGCAGGAATCGGTATCCAGATCACCCGGACCGTACAGACCCGAGGTGGACGGGCCGGTCGGAGCCGTGGTGCTGCCGGTATCAACCGGGGCAGCCGGCACTTCCTTGACCTTCTTGGAACAACCGGCCAGGGCGGCCACGGACAACAGGGAGACAAGCAGAACGCGGGTGGTCTTGTTCATGGCGATACCTTTGAGGCTCCTAAAGCCGGATGAGGGATGAATACGGCGAAATCTTAACACTCTGTTAGCGCTTTGTACGGTATGGCGACCAAGAAGGCTCGCGAACATCACCGTCCGCCAGAACCAGCCGCTGGCGCACGCGCGCATCGGCCGAAACGGCGTACAACACTCCACGACCCCCCTCACGGGCGGCGTACAACACCATGCTCGCGTTGGGCGCGAAGCTCGGCGATTCATCCAGCGACCCTGGCGACAGCGTGTTCCAGCGGGCCGAGCCCGTGCTGCTGTCCATCATCGCGATCTTGTAGGTGTTGCCGCTGCCCTGGGCGACCACCAGCTTCTTGCCGTCGTAGGACAGGCTCGGGGTGGCGTTGTAGTTGCCCTGGAAGGTCACGCGCGACGCGCTGCCACCGCTGGAAGCCACCTGGTAGATCTGCGGGCGGCCGCCACGGTCGGAGGTGAAGTAGACGCTGCTGCCATCCGGGCTCCAGGTCGGCTCGGTATCGATGGCGAAGTGGTTGGTCAGCTGGGTCAGCTGCTTGCTGCCCAGGTCCATCACGTAGATTTCCGGGTTGCCGCTGCGCGACAGCGACAGGGCCAGGCGGCGGCCATCCGGCGAGAACGACGGGGCACTGTTGATGCCGCGGAAGCTGGTGACCAGCTCACGGGCACCGCTGGAGATGTTCTGGATGTAGATCGCCGAGTTGCCGCGCTCGAAGCTCACATAGGCCAGCTTGTTGCCGTCCGGGCTCCAGCTCGGCGAGAGCAGCGGCTCGGCCGAGCGCACGATGGTCTGCGGGTTGAAGCCGTCCGAATCGGCCACCATCAGTGCATAACGCATGGCATCGCCCTTGCCGCTGGCGGTGACATAGGCAATGCGGGTCCAGAAGGCGCCGCGCACACCGGTGATCTTTTCATAGATGGCGTCGGCCATCTGGTGGGCGACATCGCGCATGGCGTTGCCACGGGCGGTCATCGCCAGGCCCAGCAGGCGCTCGCCCTTGGGCACGTCGTACAACTCGTACTCGACGCGGTAGGCGCCAGCGCCGGCGTCCATCACCCGGCCGACCACGATGTAGTTCTGCTTCAGCGCGCGCCAGGTGGCGAACTGGATCTCGCTGCCACGGGTCGGCTTTTCGACGATCTGGGCTTCCGGCAGATTGCGGAACTGGCCGGAACGGTCCAGGTCGGCACGCACCACGGCGGCCACATCGGTCTGCGGTGCACCGGCCGACCCCTGATACGGCATGGGGACGACGGTGATCGGCGTGGCGGAGGCATTGCCGCCAATGATGTCGATATCCAGCCCCTTCTGCTGCGCCATGGCAGCGAAGGGCAACAACAGGGCCGCAACAACGGCAAGCCAACGAGGCATTTTTTTCATGGAGCGCTCAATAGGGGGGAAACCAGAACGAGGGATAACAGGACCGCGGTGAACAGTTTCGCAATCATGAACCAAGGCCGTGTGAATTCCGAGTCACCGGGTGCACAAAACTCACACACCGTTAACCCCTCCAGGCGCCGTCGGCCTGCGCGGCGGCCGGTGGCGCGCGGCTGCCACGACCGCTGATCCGGCGGGATCAGCGGCCTGCCGGGTCAATCCTGGGCGGTGAACGTGAAGTTGATGGTGCGCGCGAACACCGATTCGAAGCCGCGGTACGGCAACGGCTGGGCATTCAACACGGCGGCCTCGATCGAACGGCGGCCTGCCTCGTCGAACGGGCAGCTGCCGCTGACCTTGGCCTGGATCACCTGCCCACCGGGAATCTGGGTGATCGAGACCTGGCAACGCTGGCCCAGCGGGACCGAATCCGGACGGGTCCACTGTGCCGAGACCTTCTGCTGGATGGCCGCCGCGTACTTGGCACTGAGATCGTCACTGGTGCCACCAGCACCGGCGGCCGGCTTGGCGGCACCGGTCGCCCCGGCGGTCGAGGCCGAGGCATTGGCCGCACGTGCGGCCGTGACCTGGCGCAGCTTCTGTTCGGCCAGCTTGGCTTCGTTCTCGGCCTGGGCCCGCTTGCGGCGGATTTCAGCGAGTTTCTTGTCGCGCTCGGCGTCGGCCTTGGCGTCGTTGGCCTTCTGTTCCTGCTCGGCCAGCTTCTTCTTCTCGGCTTCTTCCTGCTGCTTGGCCAGGCGCAGCTTCTGCTCGGCCTGTTCCTGGCGCTTGCGCTCGGTCAGGTCGATCTGTTCCTGGCGGCGCTTGGCTTCCTGCTCCTGCTTGGCCTTTTCCGCCGAGATCGCCAGCGCGTTGACCGCTTCCTGGTCGACCGTGTCGGGCTGGGCGATGCGCTCCTGCGCCTGCGACTGCTGCGGCGTCGGTGCGTCCTGCGGGCGCGGCTCGGGCAAGGGCTGCGGTGGCGGCACGGTGTCTTCCGGAATGGGCTCGGGCTCGGCGACCGGCTCGGGCAGGTCCGGCAGCGTTTCGGAGGCCCGCAGGGCCTGGCGGGCGGCCGAGGCTTCCGAGGCGGACAGCTGCAGGCTGGCCTCGATCGCCGGATCGCCGGCGGCCGCTTCGGTGGTGCGCTGCGGCGACCACAACCAGGCGGCGATGAAGATCAGGGCCAGCAGCAGGTGCACACCGAGCGCCAGCGCGATCGGCAGACCCCACTTCTCTTCAGGCTGACGCTGCGGTGGCAGGGCTTCAGCGTGCATCGGTCGCCAGGCCCACCTTTTCCACGTTGGCGCGCTTGATCACGTCCATGGCCGCGACCACCTTCTCATACGCCACGGCCTTGTCGGCGGCGACGATCACGCGCAGGTTCTTGTCCTGCGAAGAAAGCGCGGACAGCTGGGCCTGCAGCCGGGCCGCATCCATCGGTTCCGGATCCTTGGCCTCGGGCAGCTTCAGGCTGAGCTGGCCATCAAGGCGGACGGACACGATCACCGGATCCTGCTTGCTCTCCAGCGCCTTGGCCTGGGAGGTCGGCAGATCCACTTCAAAGCTCAGCGTGAGCAGCGGCGCGGTCACCATGAAGATGATGAGCAGCACCAGCATGACGTCGATGTACGGCACGACGTTGATTTCGGATTTGAGCTTTCGGCGCTTGCGGCGGCCAATGGCTGCGGTCATGGCAGGACTCCTGTGCTGGGCGCTTACTCGTCGCCCGCGGTCTGACGCTGCAGGATCGAGCTGAACTCTTCTGCGAAGGTTTCAAAGCGCACCGACATGCGCTCCACGCGGGTGGTGAAGCGGTTGTAGGCCCATACCGCCGGGATCGCCACGAACAGGCCGATCGCGGTGGCGAACAGGGCTTCGGAGATACCCGGGGCGACCGAGGCGATGCCGGCCTGCTCGCCGCTGTTGATCATGTCGTGCATGGTCACCATGATGCCGAACACGGTGCCGACCAGGCCCACGTACGGGGCGGTCGAGCCGATGTTGGCCAGCAGCTCCAGGCTGCGCTCCATCTGGTCCACTTCACGGGTGTAGGTGGTGCGCATGGCGCGCTGGGCGCCCTCAAGCTGGGCACGGCCATCCAGGCGACGCTTGTCGCGCAGGCGGGTGAACTCGCGGAAGCCCGATTCGAAGATCGCTTCCAGGCCGCCGACCTGGCGGTTGCGGTCGGTCGCCGAGCTGTACAGCTTGCCCAGGTCCGCACCGGACCAGAAGCGGCTTTCGAACTCGTCGGCGGCGCGGTTGGCGGCGTTGAACACGCGTGCCTTGCGGAAGATGATCACCCAGCTGATGAACGAGCCGGCCAACAGCAGCAGCACGATGATCTTCACCGGGATGCTGGCCTTGATCATCAGGTCCAGGTAATTGATGCCACCGCCATGCGCGGCTTGGGCGACAGTCTGCGCCGCGGCGCTGGTGACTTCCTGCGGCAGCGCTTCGGTCACCGTGGCCTGCAGGGCCAGGAGCATTGCGATCATCCGTTGTTCCTCAGTATGCGGATTCTGGAAATTCGAGGTGTTTCAGCGCGGCATGCAGTGCATCGTCCATGCCACGCGGTTTGAAGGTGGTTGCATCCAGCGCGGCGATCTTCACCTGCGCGGTCAGCAGTGTTTCCCCGCCCCGGCACACGGCCTGCGCGAATACCATGCTGGCGCGCTTGCACTGCACCAGCGTGGCGGTGACATCCAGCGCATCATCCAGGCGCGCCGGTCTGAGGAAATCCATGGTCATGCTGCGCACCGCGAACACCAGGCCGTGGTCGCAGCGCATCCGCTCCTGACCATACCCCAATGCGCGCATCCATTCCGTGCGCGCCCGTTCCATGAAGGCCACGTAGCGGGCGTGGTACACCACCCCGCCAGCGTCGGTATCTTCCCAGTAAATGCGTGTCGGCCAACTGAATCGGGGCTCAACCCGGGGCTCAACCGACATCCGGGACCTCCGCGAACAGGTCCGCCGGGGGGTTCTTCGGCTTCAGCCCCATGTGCCGGTAGGCCTTGTGCGTGCACATGCGCCCCCGCGCGGTGCGGATCAGGAAGCCCTGCTGGATCAGGTACGGCTCGACCACGTCTTCCAGCGTGCCACGTTCTTCGGACAGCGCCGCCGCCAGCGACTCGATGCCGACCGGGCCACCATCGAAGTAATCGACCATGGTCCGCAGCAGGCGCCGATCCAGCTCGTCGAAGCCCTCCGGATCGACCTTGAGCATCTGCATCGCGGCCTGGGCCACGTCCTGATCGATGTGGCCGGCCGCCTTCACCTGGGCGAAGTCGCGCACGCGGCGCAGCAGCCGGTTGGCGATACGCGGGGTGCCGCGCGAGCGCCGTGCGATCTCGGCCGCGCCTTCGGCGGTGCAGTCGATGTTGAGGATGCTGGCCGAACGCCGGACGATCTTCGTCAGCTCTTCCGGGGTGTAGAACTCCAGCCGGTGCACGATGCCGAAGCGGTCGCGCAGCGGCGCGGTCAGCAGGCCTGCCCGGGTGGTCGCACCAATCAGGGTGAACGGCGGCAGATCGATCTTGATCGAGCGGGCCGCAGGGCCCTCACCGATCATGATGTCGATCTGGAAATCTTCCATCGCCGGATACAGCACTTCCTCCACGACCGGCGAAAGGCGGTGGATTTCATCGATGAACAGCACATCGTGCGGCTGCAGATTGGTCAGCAGCGCGGCCAGGTCACCGGCCTTTTCGATCACCGGGCCGGAGGTGACGCGCAGCGCGACCCCCAGCTCGTTGGCGATCACATGGCTAAGGGTGGTCTTGCCCAGGCCCGGCGGCCCGAAGATCAGCACGTGGTCGAGTGCGTCGCCACGGGCCTTGGTCGCCTCGATGTAGATCGACAGCTGCTCGCGCACTGGCGCCTGGCCGAGGTAATCGGCCATGCGCTTGGGGCGGATGCTGGCGTCGGTGCCCTCGTCTTCGCGGGTGGCACCGGCGGCGATAATGCGGTCGTCGGTCATCCCGCGATTATGCGGCAAAAAGGGGCGTGATCCGCGCCCCGGTAGTGCCGGCCGCTGGCCGGCTCCGCACGATGCAGGGGTCATGGGGAGCCGGCCAGCGGCCGGCACTACCGGGAACGCATCGGAGGAAGCGCCCCTTGTTGTTCACGGGGGCGCGCCGAAGGCGCGGGGATAAGGGGAAATGCCGCCGGGGCCCACGGTTTGCATCGCAAACTGTGGGCAGCGCAGGTGGAGATTAAATCTCCACCTGAGCCCCAAGCTCCACGAGCCGATTACCCGGAATCCGGAAGAACCCGGTCGCCGGCGCGGCGTTCCGGTGCATCAGCGCGAACAGCTTGTCGCGCCAGATCGGCATGCCGCGGTTGGCGGTGGCCACGATGGTCTCGCGGCTGGCGAAGAACGTGGTGTCCATCGGGTCGAAGTAGATCCCGCCGTGGTCGCACGAGCGCATCAGCGCCAGCGGCACGTCCGGGGTCTCCATGAAGCCGAAGCGCACGTAGATCCGATAGAACTCATCGCCCACCGATTCGATCTTCAGGCGCTGGCCGGAGGGCGCGTACGGGACCGGCAGGGTCACCACGTGCAGGAACACGTTTCGCTCATGCAGCACCTTGTTGTGCTTGAGGTTGTGCATCAGCGCGTGCGGGGCCACCGAGGGATCGGCGGTCAGGAACACGGCGGTGCCCGGTACCCGCACCGGCGGAGCCAGCATCAGGCCCGGCAGGAAGGTATCGATCCGGATGCCATCCTTGCGGATCTCATCGCGCAGCAGCTCGCGGCCACGCCGCCAGGTGCGCATCATGGTGAACAGCACGATGCCCAGCACCACCGGGAACCACGCGCCCTGCAGCAGCTTGGCGCCGTTGGCGATCACGAAGCCCAGGTCGATCACGAAGAAGATCACGCACAGCGGCAGGATCCAGTTGCGTGCCTTCGGCCACAGCGCGCGCGCGACCAGCGCCAGCAGCAGGGTATCGATCAGCATGGTGGCCGACACCGAGATACCGTAGGCCACCGCCAGATTGGAGGAGCTGCGGAAGGCCAGCACCAGCCCGATCACCATCACCGCAATGCCCCAGTTGATGCCCGGGATGTAGATCTGGCCGATGGTGTCGTGCGAGGTATGGGTGATGCGCATGCGCGGGATGTAGCCCAGCTGCATGGCCTGGCGCGAGACCGAGAATGCGCCGGTGATCACCGACTGCGAGGCGATCACCGCCGCCATCGTGGCCAGCACGATCATCGGGTACAGGCCCCACTCCGGGACCGCCTCGAAGAACGGGTTCTTGACCGCTTCGGGGTTCTTCAGCACCAGGGCGCCCTGCCCCAGGTAGTTCAGCACCAGGCACGGCAGCACGAAGTAGTACCAGGCATGGCGGATGGGCTTGGCGCCGAAGTGGCCCATGTCCGCGTACAGCGCTTCGCCGCCGGTCACCGCCAGCACCACCGCGCCGAGGATGAAGATGCCGTGCCAGCCGTGCTCCATGAAGAAGCGCAGCGCCCACATCGGGTTGAAGGCCTTGAGTACTTCGGGGGCATCGACGATGTTCCAGATGCCGATGGCCGCCAGCGAAATGAACCAGATCGAGGTGATCGGGCCGAACAGCTTGCCGATCTTGGCCGTGCCGAAGCGCTGCACGGCGAACACCGCCAGCAGCACCACCACGGTGATCGGCACGATGAAGTTGTGCAGGCCCGGGGCCGCGACCTCCAGGCCCTCGACCGCACCCAGCACGGAGATCGCCGGGGTGATCACGCCATCGCCGAAGAACAGCGAGGCGCCGAAAATGCCGAGGATGCCGACCACATAGGCCGAGCGCGACCCGTTGCGCAGCGTGCGCTGGGTCAACGCCATCAGCGCCATGATGCCGCCCTCGCCGTCGTTGTCGGCGCGCATGATGATGGTGACGTACTTGAGCGTCACCACGATGTTCAGCGCCCAGAACGCCAGCGACAGCACGCCCAGCACGGTGTCATGGTCGCTGTTGAGACCGTAGTGCGGGGAGAACGCTTCTTTCAGCGTGTACAGCGGGCTGGTGCCGATGTCGCCGAACACCACGCCGATGGCGCCGATCATCAGCGCCATGCCGCCGGCCGCGGGCGCGTGGCCGTGCGGGGCCTGGCCGTCGCTGTGCTGGGGGGAAGTGGTGGACATGAGGCTCCGGGCGGACGCGGTCGGTGGTGTCGGTGTCAGGAAATGGCAGGCGCGCGGCTCAGCGCAGCGCCGCCTGCAGGGCCTTGCGGATCACCGTGGCGACATCGTCACCCTCGGCATTGGCATCGCGCGCCATGCGCGCGGCCTCGGTCGGCTTGTAGCCCAGCTGCTGCAGGGCCACGGTCGCCTCGGAGACCGGATCGGTGGCCGGTGCCGCACCGGCGATCGGCGCGCCGCCGCCACCGAAATGGGCCGCGCGGTCGCGCAGCTCCAGCACCATGCGCTCGGCGGTCTTCTTGCCGATGCCCGGGATGCGGGTCAGCGCGGTGATGTCACCGGCCTGCAGCATGCGCGCGAACTCGTCCACGCTGACCCCGGAGAGCACGGCCAACGCGATCTTGGCGCCGATCCCGCTGACCTTCTGCACATCGCGGAACAGGCGGCGCTCACCCTCGCGCAGGAAACCGTACAGCGAGACGCTGTCTTCCTTCTGCGCGTAATGGGTGAACAGGGTGACCTCGCGGCCCAGCTCGGGCAGATCGTAGAAGGTGCTCATGGGCGCCTCCAGCTCATAGCCGACGCCATTGACGTCCACCATCAGCCACGGCGGCGCCTTGTAGGCCACGATCCCGCGCAGACGACCAATCATGCAGTGTTCCTCATTTCCGGCTCCAGGCCTGGCGGGCATTGACGCCCAGGCGCAACGCCGTCGCCCGGACGTGGGCGTGGGTGATCGCCACGGCCAACGCATCGGCAGCGTCGGCCTGCAGCTTGGTTTTCAGGTTGAGCATGAGCCCGACCATGTGTTGGACCTGTTGTTTTTCCGCGCCACCGCGGCCGACCACGGCCAGCTTGATCTCGGTGGCGGCGTACTCGCTGACCGGCAGGTCGCGCATCACCACGGCCGAGATGGCGGCGCCGCGCGCCTGGCCCAGCTTCAAGGCCGAATCCGGGTTGCGCGCCATGAACACCTTTTCGATGGCCACTTCGTCGGGGCGGTATTCCTCGACCAGGGCGGTCAGGCCGACCACCAGCAGCTTCATCCGCTGCGGGAAGTCATCCGCGCCCAGCAGCACCAGCGGCAGGTGATGCACATGCACCACCTTGCCGGCGGCGTCCACATCAATGATGCCCACCCCGGTGCGCTGCGAACCGGGGTCGATGCCGAGAATGCGGGTCATGCGGCACGCACACGGCCGCCCGTGGCCCGGAAGGGACACATGCGGCGGGGATAACAGGGAACGGCGGGAGTCATCATGGTCCGCATTGTCCGCTCACCGGTCGCGCAAAGCGACCGGTGAAGCGCCTGCTCAGGCGTAGGCGTCCGCGCCGAGCTCGGCGTTGGAGAACACGTCCTGCACATCGTCCAGGTCTTCGAGCATGTCCAGCAGCTTCTTGACCTGCAAAGCGGTGTCGCCTTCGACCTTGATGTCGTTGTCGGCGCGGTAGGTGATTTCAGCATGGTCCGGGGTGAACCCGGCGGCCTCCATCGCATCCTTGACAGCGTGGTAGCTGTCGGCCGCGGTGACCACGTCGATCGCCCCGTCTTCCGGGTAGACCACGATGTCGTCCGCGCCGGCCTCGATCGCCGCCTCGGTCACGGCTTCTTCGTCCGCACCGGCGCCGAAGTGCAGCACGCCCAGGCGCTTGAACATGAACGACACCGAGCCTTCCGTGCCCATGTTGCCGCCGCACTTGCTGAACGCATGGCGGACATCGGCCACGGTGCGCACGCGGTTGTCGGTCAGGCAGTCCACGATCACGGCCACGCCACCGGGGGCATAGCCCTCGTAGCGGATCTCTTCGTACTCGACGCCTTCCAGCTCACCGGTCGCCTTCTTGATGGCGCGCTCGATCACGTCCTTGGACATGTTCGACGACAGGCCCTTGTCCATGGCCACCCGCAGGCGCGGGTTGTTGTTGGGGTCGCCTCCACCGCCGCGCGCGGCAACGCCGATCTCGCGGATGATCTTGGTGAAAATCTTGCCGCGCTTCGCGTCAGACGCGTTTTTGCGGTTCTCGATGGAGGGGCCTCTACCCATGGGGTGACTCTCGTGTTTCTGTCAGGAACAGGGCGCGAATTCTACCTGATCCGCCGACCTGCCCGTGTCAGTGCCGGGCCCGATCAGGCGGCGTGGGCCGCGTCGTCCCGGCGGAACCGGCCATCGCGCAGGAAGGCGGCGGTCTGGCGCGCGGCATCCGGCGAGAACACCAGCCCGCTGTGGCTGGCCGGGATCACGCAGTGGTCGGCCAGGCCCGGCAACTGCGTCTCATCCAGCGCCACGGTGCCATCGGAGGCATCGCCACAGGCGCCCAGCAGGCTGCCCAGCCCGTGCGGGACGGAGCCGGCGATCAGGCCGACCTGCGCCCTGCCCTCCCAGGCCGGCAGGCCATCCAGCAGCAGTTCCGAGCTGCGCCCCAGCGCCAGCGACCAGCCGTGATCGCTCAGCGAGCGCGCGGTCACACTGCCACGCAACGGGGAGCCGAGGCAGACCACCCGCGACACCGGCAGGTCCGGCGCGCGCCGCAGCGCCTCCAGTGCGACCAGTCCGCCCAGGCTGTGCCCGACCAGCGAGACCGGGCCGCTGTCCTTGAGCCGCTCCAGCAGTTGCGGCACCGCCACCTCCGGGCCCCCGAACACGCTGGAGTACCCGAAGGTATCCACGGCGAAGCCACGGGCACGCAGACGCCAGGCCAGCGGGCCGACCCACGCGCGCGCATTCCAGATGCCATGCAGCAGTAAAACAGGGGGATTCATGGTGTCAGCCTAGCCCGTTGGGCGGGGCGCCTGCAGAAGGAAACAGCGTCATTAGACGAATGGACCGGACAACGGCAGGTGAAGCCGTCGCGGCCCTTCAGTATCCGGATCCGGCGGCCGTTGGCGGGCGGCGCAGGATGAACTCCAGGTCGAGCACCTTGCCGACCGGGAACGCGTAGGTGCCGACCTTGCTGAAGCCGTAACGGGCGTAGAAGCGCTGTGCACCGAAGTTTTCCGACCACACCCCCAGCCACACCGTGCGCGGGCCCTCGCGTTCCAGCCAGGCCAGCGCGGTTTCGAACAGACGACTGCCCCAGCCACAGCTCTGCTGGTCCTTGATCAGGTACAGGCGCTTGAGCTCGCCATCGCCGGGCTGCACCTCGGCATGCGGCAGTCCACAGGGGCCGGCTGCGGCGTGGCCCACGGCAACACCGTCCAGCTCCAGCAGCCAGACCGCGTAATCGGGGTGTTCGAGGATGATGCGCTGGCGCTGCGCCGGGTAGGCCTCGTCGAGGAAGGCCTGCAGGTCCTCCGGCGGGTACAGATGGCCGAAGGTTTCCACGAAGGTACGCGCGGCCAGCACCGACAGGGTCTGGGCATCGTCCGGGGTGGCGCGGCGGATGGTGTAACGGCCTGGGGTCACGGCGGGAGCATCGGCATCGGCGGGAGCCGTCAATTTACCTGAACGCTGCGGCGATGGCGCCGCGTGACGATCAACGTTTTCGATCATCACGGGCGCCACCCACGGCCCGGCACCGACCTCCGGCCGGTACCTGCCGCACCCCACGCCGGCCCATGGCCGGCGCTTGCCGGCTTATTCCTTGACCGCGCGCGGACGGACCTGGACGTGCACTTCAGCCAGCTGCTCGTCCGGGATCGGCGACGGGGCACCGGTCATCAGGCACTGCGCGCCGGTGGTCTTCGGGAACGGGATGACGTCGCGGATCGACTCGGTACCGGCCATCAGCGCGGCGATACGGTCGATACCGAAGGCGATGCCACCGTGCGGCGGCGCGCCGAAACGCAGCGCGTCGAGCAGGAAGCCGAACTTGCCCTCGGCCTCTTCGGCCCCGATGCCCAGCAGGTCGAATACCGCGCTCTGCATGTCCGAGCGGTGGATACGGATCGAACCACCGCCGATCTCGTTGCCGTTGAGCACCATGTCATAGCCGCGCGATACGGCGGTCTTGGCGTTGGCGCGCAGATCGGCGATGTCATCCACTGCCGGCGCGGTGAAGGGGTGATGCAGGGCGACGTAGCGCTGGGCTTCGTCGTCGTACTCGAACATCGGGAAATCGGTGACCCACAGCGGTGCCCAGCCGGCGGCGACCAGGTTGAAGTCCTTGCCGGCCTTCAGGCGCAGGGCGCCCATGAAGTCGGAGACCTTGTTGTAGCCACCGGCGCCGAAGAACACGATGTCGCCTTTGCCGGCGCCCACCTGGGCGACCAGCGCGGCGAAAGCCTCGTCGCTGAAGAACTTGGCGATCGGCGAGCTGACGTCGCCGCTCTCGCTGATCTTGATGTAGGCCAGGCCCTTGGCGCCGTACTTGGCGGCATGCGCGGCGTACTCGTCGATCTGCTTGCGGCTCAGCGTGGCACCGCCGGGGATGCGCAGCGCGGCCACGCGGCCGTCGGCATCATTGGCGGCGGCGGTGAACACCGGGAACTCACTGGTCTTGACCAGCTCGGCCACGTCCACCAGCTCCAGCGCGATGCGCAGGTCCGGCTTGTCCGAGCCATAGCGACGCATCGCTTCGGCCCAGGTCATGCGCGGGAAGCTGGCGGCCAGCTCCACATCGACCACTTCCTTGAAGATGGCGCGGATCATGGTTTCCACGAAGTCCTGCACATCGCGCTCGCGCACGAAGGCGAACTCCATGTCCAGCTGGGTGAATTCCAGCTGGCGGTCGGCACGCAGGGCCTCGTCGCGGAAGCAGCGCGCGATCTGGTAGTAACGGTCGAAGCCGGCCACCATCAGGATCTGCTTGAACAGCTGCGGGCTCTGCGGCAGGGCGTAGAACTCGCCCGGGTGCATGCGCGCCGGCACCAGGAAGTCGCGGGCGCCTTCCGGGGTGGCCTTGGTCAGGATCGGGGTTTCGATGTCCTGGAAGCCGGTGGCGTCCAGGTGGCGGCGCAGGGCCTGCACCAGCTTGATGCGGGTGCGCTGCATGCGCTGCATTTCCGGGCGGCGCAGATCCAGGTAACGGTACTTCAGGCGGGTTTCTTCGCCCGGGTTCTCGTGCGCGTGGAACGGCAGCGGCTCGGCCTTGTTGAGGATGGTGATGGCCGTGGCGATCACTTCCACGTTGCCGGTGCGGAGCTTGTCGTTGGCCGCGTGGCGCGCGCGCACCACGCCTTCCACCTGCAGCACGTCTTCGTAGCCCAGGCTGGCGGCCACGGCGAATACAGCGGCGTTGTCGACTTCCACCGTCACCTGCACGATGCCTTCATGATCACGCAGATCGATGAAGACCACGCCGCCCTGGTTGCGGGCAACGTCGGTCCAGCCGGCGAGGGTTACGGTTTGGCCAATCAGGGTCTCGTCGACCAGGCCACAGAAGTGGGTACGCATGGGGGTAAAGCTCCGCAGGAGAGTGCCGGCGCCAAGCTGCGCCGGAAAGCCCGTTATTCTGCGGCCGCCAGCCCGGCGGGGCAAATCCGGGCGCTGCAGCCCGGCATCACACGCTCTGAACCGGGGCCATTCCTATAGTCCGCGCACCAACGACCGCACGGGGATGTCGCCATGCAACGCCGTCTGAGCACCGTCTGCCTCACCCTTGCCCTGGCCTGTATGGCCCCGGCCCTGCACGCCCAGATGAGTACCCGGGCCTATGCCCCGGAAAATCTGTCGCAGCTGTCCTCCTCCGACCGCAGCCGGGTCATCACCCAGGAATACGCCGACCAGTCCAATGGCCGCCGGATCCCGGATGACCAGCTGCGCTTCTACCTGGCCCAGGTCAATTCGGGCTGGAACTTCTCCCGCATCAAGCAGGACATCGCCACGTCGCTGCGCGGCAACGGCAACGGCAACGGGGGTGGCTGGAATGGCGGCGGCAACGGCCCCGGCAACACCGGCACGGTCCGCTGCGAAAGCCAGGACAACCGCGAGCGGGTCTGCAATACCGGCTGGCGCAGTGCCCGGCTGTCCCGCCAGATCTCCGGGACGACCTGTACCGAGGGCCGCAACTGGGGCTCGCGCAACGGGACGGTCTGGGTCAGCGGCGGCTGCCGGGCCGAATTCGTCGAGGGCCGTGGCAATGGCGGCAACTGGGGCGGCGGTGGCGGCACCGGCGCGACGATCCGCTGCGAGAGCCAGGACAACCGCGAGCGCACCTGCAACACCGGCTGGCGCAACGCCACCCTGGTTCGCCAGATCTCCGGTACGGCGTGTGTCGAGGGCCAGACCTGGGGCGTGCGCAATGGGGCAATCTGGGTCAATCGCGGCTGCCGCGGCGAGTTCGCCGAAGCGCGTGGCAACAGCGGCGGCAACTGGGGGGGCGGCGGCGGCAACAGCAATTACAGCGTGACCTGCAGCAGCAACGACAAGCGCCAGCAGACCTGTGCCTGGGATGCCCGTCAGGGTCGCCCGGCGCTGGTGCAGCAGTTGTCGGGCACGGCCTGCGTGGAAGGCCGCAGCTGGGGCTACAGCAATGGCAGCCTGTGGGTCAGCGGCGGGTGCCGCGCCCGGTTCGGGGCGCGCTGAGCGTTCCCCCTGGTAGGTGCCGACCGTTGGTCGGCACGCTCGCGGTGACGCCGGCCCGCGGCCGGCATTACCGCGCTGCGTTACGGCGCAGGCGTCTCACTGCCCCACGGCGCCGGCGGCAGTGCCACCGGCTTGCTCAGGTCGAACACCACCTGGAAGTGGCGCCCGCCCGGGCGGGTCAATTCGTAGACGAAGCGCTGGTCCGGCTCCACTTCCATTGCCCAGGTGTTCTGCACCGAGGCGAGCATGTCCGCCTTGCGGAACATCGCCACCGAGTCCGAATCGACCGGGAATGACTGGCGTTGCGCGGTGCCTGGCGGCTTGCTGTCGCCACCGTACATCGTGACCACATCCGGACTGCCGTCTTCGTGGCGATGATCGTGCTTGAGCCGCAGCCCATGCTCGGTGCGGGTGAGCACCCAGGTCCGTGAATGGTCATCACCGACATGGAAGGGAATCCGCAGCTCATGCGCCGGGTCCTCGCAGCCACGCACGTGCATCACCAGCCGTTTGCCCTCGAAAGGATCGGGCGCATCGGTCTTGGGCTCGTTGACCGCGATGCGGCCTTCGAACGCTTTGCCGCAGTGCGCGGCCACGGCAGACATGAACGCATCGGACGGCGCCATCGAGACATCATGGCCGACGGTGTCGTTCGAACCGCTGCACGCGGTGATCGCCAGCGCAGCGGCGAAAGGAAGGAGTTTGACTACATTCATGCCCCCACCCTAACGGGCGCGAACGACCAGCGCAAACCGGACGACCCGCTGCATCGTCACGCACGCGCACCCATCGCCTGCGCTGCAACAGGGGCTTCATACCCGCTGTGGTATGGTCAATCACGTGACTTGTTCGCCTTCTTCCCCACGAAGGGCGCACGCATGTTGCGGCTGACCGCCCTGCTCGCCGGTGTGGCGCTGCTGCTGACCGGCAGCGGCCTGCTCGGCACATTGCTGGCGGTGCGCGGTGGTGAAGCCGGCTTCGGTGCCGGCACGTTGGGGTTGGTGATGTCCGGCTATTTCGCCGGTTTTTTCATCGGCACCTTCTTCGCCCCCTCGCTGATCGGCCGCATCGGCCATATCCGTGCGTTTGCCTTCTTTGCCGCCCTCGCCGCCATCGCGGTGCTGCTGCACCCTCTGTGGATCAATCCCGTGGGTTGGGGCGTGCTGCGCATCCTTACCGGCATCGCGCTGGTGGGCCTTTACACCGTGATCGAGAGCTGGCTCAACGCCGAGCCCGACCCGCGCCTGCGCAGCCGTGCTTTCTCGCTCTACATGGTGGTCAACCTCTCGGCACTGGCCCTGGGCCAGGTGCTGCTGATGCTTGGCGACGCCGGCGCGACCTCGATGTTCATGCTTACCGCGATCCTGGTCTGCGCGGCAGTGTTGCCGGTCACCGCTACGCGCCTGCGCCCGCCGGAGATTCCCTCGGTGCCGCGCCTGAAACTGGCGCGGCTGTATGCGATGGCACCGGTGGCGACGGTTGCCGCCGGCCTCTCCGGCCTGGCGATGGGCGCATTCTGGGGCCTGCTGCCGGTCTACGCCGGCGAGGTCGGCCTGGACGGCAATGGCGTCGCGATGTTCATGCTGACCGCCATCGCCGGTGGCGCGTTGCTGCAATGGCCATTGGGTCACATCAGCGACGGGCATGACCGCCGCACCGGACTGGTCGCGCTGAGCCTGGCCGCGGCGGGTATCGCCGTGGTGGCCTCGCTGCCGATGATCCAGGCGCAGACCCATCTGCTGTTCGGCCTGTTTTTCTTCTATGGCGGGCTGGCCTTCGCGCTGTATCCCTTCGCGGTCGCGCACATGCTCGATTACCTGCCGCGCGAAGATCTGCTCTCGGGCTGCTCCAGCCTGCTGCTGGTCCATGGCGTGGGCGCCGCGCTCGGCCCCGCGTTGGCGGGCGCGGCGATGCAGCAGTTCGGCGCGCCTGCACTGCCGCTGTACTTCGCGGTGGTGCTGATGCTGCTGGCGCTGTTCACCACCGCGCGCCTGCTCAGCTTCCAGCGGCTGCGCACGCATCCGGTCGGCTTCCGGCTGATGCTGCGCACCACCCCCTCGGCGCTGGAACTGATGCCCGAGACCGACACCGCGCCGCCGGATCCCGATATCCCCCTCCCCTCTGACTCCGATAAGGAAGTGCATTGACTGTTTCGACACCGACCTCCCTCACTCCAACCCGTACACCGCCGGCGCCGCCGGCCCCGCAATTGATCCTCGCCACCGATCTGGATGGCACCTTCCTCGCCGGCGATCCCGCCGCGCGTCATCGGCTCTACCGGCTGGTCGACCAGCACCCGGGTATCCGCCTGATCTTCATCACCGGCCGCGGCCTGGAAGCGGTGATGCCCCTGCTCTCCGATCCGGCCATTCCGCGCCCGGATTACGTGGTCTGCGATGTCGGTGCCACCGTCGTCGACGGCCACACCCTGCAGCCGATGCAGCCCCTGCAATCGATGATCGACGCGCACTGGCCGGGCGAGCAGGTGGTCGCCGCCGCGATGCGTCCGTTCACCGCGCTGCAGCGCCAGGACGTGCCGCAGGAACGCCGCTGCTCGTACTTCTGCGATCCCGACACGCTGGCGCCGCTGCGCTCGCAGATCCAGGCCGCCGCGCAGGCGCTGGGCTGCGATGTGCTGTATTCGGCCGACCGCTATCTGGACATCCTGCCGCCTGATACCGACAAGGGCCGCACCCTGGCCGCGCTTGCGCGCCTGCTGGAACTGCCGCGCGATCGCATCCTGGTGGCCGGCGACACCCTCAATGACCTGTCGATGTACACCTCCGGTTTCCGCGGGGTGTGCGTGGGCGATTCGGAGCCGGCGCTGACCGCCGCGACGGCCGACCTGAAGCACACCTTCCATGCACAGGCGCCGGGGTGCGGCGGCATCCTCGAAGCGATCGAACATTTCGGCCTGCTCGCCGATGACGATCCCTTCCTGCGCCCACCGCCGCAGGCGCGCGCCGATGGCGCCGACCTGGTGATGGTCTATCACCGCCTGCCCTTCGATGAAGTGATGGAAGATGGCGTGCTGGTGCAGCGCCCGCCGCGCTCGCCCAACGGCATCATCCCCTCGCTGCTGAGCTTCTTCGAAGGCGGCCAGAAGGGGTCCTGGGTCGCCTGGGGAATCGATGAGCCCAAGCGCGGTCCGTTCCAGACCCACCTGGCAGTGGATGCCGAGCGTTACCCCACCCTGACCGCCGCGCGCGTGCCGCTGAGCAAACAGGAAGTGGACATCTTCTACAAGCGCTTCTCCAAGGAAGCGTTCTGGCCGATGCTGCACGTGTTCTGGGAACGCGCGAAATTCCGCGAAGAAGACTGGCAAGTCTTCCTGAAGGTCAACCGCAAGTTCGCCGAGGCCACCGCCGCCGAAGCCGCGCATGGCGCGACCGTGTGGATCCACGACTACAACCTGTGGATGGTGCCGGCCACGCTGCGCGAGCTGCGCCCGGACCTGAAGATCGCCTTTTTCCACCACACCTACTTCCCGTCGGCGGATGTATTCAATGTGGTGCCCTGGCGCCGCGAGATCATCGGCAGCCTGCTCAGCTGCGACTACATCGGCTTCCACATTCCGCGACAGGTGGAGAACTTCGTGGACGTCGTGCGCGGCGCGATGCCGGCCGAGCGTCTGGCCTGGGAAAGCTGCGCCCCGCGTTTTCTCACCTACGGGTGCGCAGTGGGCCTGGACACGATGACCACGCGCCTGCGCGTGGGCGACCGCGAAGTCGCCCTCGGTGCGCACCCGGTCGGCACCGATCTGCGCCGCATCCACAACGTGCTCGCACGCAGCGACGTGCGCAATGACATCTTCAAGCTGCGCCGCGAGATCGGCGCGCGCAAGCTGGTGCTGTCAGTGGAGCGCCTGGATTACACCAAGGGCACGCTGGCCAAGCTGGAGGCGTTCGAGCGGTTGCTGGAGCAGCATCCGGATCGCCAGGGCAAGGTCACCCTGCTGATGATCTGCGTACCGGCCGCACGCGAGATGACCATCTACCGCACGCTGCAGAACCAGATCGAGCAGGCGGTGGGGCGGATCAACGGGCGCTTCTCGCGGCTGGACTGGACCCCGGTGCGGTTCTTCGCCCAGGCATTGCCGTTCGAAGAGGTGGTGGCGCACTACGCCGCCGCACAGGTGATGTGGATCACCCCGCTGCGCGATGGCTTGAACCTGGTGTCCAAGGAGTTCGTGGCCACGCAGGGCATCGAGGGCAGCAACGGCGTGCTGGTGCTCAGCGAATTCGCCGGTGCGGCGGCCGAGCTGAAGGGCGCGGTGCTGACCAATCCGCATGACCCGGCCGATCTCACCGCCGGCCTGTTGCAGGCCTTGTCGATGCCCGACGATGAAGCCACCGGGCGCATGCGCCAGCTGTTTGGCAGCGTGGAGTATTACGACGTGGATCGCTGGGGCCGGGATTTCCTGGATGCGGTGCGCAACAGCCACGCCGAAGGCTGACGCTGTACGGGTAGTGCCGGCCGCTGGCCGGCTCCAGGCGGTGCCGGCTGCGGGCGGTGCCGGTTTCATGGGTTGCCGGCCAGCGGCCGGCACTACCGTGTGCGCACCGAACAACGGTGGGTGCCTACCGTGTGCGCACCGACCAACGGTCGGTGCCTACCGTGTGCGCACCGACCAACGGTCGGTGCCTCCCGGGCGGCATCGCCTACCCGGCGCGCTGGATGATGCCTTCGGCGATCACCGCCACCTGGCGCAGCACGTCGTTACGACCGGCATCATCCACCGTCGCGCCCTGCAGGTAGCTGGTCAGCACCCACGGTGCACCGCCGGCGAGCGGCCACAGAATGGCGATGTCATTGGTGGTGTCCTCGCCATTGCTGCCGGTCTTGTCACCCACCCGCCACGCCTTGGACAACCCGGCGCGCAATCGCGCATCGCCGGTTTCGTTGTCGATCAACCAATCCGCCAGCTGCTGTTTCGAGGCGGACGTGAGTACGTCACCGAGCACGAAGCGCTGCAGGCTGGCCGCCATCGCCGCCGGGCTGGTGGTGTCGCGCGGGTCGCCGGGGGCGAAGCGGTTCATCTCCGGCTCGAGCCGGTCATTACGGGTCACCGCATCACCGTTGGCACGCAGGAAGGCGGTCACGCCGGCCGGCCCGCCCACCCTGCCCAGCAGCAGGTTCGCAGCGGGGTTGTCGCTGGTGATCATGGTCGCCCGGCACAGGTCGCGCACGGTGACATCCTTGCCTAGGTGCCGCGTGGTCACCGGCGCATGCGAGAGCATGTCCGGCTGGCGCACGGGCACGCGCTGGTCCAGCGAGAGCCTGCCCTGGTCGGCCAGGTGCAACACCGCAGCGGACAACACGAACTTGAAGGTGCTGCACATCGGGAAACGTTCGTCCTGGCGGTTGCCGGTACGCCAGCCGGTGCCGGTATTGAGCAGGGTCACGCCGAGGCGCCCGCCGCTTGCTGCTTCCAACGCTGCGAAGTCTTTCGCCGCGACGGCCGGTTGCGGCGAGGGCAGCGGCGTCTTGGCGAAGGCGGTGGCGGCCAATGCAGACGCGGCGGCCGCGCCGGTCCATTGCAGGAACTGTCGTCGAGCGATCATGGGGTTCTCCTTGGCGAAGGCCTGAGTATTGGCAGGTTGCCGCGCCTCCACCAGCGAGGATTTTCAGCGGAAGTCATTACTTGACCTCATACCTTCTGATCCCCCTGCCGGGAATGAACGCGGAAAACAGCGTCATCTCTGCACGTCGCTCGCCGCAGCAGCCCCTCAGTGCGAAGATGCATCATCCCTGCTCACGGCTCGCCCATGCTCCGCCCCCAGCTGCCGCTCAATGCCCTGCGCGCCTTCGAGGCCGCTGCACGGCACCAGAATTTCACCCGCGCCGCCCTGGAGCTGTGCGTCAGCCAGGCCGCGCTGAGCCATCAGATCCGCGCACTGGAGGACCGGCTGGGCGTGTCGCTTTTCACCCGGTTGCCGCGCGGAGTCGCCCTGACCGATGAAGGCGCCCGCCTGTATCCGGTGCTCAACGAGGCCTTCGACCGCATCGCGGTCAGCCTGGACCGGTTCGTCGGCGGGCATTTCCGCGAGGTGTTGAGCGCGGGCGTGGTCGGCACGTTCGCCACCGGTTGGCTGCTGCCGCGCCTGGGGGATTTCAACGCGCGCCATCCGGATATCGAGCTGCGCCTGCAGACCCATAACAACCGCATCGATCTGGCCGGTGAAGGGCTGGACCTGGCGATCCGGTTCGGTGATGGCGACTGGCAGGGGCAGGTCAGCGATGCCGTACTGGATGCCCCGTTTGCGCCGCTGTGTGCACCTGCGTTGGCACGTACGCTGCGGCAGCCGCGCGATCTGGCGAACGTGGCGTTATTGCGCTCCTACCGCAGCGACGAGTGGCCACGCTGGCTGCAGGCCGCTGGCGCGCCGGAACTGGACGCGCGTGGGCCGGTGTTTGATTCGTCCCTGACGCTGGCCAGTGCCGCCGCCGCAGGTGCGGGCGTGGCGCTGTTGCCGTTGAAGATGTTCGAGCAGGATCTTGCCCAAGGGCGCTTGATCCAACCCTTCGCGCAGACCCTGGATCTGGGCAGGTATTGGTTGACGCGGCTGCGCTCGCGCGCCGAGAGCGACGCGGCGCGGCGGTTCCGGGAATGGCTGGAGGCGCAGGACGATGTGCCGACCAACGGTCGGCACCTACCGGTTGCCTGAGGGTGCCAGGGAGATGCCGACCGGTGGTCGGCATGCCGTTTACGCGTCCAGCAATTCCATCCACGTCTGCTCGGCCTTGCTGAGCAGGGTCGCGGTGGCTTCACGATCGCGACCGAGGACTGCCATGCGGGTCGCATCGGCGTAGTTGGCCGGGTTGGCCAGCTCGCGGTCCAGGTCGGCCAGCAGCGCCTCCAGTTCGCCCACCTTGGCTTCGGCAGCAGCCAGTTTGTGGGGATTGACCGGCTTCTTCGGCGGCAGCGGCGGCGTCGGCGGCACCGGCTCCGGGGCCGCCGCGGCCATCTTCTGCTTGGTGCCCTGCGCGGCCGGACGCGAACGCAGCCACGCCGCGTAGGCATCCAGATCGCCGTCGAACGGTTCGACCACGCCGTCGGCCACACGCCAGAACGTGTCGCAGACCAGACCGATCAGATGGCGGTCATGCGAGACCATCACGATCGCGCCCTCGAAGTCGGCCAGTGCTTCGGCCAGCGCTTCGCGCATTTCCAGATCCAAGTGGTTGGTCGGTTCGTCGAGCAGCAGTACGTTCGGCTGCTGGTAGGCGATCAGTGCCAGGGCCAGGCGCGCACGTTCGCCACCGGAGAAGCCGTCCACCGGTTCAAACGCGCGGTCGCCGGCGAAGTTCCACTTGCCGAGGAAATCGCGGAAGGACTGGTTCGGTGCATCCGGGGCCAGGTCGCGGAAGTGCTCCATCGGCGACTGCCCTTCATGCAGCGACTCCACCGTGTGCTGGGCGAAGTACCCGATGCGCAGGTCCGGATGCGCGGCGCGCTCGCCGCTGATCGGGTCCAGTTCGCCCACCAGGGTCTTCACCAGGGTGGTCTTACCGGCACCGTTCGGGCCGAGCAGACCGATGCGCTGGCCAGCCTCCAGGCCAAAGCCCACGTTGTGCAGGATCACCGAATCGGCGCCGTAACCGGCCTCGACATGGTTCAGGCGGATCAGCGAGAACGGCAGTTTGGCCGGCGGCGCGAACTCGATGCGGAACTCGCGCTCGGCACGCACCGCTTCGGTACCGGCCAGCTTGGCCAGGCGCTTCATGCGGCTCTGTGCCTGCGCGGCCTTGCTGGCCTGCGCCTTGAAGCGATCGATGAAGCTCTGCAGATGCGTGCGCTCGGCCTGTTCCTTGTCGTGGGCGAGCTGCTGCTGGCGCAGCTGTTCGGCGCGCTGGCGCTCGAAATCGGTATAGCCGCCGACGTACAGCTTGGCGCCGCCACCGTGCAGATGCAGGGTGTGGGTGGCCACGTTGTCCAGGAACTCGCGGTCATGCGAGATCAGCAGCAGGGTGCCCGGGTACTTGAGCAGCCACTGTTCCAGCCAGAACACGGCGTCCAGATCCAAGTGGTTGGTCGGTTCATCGAGCAGCAGCAGGTCGCTGGGCATCATCAGCGCGCGCGCCAGGTTCAGGCGCACGCGCCAGCCGCCGGAGAACGAGGAGACCGCGCGCGAGTGGGTTTCGGCCGGGAAGCCCAGGCCGTGCAGCAGCTTGCCGGCGCGCGCCTCGGCGTCATAGGCACCGATCTCGGCCATGCGCTGGTGGGCGGTGGCCACCGCTTCCCAGTCTTCACGCGCCGCGGCTTCCGCCTCTTCACGCATGACGGCGGCCACCTCGGTGTCGCCCTCCAGCACGAACTGCAGCGCCGGATCCGGCAGCGACGGGGTTTCCTGGGCCACGCTGGCGATGCGGATCTTGCCGGGCAGATCGACGTCGCCCTTGTCCGCCTCCAGCTCGCCCTTCACGGCGGCGAACAGGCTGGACTTGCCGGCGCCATTGCGGCCGACCACGCCGACGCGGTACCCCGCATGCAGGGTCAGGTCGACGTTGGACAACAGCAGCCGCTCGCCACGGCGCAAGGCGAAGTTACGAAGGGAAATCATCTTGGGGGTCCATATAACGGAATGGAATGTGCTCGTGAGCACCTTTCCTGCGACGTAATTCTAGCGTTAACGAATACTTGACGGGCCCCGGGATGCGCGGCAGGCCTCGTTTCTCTCTCCCACGACCCTGCCCGCGCTACCCCGGGACCCCCCTGTCAAATCCCCGGCCTCACGTAAATGGTTGCTTCTGCAACGTTTTTTACGAACGTGACCTACATTTGACAAGCGATGAATATCCCGTTAATCCGTCTATTGCGCACCGCAACACCGCCTTCGCAGACCCGATCCTCGATGCCGTGATGTCGCTTTGGTGCAGCACCGCCACTACCGGAGCCACATCCTGATGAACCGCAAGACCAGTACGCTCGCCGCCGCCGTAGCTGTCGCGCTCGGTATGTCCAGCTTCGCCGCCACCGCCCAGGACGTGCCTGCCCGGACGGCCGCCAACACCCTGGACACCATCATCGTCACCGGCACCCGCGTGGCCGACCGCACCGTGGCCGAGTCGCAATCGCCGATCGACATCATCACCCCCGAGGCGCTGCAGTCCACCGGCACCACCGAGCTGGCCACCGCGCTGGCCCGCGCCCTGCCCTCGCTGAATTTCCCGCGCCCGGCGCTGACCGATGGCACCAGCGGCATCCGCCCGGCGCAGCTGCGTGGCCTTTCCCCGGACCAGGTGCTGGTGCTGGTCAACGGCAAGCGCCGCCACACCTCCGCGCAGATCAACGTCAACGGCAGCATCGGCCGTGGCTCCTCGGCAGTGGACATCAACGCGATTCCGATCGCCTCGATCGAGCGCGTGGAAGTGCTGCGCGACGGCGCCTCCGCGCAGTACGGCTCGGATGCCATCGCCGGCGTGATCAACATCGTGCTCAAGGGCTCGTCCTCCGGCGGCAGCCTGGCGTTGGATGCCGGCCAGTACTCGGCCGGTGACGGCAACAAGTACCAGCTCTCCGGCGATACCGGGATCGGCTTCGCCGACGGCCGCGGCAGCGTGCATGTGGCCGGCCAGATCGTCCAGCAGGACGAGAGCAACCGTGCCGGCCCGTACCAGGGCACCGTGCCGAACACGAGCAACTTCCCCAACATCGGCCAGACCACCTTCGTGGTCGGTGACCCGCGCGTGGATGCGACCGCCGCGTCGGCCAACGCCAGCTTCCAGTTCAGCGACCACGTCTCGGCCTATGCCACGGCGATGGCCAGCAACCGCGACATCACCTCGTTCGCGTTCTACCGCTCGCGCAACAACCTCAACCAGGGCGCGCTGCTGGCGCAGACCTACCCGGACGGGTTCGTGCCTGAGATCAATCAGTATTCCAAGGACCGTTCGCTGGTCGCCGGTGTGAAGGGCGGCTCGGACAGCGGCTGGAACTGGGACGTCAGCTACAACTACGGCGCCAACAAGATCGATTTCCACACCCGCAACAGCATCAACTACGCGCTCGGCGTGAACAGCCCGCGCTCGTTCTACGACGGCGCGCTGGAGTACACCCAGAACATCGTCAATGCCGATGTGACCAAGACCCTGGACTGGGGCCTGGCCTACCCGGTCACGCTGTCCTTCGGCGGTGAGTACCGCAAGGAAAAGTGGGAGCAGTCAGCCGGTGAACTGAACGCCTACACCGGCAGCGGTGCGCAGGGCTTCGGCGGCTTCACCCCGCTCAACGCGGTGGATGCCGACCGTGACAACTACGCCGTCTACGCTGGCCTGGAAGCCGACCTCACCGACAAGTTCTCCGCCGGCGTGACCGGCCGCTACGAGGATTACTCGGACTTCGGCGACAAGTTCTCCGGCAAGCTCTCCGCCCGCTACGCCTTCACCGACAAGGTCGCCCTGCGCGCCACCGCCTCCAGCGGCTTCCGCGCGCCCTCGCTGGCCCAGCAGAGCTACCAGGCGGTGACCAGCACGATCATCAACGGCGTGTTCGTCGAACGCGGCACCTTCCCGACCACCAGCCCGGCCGCACAGGCCCTGGGCGCCAGCCCGCTGAAGGCCGAAAGCTCGACCTCCTACAGCCTGGGCCTGGTGCTGCAGCCGGTGGATCGCCTGTACCTGACCGTGGATGCGTACCAGATCGACATCGACGACCGCATCGTCCTGTCGACCAACATCACCACCAATGACGCCGCCAACGCGCTGCTGGCCAACCTGGGCCTGCCGGGCGTCACCGCGTTCTCCTACTTCACCAACGGCGTGGACACCCGCACCCGCGGCGTGGATGCGGTCTCCAGTTACACGATCCCGTTCGCCGCCAGCTCGCTGGAGCTGACCGCGGCCTACAGCTACAACGAGACCGAGGTGAAGAAGTTCATCGCCTCGCCGCCGGTGTTCGGCACGCTGGGCATCACCCAGTCGCTGATCGGCCGCGATGAGATCGGCCGCATCGAAGACAGCTACCCGCGCGACAAGACCATCCTCAGCGGCACCTGGCGCTCGGACCGGTGGGACCTGAACCTGGCCGCCACCCGCTACGGCTCGTTCACCGTGCGCAACTCGGCCACCGCCCTGCGCGACCAGACCTACGACGCCTCGTGGGTGCTCGATGCCTCGGCCAGCTACAAGCCGAGCGAGAACTGGACCCTGACCCTGGGCGCGGACAACATCCTGGACGAATATCCGGACCGCACCGTGGACCTGCAGAACTCCACCTGGGGCATGCTGCCGTACAGCAACTACTCGCCGTACGGGTTCAACGGTGCGTACGTCTATGGCCGCGTGACCTACAAGTGGTAACCCAAGGTAGTGCCGGCCGCTGGCCGGCAACCGCCTGATAAACCCCATGCCCCGGTTCGCCGGGGCATGTGCGTTTTGGCCGCAGGAAACCGCGATTCCGCGCATTCACCGTTCAACGCACGGGCTGTCCCGGACAGCACATGACCTGACCACGGGGACATAGCAGCATTGCGGCCATCGATGTTTGCCCGGACCGGCCGCATCGGTGAAAATCGGGGTACCCCCCCTCTTTGCGAGCCCCGATGCACCATGACACCGACCTGATCAACATCGTTGCCGTTGGCCTTGGGCTCGCCTTCATTTTCGGCGCGCTGGCCAACAAGCTGCGTTTGTCTCCCCTGGTCGGTTATCTGATTGCAGGCATCTGCGTAGGTCCGTTCACCCCCGGCTTCGTCGCCGACCAGGCACTGGCCAACCAGCTGGCCGAGATCGGGGTGATGCTGCTGATGTTCGGCGTCGGCCTGCATTTCTCGCTCAAAGACCTGATGGAGGTCAAAGCGATCGCCATCCCGGGTGCGATCGGCCAGATCCTGGTCGCCACCGTGCTCGGCTGGGGCCTGGCGGCGCTGATGGGCTGGCCGGTGATCTATGGCGTGGTGTTCGGTTTCTCGCTGGCCACCGCCAGTACCGTGGTGCTGCTGCGCGCGATGGAAGAACGGCGCCTGCTGGAAACCACGCGCGGCAAGATCGCCATCGGCTGGCTGATCGTGGAAGACCTGGCCTGCGTCCTGGCGCTGGTGATGATGCCGGTCCTGGCCGGCGTGTTCGGGCCCGATGCGGCCAATGAAACCCATACCGTCGGCAGCGTGCTGGCCAGCATCGGCTGGACCTTCGTGCAGCTGGGCCTGTTCGTGGCGGTGATGCTGGTGGTCGGGCGCCGGGTGATTCCGTGGATCCTGGAGCGCATCGCCGGCACCGGTTCGCGCGAGCTGTTCACCCTGGCCGTGCTGGCCATCGCACTGGGCGTGGCGTTCGGCTCGGCGATGCTGTTCGGCGTGTCGTTCGCACTCGGCGCGTTCTTCGCCGGCATGCTGCTCAACGAATCCGAACTGAGCCACAAGGCGGCCAATGATTCGCTGCCGCTGCGCGATGCGTTCGCTGTGCTGTTCTTCGTCTCGGTCGGCATGCTGTTCAACCCGGCCATCCTGATCGAGCATCCGTGGCAGGTCCTGGCCACGGCGGCGATCATCATGTTCGGCAAATCGGCTGCTGCGTTCGTGATCGTGCGCGCGTTCGGCCATCCGACCGGTACCGCGCTGACGATTTCCGCCAGCCTGGCGCAGATCGGCGAATTCGCCTTCATCATCGCCGGGCTCGGCGTGACCCTGGGGATCCTGCCGCCCACCGGTCAGGCGCTGGTGCTGGCCGGTGCGCTGATCTCGATCATGCTCAACCCGCTGGTGTTCGGCCTGCTCGACCGCTGGCTGCTGAAGCATCAGGAAACCGCCCCCACCACGGTGGAGACGGAATTGCCGCCGGGCCCATCGCTGGACCTGCATGACCATGCCATCGTGATCGGCTACGGCCGCGTCGGCAGCGCGCTGGCGCAGGTGCTGCGCGACCGGGGGGTGCCGGTGATGATCATCGACGACAACAAGGAACACGTCGCCGAAGCGCACGCGGCCGGCTTGCCCGGTATCCGCGGCAGTGCCGCCTCCGACCGCGTACTGGCCGAAGCCCATCCCGAGCGCGCCAAGATCGCCGTGCTGGCGATCCCGCAGCCGCTGGAAGCCGGTGAAACGCTGGCCAAGCTGCGCGCGCTCAACCCCGGCCTGACCCTGCTGGCGCGTGCACACAGCGATGCCGAGGTGAAGCACCTGCTCGCCCACGGTGCCGATGGCACGGTGATGGCCGAGCGCGAACTGGCCTACTCGCTGGCCGAGATGGTGATGTCCACCCCGCCGTACCGCACGATGGGCCAGCAGCACAGCATCCCGGTGGTCTGAGGGCCGCTACGCGACCGGCACGCAGATATCCGCGCGGAGGATGGCCTCGGGCACTTCTTCCGGATCATCCAGGTAGTGGTAGTACAGCTCCGCCTCGCGCAGGGCGTGGCCACTCTCGGGCAGCCAGTCGCGTAGCAGGGCGTCAGTGGCCGCTTCCAGGCCCGCGTAGCTGCCCACATGGCGCAGCACGGCATACGTGCCGCCACCCAGCGTCAGCGCACGCAGCGGGGCCGGTAGCGCCTGCGGCGTGCGCCCGAAGCCCATGGCGCAATCGAACACGCATTCCTGCGCCGGCGCGTCGCGGTGGTCCGTCCGTGCGATGCCGATCAACTGCTGCAGCTGTTCGGCCCAGCCCTGCTCCGCGGCCCAGGTGAAGATCGCGCCGAAGGCCTGATCCAGATCATCGAAGGCCCCTTCCCTGCGCAGCGCCACCACATCGAAGGGTTCCAGCGTGGTCACCGTGACCTGCAACGGCACCGTCCCGTCCGCGTGATCGCCCGCCGGCAGCGACAGCCGCTGCTGCCAGTGGCTGCGCAGCCCGGCATCCTCACGCAACGTGCTCGGCGTGGCATGCAGCGCCTGGCGACAGGCACGGGCCAGCGCCTGCGGGCTTTCATAGCCGACGTTCAAGGCGACCTCGGTCACCCGGCTCTCGGCCTGGCCGAGCAGCGTCAGCGCCTGCAGCAAGCGCAGGCGCGCCACGGTACGTCCGGGCGTTTCACCGGTCAGCGCACGGTACAGGCGATGGAAGTGGAACGGCGACTGGTGCGCGATCGCGGACAGTGCCTCCAGATCGGGCAAGGGATCGCCAGCGCGCAGGCACGCCTGCAGATGGGCGATGACACGATCGATACCGTGGCGCTGGCGGACCTGGGCAATGCGGTGCATGGCGGGCTCCCTCTCGAGGTGACGCTCAGCGTGCGCCGTGCGGCGCCCCTGCGCGTGGCCGATCTTGCGCAGTTGGGGGATCGTCAGCCGATCCTAACCCTGCCGGTAGAGCCACGCCATGCGTGGCTGCGTCTTCTTCCGGCGCCGCGCAGCCACGCTTTGCGTGGCTCTACCCCCATGGCGGAGAATTCCATGGCGCCATGGCAAGACCCCCACGGCGGCCGGCCCGCACCGGCCGCCGTGGGGCCTGCCACTACGCCTTGGCCAACGCCTGCTCCAGATCCGCCAGCAGGTCGTCGATGTGCTCGATGCCCACCGACAAACGCACGGTGTCTTCGCTGACCCCCGCCTTCTCCAGTTCGGCCGCATCCAGCTGCCGGTGCGTGGTCGAGGCGGGATGCGTGGCCAGGGATTTGGCATCCCCGAGGTTCACCAGGCGGGTGAACAGCTGCAGTGCATCCAGGAAGCGCGCGCCGGCAGCGCGCCCACCGGGCAGGCCAAAGGTCAGCACGCCGGAGCCGTGGCCGCGCAGGTACTTCTGCACCAGCGCATGCTCGGGGTGGTCGGGCAGCGCGGCGTAGTTGACCCACGCCACCTTGGCATGGCCCTGCAGGTGCCTGGCAACCGCCAGGGTGTTGGCGTTGATACGGTCCAGCCGCAGTGCCAGCGTCTCGATGCCCTGCAGGATCAGGAAGGAATTGAACGGTGAGATCGCCGCGCCGGTATTGCGCAGCGGAACCACCCGCGCGCGGCCGATGTAGGCGGCCGGCCCGAGTGCGTCGGTGTAGACCACGCCGTGGTAGCTCACGTCCGGCTCGTTCAAGCGGCGGAAGCGCTGCTTGTGCTCCGCCCAGGGGAAGCGCCCGGAATCCACGATCGCCCCGCCCAGGCTGGTGCCATGGCCCCCGAGGTACTTGGTCAGCGAATGCACGACGATGTCCGCGCCAAAATCGAACGAGCGCTGCAGGTACGGTGTCGCCACCGTGTTGTCCACGATCAGCGGCACGCCATGTGCATGCGCGATCTTCGCCACCGCTTCGATGTCGGTGATGTTGCCACGCGGGTTGCCGATGGATTCGACGAACACGGCCTTGGTGCGGTCATCGATCAGCGCGCCGAACGCCTGCGGATCGCGGTAGTCGGCAAAGCGCGTGTCGATCCCGAACTGCGGCAGCGTGTGCGCGAACAGGTTGTAGGTGCCGCCGTACAGGGCACTGGCCGAGACGATGTTGTCGCCGGCCTCGGCGATGGTCTGGATCGCGTAGGTGATCGCGGCCTGGCCCGAGGCCAGTGCGAGCGCACCGATGCCACCTTCGAGCGCCGCGATGCGCTGCTCCAGCACATCGGTGGTCGGGTTCATGATGCGGGTGTAGATGTTGCCCGGCACCTTCAGATCGAACAGGTCCGCGCCATGCTGGGTGTCATCGAAGGCGTAGGCCACGGTCTGGTAGATCGGCACCGCCACCGCGCGGGTGGTGGGGTCAGGCTGGTAACCGCCGTGCACCGCGATGGTCTCCGCGCGCCACTGTGATTCGGGACTGCCGTGTTCGGACATAGCGCATCGTCTCCAGGTGAATGCCGACGATACCGAACAAAAAACCCCCGCCGAAGCGGGGGTTCATGCCAAACATGCATGGCGTGAGGCCCAACGGTTATCAGGCCGCCGGTGCGCGCGGGGCTCAGCCCTTCACGAACACCAGCTTGCCTTCGCCCGCATCGACCCGGATCACATCGCCGTTGAGGAACTCGCCGGAGAGGATCTTCTGCGCCAGCGGGTTCTCCAGCTGCGACTGGATCGCACGCTTGAGCGGGCGGGCGCCGTAGACCGGGTCGAAACCGACGTTGCCCAGCAGCTGGAAGGCCTCGTCACTGACCTCGATACGCAGGCCACGCTCGGCCAGGCGCTTTTCCAGGCCCTGCATCTGGATGCGGGCGATCTGCTTGATCTGCACCTTGTCCAGCGGATGGAACACGACGATGTCGTCCAGGCGGTTGATGAATTCCGGGCGGAAGTGCGCCTGCACCACCCCCATCACCGCCGCCTTCATCTGCGTGTAGGCCTCCGGGCTGTCATCGCTGCTCATGTCCTGGATCTGGTGCGAGCCCAGGTTGGAGGTCATCACGATGACGGTGTTGCGGAAGTCCACCGTGCGGCCCTGGCCATCGGTCAGGCGACCGTCGTCGAGCACCTGCAGCAGGATGTTGAACACATCCGGATGCGCCTTCTCCACTTCGTCCAGCAGGATCAGCGAGTACGGGCGACGGCGCACCGCCTCGGTGAGGTAGCCGCCTTCTTCGTAGCCCACATACCCCGGGGGCGCACCGATCAGGCGCGCGACGCTGTGCTTCTCCATGAACTCGCTCATATCGATGCGGATCATCGCGTCGCTGCTGTCGAACAGGAATTCGGCCAGCGCCTTGCACAGTTCAGTCTTGCCCACGCCGGTCGGCCCCAGGAACAGGAACGAGCCGCTCGGGCGATCCGGATCGGACAGGCCCGCACGCGAGCGCCGCACCGCATCGGAGACCACCTTGATCGCCTCTTCCTGGCCAACCACGCGGTTGTGCAGCATGTCTTCCATGCGCAGCAGCTTGTCGCGCTCGCCTTCCAGCATGCGATTGACCGGGATGCCGGTCCAACGCGAGACCACTTCGGCGATTTCTTCGGCGGTGACCCGATCCTGCACCAGCTTGAACTCGCTGGTTTCCACTTCCTGCGCGGCCGCGAGCTGCTTCTCCAGCTGCGGCAGCTGCCCGTACTGGATCTCGCTCATGCGGCCGAAATCCTGGCGGCGCTGCGCCGATTCCAGCTCCAGCTTGGCCTGTTCGATCTGTTCCTTGATCCGCGTCGCGCCCTGCAGCGTTGCCTTCTCCGACTTCCAGATTTCGTTGAGGTCGGAGAACTCGCGCTCCAGCGTATCGATGTCGTTTTCAAGATCGACCAGGCGCTGCCGGGAGGCATCGTCCTTTTCCTTCTTGAGCATTTCACGCTGGATCTTGAGCTGGATCAGGCGCCGTTCCAGGCGGTCCAGCTCTTCCGGCTTGGAGTCGATCTCCATGCGGATGCGCGAGGCGGCCTCGTCCATCAGGTCGATGGCCTTGTCGGGCAGCTGGCGGTCGGCGATGTAACGGTGCGAGAGCGTGGCCGCCGCGACGATCGCCGGGTCGGTGATTTCCACGCCATGGTGCACGGCGTACTTTTCCTTCAGCCCGCGCAGGATCGCGATGGTGTCTTCCACGCTCGGCTCGCCGACCAGCACCTTCTGGAAGCGGCGCTCCAGCGCAGCATCCTTTTCGATGTACTTGCGGTATTCGTCCAGGGTGGTCGCACCGACGCAGTGCAGTTCACCACGCGCGAGCGCCGGCTTGAGCATGTTGCCGGCGTCCATCGCGCCATCGGCCTTGCCCGCACCGACCATGGTGTGCAGCTCGTCGATGAACAGGATCACCTGCCCTTCGCTCTTGGCCAGGTCGTTGAGCACGCCCTTGAGGCGCTCTTCGAACTCACCGCGGAACTTGGCGCCGGCGATCAGCGCGCCCATGTCCAGCGAGAGCACGCGCTTGCCACGCAGGCCTTCGGGCACTTCGTCGTTGATGATGCGCTGGGCCAGGCCTTCCACGATGGCGGTCTTGCCCACGCCGGGTTCGCCGATCAGCACCGGGTTGTTCTTGGTGCGGCGCTGCAGGACCTGGATGGTGCGACGGATTTCCTCATCGCGGCCGATCACCGGATCCAGCTTGCCGCTCTCGGCCCGCGCGGTCAGGTCGATGGTGTACTTCTCCAGCGCCTGGCGCTGGTCTTCGGCGTTTTCCGACTGCACGGTCTCGCCGCCGCGGACCTTGTCGATCGCGGTCTCGATCTTCTTCTTGTCGGCACCGGCGGCGCGCAGCGCCATGCCCAGGGTGCCGCCATCGTCCACCGCAGCCAGCACGAACCACTCGCTGGCGATGAAGGCATCGCCGTGCTGCTGGGCCAGCTTGTCGGTGTTGTTGAGCAGCCGGTTCAGATCGTTGCCGATCGACAGGTTGCCTTCCTGCCCGGAGACCTTGGGCAGGGCCTCCAGGGTTTCATTCAAGCGTTCGCGCAATACCGGCACGTTGACGCCGGCCTGGGCCAGCAGCGGGCGCGTGCTGCCGCCCTGCTGGTCCAGCAGCGCGCTGAACACGTGCACCGGTTCGATGATGTTGTGGTCGCGGCCCACGGCCAACGACTGCGCGTCGGCCAGCGCCTGCTGGAAACGCGAGGTGAGCTTGTCCATCCGCATGTTCTTGTCCTCGATGTAAACGGGGCTGGCCGTGCCAGCACTGTCCCTGAAATGCGGTTACGGGGGCGTGTTTCAAGGGTGGATGAGATGCCGATTCAGGGTTCGTCAGGCCGTCGGTGGACGGGCCAGAAGCGATGGTTCGGCCGGCTGCGGGACCAGGCAGCCGAGCGCGGCGGGCAGGTCCAGTGCCACGGTGTAGCCCCCGGTGACGCCGTAGCCGATCCGCCACGACGACGGGAACAGATCCGGTGGCTGGAACGCGATATCCACGGCAATGTCGCTCAACGTATCGGTGACCTGCAGTGGCGTGCTGGCGGGCGCGTACTCGATGTCCTCCGCACCGCGCGTGGTGATCACGTTCCTGCGCTGGATCGCGGCGGCCGGCACCGACGAGCGCGGCGCACCACGCATCTGGAAGGCCCCATGGAAGCCCGTATCGACCAGCATCAGGTTGTTCTCGCGGCCCCGGATCGGAAAGCGGACCTGCTGGAAGGGCCCCCACAGCGAGGAGGTGAAGACCGTCCGCCGCGTGCACGCTGCCGGTGTCCGTGCGCCCAGCAGCGTCAGCGTTTCACGCGAGAGGGTGATCCGTCCCAGCGCGCGCAGCACGTCCAGGCCGATCAGGTTGAGCTCGCGCGCCGCCTCGCTGTTGAACGACACATCACGCACCCGCTGCCCCCCCACCTCGATATCGATCGGTGCCACCAGGCCAGCCTGCTGGATATCGCCCTCGACGATGCGCGACACCACGAAGCCCTCGGTGACCGCCAGGCCGAGCGACTCGGCCAGCGCGCGGCTGATGTGCGAGCGCGGGGCCCCGGTATCGACGATGAAAGCGGCCTCGTGGGCGACCGGCCTGCCCTCGCGCGTGCCGTGCAGCGTGAGGGTGACCGAGGGCAGCTCATTGCTGAACTGGATCGGCACCGCCACGTCCTGCGCCCGCTCGGCTGCGGGCAGCGCGCTGCGCGGCCATGTGGTGAAGGACGCAAACACCGGCCGGGTGACATCGGGTACTTCATCGCCGGCCCGGAGCATCGGCACGATGGTGCGCTGGTAGTCCTCGCGCACGCGCAGCATCAGGCGCGCCCATCCAGCGATATCACCCTCGATCAGCGCATTGCCCGCGAGGGTGGATTCGCACAGGAACGCCAGCCCCTGCAGCGCGGGCGGTGCATCGCGGGTTTCATCCAGGCACTGGCGTGCGGCACGGTTGGAAGCGGCCAGCTCGCCACGGACACGATGGTAGCCCGCTGCACCGAGGTGCCGGCGTGGACCGGATGCGCCGCTCATCTCACGCAACGTGGTCAGTTCCGCACGCAGCACCGCATCGCTGTAGCCGAACCCATCGTGCAGTGCCACCGGATCGGCCGTCACCGTGGCGGGCAACACTGCCACGCACATGCCCAGGACCCACTTCCGCATCGCGTACTCCCATCAACATCTCCGCTCGACCCTAGCACGGGAACCACGCTGCGCTCACGCCTGCTTTCGGCAGCACGGGCCATGCTGGAGGCCGGTTCCATACGGAGTGGCGGCATGCATTACGAACTGTATTACTGGACCGGCATCCAGGGCCGCGGCGAGTTCGTGCGGCTGGCACTGGAGGATGCCGGCGCGGGCTACACCGATATGGCGCGCGTCCATGGCGATGCGGTAATGCAGCCGTACCTGCAGGGCAAGGTTGAAGGCCTGCAGCCATTCGCTCCCCCGTTTCTGCGTACCGGCCGGCAGGTGATCGCCCAGGTCGGCGCGATCCTGGACCACCTGGGCCCGGAACTCGGCCTCGTCCCGGATGCCAGCTCACGGCGGCAGCAGGCACTCCAGCTGCAATTGACCATCGCCGATCTGGTCGCCGAGGTCCACGACACCCACCATCCGATCGCGATGTCGGCGTACTACGAGGATCAGAAGCACGAAGCCAACGCGCGCGCCGCGTCGATGCGCGGCGAGCGCATGCCCAAGTTCCTGGGCTATTTCGAGAACGTGCTCAAGCACAACGGTGGGCGGCACCCGCTGCGGGAGCATTCCTACGTGGATCTCGCCCTGTTCCAGCTGCTGAGCGGGCTGGAGTACATGTTCCCGCGCCGCATGCAGGCGCTGTGGCCGACGCTGCCACACCTGCGTGCATTGAAGGACCGGGTGGAAACCCGGCCCAACATCGCCGCCTATCTCGCCTCCGAACGGCGCCTGGCGTTCAACACCAACGGCATCTTCCGGCACTACCCCGAGCTGGATGGCGAAGCGTGATCCCTCGCCGGCCCGCCTCCACCGGTAGCTCACGACCGTTGCCACCCGGTAGCTCACGACCGTTGGTCGTGAGCGCAGGTTTGGTCGTGAGCAGGTAGTGCCGGCCGCTGGCCGGCTCCGCAGCGGACCGGCCCATTCGGTAGCTCACGACCGTGGGTCGTGAGCGCAAGGAAAAGCAGCCGGCCAGCGGCCGGCCCTACCGGGGCGTTACGTCCGCTCCGCAGGCTGCTTCTGCAGCGACAACAGCGCCAGCAACCCGGCCAGCGCCACATAGGCGCCGGTGAACTGCCAGCTGATGATCTTCGGCAGTCCTTCCAACTGCCACGGCAGGTAGACGCCACCGCGCGGGTCCACCGAGTGGATCAGGCCGAACAGCGTCAGCGCCGCAGCCACCAGCAGAAATCCGGAGGCGCGCAGCAGCTTCCCGTCGATCATCGCCACCACCGCCGCGATCCACAGCATCGAGGTGATGATGAAGCCATTGCCCAGGGTGAAGATCACCGCCAGCTCCGGCAGGCCATGCCCGTCCAGGGTGGAGGTCATCGCCGCCAGCTGTTCCGGTGCGATCCAGCCCGGGGCCTTGATCGCCAGCAGGTACGCCACCGAGGGCAGGAAGCCCAGCACCATCGCGCCGGCGTGCTCGCGCGGCGTGGCCTGGAAGGCCTGGGTGGTGATGTCGATCGCCACGTACACGATGATCGGGGCCAGCACGGCCAGCGGCAGCCACTGCACCAGCCCGGAGATCACGCCCAGCATGCCGCCGATGCCGACGAACAGGCCCGTCAGCAGCGTGTAGCCGCTGCGGGCGCCCATGTGCTTGTAGGCCGGCTGGCCGATGTACGGCGTGGTCTGCGCCACACCGCCGCAGAAGCCGGCCACCAGCGTGGCGATGGCTTCCACCAGCAGGATGTCGCGGGTGCGGTAATCGTCACCGGCCGCGCGCGCACTCTCCGAGACGTTGATGCCGCCCACCACCATCAGCAGGCCGAACGGCAGCAGCAGCGGCAGGTAGATGATCGCGGTCGGCAGGCCGTCGATGAAGCCCAGCGTCGGCCACGGCAGCACCACCTGCGGCGGCACCCACTCGGGCACCTTGAAGCCCGGTGCGCCCAGCCCGGCAAGCCCGAGGCCGTAATACAGGATCGTGCCGAACACGAACGCGACCAGCACGCCGGGGGCGCGGATCGGCAGCGTGCGCTTGGCGATCAGCACGTACAGCAGCAGGCCCAGCGTGACGAAGCCGACGATCGGCGAGCGCAGCGTTTCCAGCAGCGGCAGAAAGCCCATCAGCACGATCGCGATACCGGCGATGGAGCCGAGCAGCGAGGCACGCGGCAGCGCGCGGGTGACCGCTTCGCCGAAGAACGACAGGATCACCTTCAGCACGCCCATGATCACCAGCGAGGCCATGCCCAGCTGCCAGGTGGCGATGGCGGCATCGTGCGGTGCCAAGCCCTGCCCTTTGAAGGCGAGGAAGGCCGGGCCGAGCACCAGCAGCGCCATGCCGATGCTGGTCGGCGCATCCAGGCCGAGCGGCATCGCGGTGACATCGTCACGGCCGGTGCGCGCCGCCAGGCGCCGGGCCATCCAGGTGTAGAGCACGTTGCCGACCAGCACGCCGAAGGCGGTGCCCGGGAACATGCGGCCGAACACCACATCGGCCGGGAACTGGAAGATGCCGACCAGCGCCATCGCGATGAAGCCGAGGATCGACAGATTGTCGACCACCAGGCCGAAGAAGCCGTTGAGATCGCCGGCAACGAACCAGCGGGGGCGTCCGGTGGGGACGGGAGCAGTGGCGGACATGCGCAGGGCGGCCGTGGGGAGGGGGTAGCCGATGGTAGGGCCTCCCCGCCCCCAGTAACAGGCGCATGAATGGAACGCCGGGAAACGTCCGCCGATGGAACGCGTCACCGTGCGGTAGTGCCGGCCGCTGGCCGGCTCCCTCGGGATGCTCCATGCAATGGCGGGAGCCGGCCAGCGGCCGGCACTACCCGATGGCGTGAGGATCAGGGCTTGTTGAGGAAGTTGTTGGCCAGCAGGTCCCGCACATCCCCGACCCGCCCGCTCAGCAGCGCCTTGGCGGCGTACAGGGCAGTACCGGCCACCTGCTTGGCTTCCACCTGCGGCGGCATCACCAGTTCGGTCGGGCTGGTGTGCACGTCCAGCAGCGCCGGGCCGGGATGGGCCAGGATGTCCTGCACGGCCTGCTCCAGGTCTTCCGAGCGCGTGACCGTGCGCCCGTAGAAGCCGATCACCTCGGCCAGCCGGCCGAAATCGGGGTTCTTCAGGTCGGTGTAGTTGTCCAGCAGGCCTTCGACCTTCTGCTCCAGCTCCACGAAGTTCAGCGAGCTGTTGTTGTAGACCACCACCTTGATCGGCAGGTTTTCCTGCACAGCGGTGAGCAGGTCGCCGAGCAGCATCGCCAGGCCACCATCACCGGACAGCGAGATCACCTGCCGGCCCGGGTAGGCCTTCTGCAGGCCCAGCGCCTGCGGCATCGCGTTGGCCATCGTGCCGTGCAGCAGGCTGGTCAGCGTGCGGCGGCGACCATTGACGCGGATATGGCGCAGGATCCAGACCATCGGCGAGCCGCCGTCAGCGGTGAACAAGGCATCGTCGGCGGCATGCCGGTCGATCAGTGCCGTCAGGTGCTGCGGGTGGATCAGCTCACCCTCGCCCGGCTGCTCTTCCTTGGCCCGCGTGGCCAGCGCCTTTTCGCGGTGCTCCTGGCATTCGTCCAGGAAGCTGCGGTCCTCGCGCTCGGGCAGCAACGGCAGCAGCGCCTCCAGGGTCGGGCCGATATCGCCCACCACGCCCAGGTTCACCGGGTGACGGCGGCCAAGATGGCTGCCATCGCGATCCACCTGGATCAGCGTGGCCTTGTCCGGGTAGTACTGGCCCCACGCGAAGTCCGCACCGAGCAGCAGCAGCGTGTCGCAGGCCATCAGCGTGTGATACCCGGATTCGATGCCGAAGATGCCGGTCATGCCCATGTTGTACGGGTTGTCGTACTCCACGAAATCCTTCGCGCGCGAGGTATGCGCGATCGGCGCCTTGAGCCGGGCGCCGAGGGCGACCAGCGCATCGTGCGCATGCTCGCAGCCAGCGCCGGCGTAGATGCCGATCCGCTTGCCCTCGCCGATCAGCGCGGCGATGCGCTGCAGTTCGTCGTCCGAGGGGCGCAACACCGGCTGGGTGTAGTGCACCGAGAACGGCACATCGTGCTTGACCTCGGCTTCGCTGATGTCGGCGGGCAGAATCACCACCGCCACCCCGCGGCGGCTGATGGCCGCCTGGCAGGCAAGGGTCACTACGCGGCGCGCCTGCTCGGCGCTCTGTACCTGTTCGCAGAACACACTGCAGCTGCCATACACCGCCTTGAAATCGACTTCCTGCGGGAACTCCATACCCAGTTCGGCGGTGACCACCTGGCTGGCGATCAACACCATCGGTGCGCGGTTGCGGTTGGTCTCGAACACGCCGTTGATGAAATGCAGGCCACCGGGGCCGCACGAACCGGCGCAGGCGGTGAGCTGCCCGCTGATCAACGACTCGGCACCGGCGGCAAATGCGGCCACTTCCTCATGCCGCATGTGCACCCACTCGATCTCGCTGTGGTGGATGGCATCGGTGACGTAGTTGAGGGTATCGCCGACGATGCCGTAACAGTGACGGACACCAGCGGCCTGCAGGGTTTCAACCACGATCTCGGCAACGCGCTTGCTCATGACATGCTTCCACGACGAGGGGGAAGGGTCAGCCTAGTCCCGGGCAAGTGACACTCATGTAGGTTTACCCGTGGCAGCGCCCGATCACGGCTGCGTGTTCACCCAGCCCAGCACCGCGCCCCGCGTGGGATTGTCATAACGCACCTGCACCCAGCCATCGCGCTCATCAAGCAGTTCCACGCGGTCATCGCGTACCAGATACCGCTGGGTCGTGGCATCACCGGGCTGGCTGTACAGGGGCAGCCGCGCCACCATCACATGACCGGAAATGCGCCGCAGCGGCGACCCGGCACGCGGCGTCTCCAGACCATCGCCGATGGCGGTCTCCAGCACGTTGCCGTCAGGATCAAAGGTGCTCCA
Source organism: Stenotrophomonas sp. TWI1151 (assembly GCF_039673135.1). Lineage (NCBI taxonomy): Bacteria > Pseudomonadati > Pseudomonadota > Gammaproteobacteria > Lysobacterales > Lysobacteraceae > Stenotrophomonas > Stenotrophomonas sp. TWI1151. Next base: position 126,992 of record NZ_JBDJLA010000005.1, read on the forward strand.
GACCGCCAGCGGACCGCTGTCGGCGGTCTGCTTGATGAACACGTAAGGCTCGAGCACATCGTCGAGCATCAGCAGGCGCTCGGCGCGGTACAGATACAGGCGCGCACCGTCGTAGCGGTACTGGTCCACGTACCACATCGGGCCACCGCGGCAGCTGCTGCTCAGGGTGCGCGTCGTTGCATCCACGGTCAGGCCCATCAGGCCACCGCATTGCGCGCCTTCTGTGGAGATCGGCTCCAATGCGACCAGCTGCTGTCGCGCCGGATCAAAGCGATACACCGCCACCGCTTCGTTGACCATGCCGACCGAGGCACGCGCCACCAGCTCCGGGTGGCCATCGAAATCGACGTCCTCCGCCGACAGGCGCACGTTGCCATCCGCATCGGCCACGCCCGGCAGCACCTGACGCTTGCCCGACGGTGCCAGCACGACAGCGATGCCGCCGCCGTCCTGCAGCGTCGCCTGCGCCTGCACGCCGGCGGCCATCTCCAGCTGAAGCCGGGCTTGGTCGGCATCCTGCGCGTGCGCGCACGTTGCCGCCAGGCCCATCACCACCGCGGCCAGCATCGCATCCCTGTGTTTCATCATCGCTCCGTGCAGCGCCACCGCGGCGCCCTGGCTCAGAACGATACTTCAACCGCCTGCTGTGCCCACAGCACCGATTGGTGCCCGGTCGCCTGCTTCCACGCCAGCCGGATCGCTTCGATATCGGCGCGGCGCTGCGGGGTGTTCTCGTGCAGGACCACCAGCACCTTGGTGCGCAGGCGATTCGGCTCGGGCGCACCGCGGAACAGCCACTGGCCGTAGGCGTCGAACACGGTCAGGCCGTCCGGGAAGCGCGGCGTGACGTCCTTGTCGAGGAAGGCGCGCCACTGCGCGTCACTGATGCCCTCGGTCTGCGGGCGGTCGGCCACGCCGGTTTCTTCGCCCACGCCGAAGTACAGCTCGCTGCGGACCCAGCCGGCGGCGGCATCCGGGCGCGCGGCGTCGCCCTGCAGGGTGGCCGTGGCGGTGGCGGGCGGGGTCGGCTTGGCGGCAGGGGCGGCAGTGGCACAGCCGCTGGTGGCCAGGACCAGGGCAAACAGAATGGCGCGGAACGACATGGACAACTCTCCGGAAACACAGGGACAGGCAGGGGAAGGAGCGTGCCGGACATCCGGGTCCGGCGCAGATCGCCAACGGCTATCTGCTGATAACCACCCCGATGGGACTTGCATCACACAGGGACATCACGCGAAGATAATATATCGCTTCATCCGGATGGATTGGTAGTGCCGGCCATGGGTCGCAACGCCAGCCCCCCCCCCTCCCCCGTTCCTCCCCCTCGTCGTTCTGCTGGAGTCCGCATGTCCCGTCCGTCCGCGTCGCGCCTTGGCCTTGCCATCGCGCTCGTCCTCTCCTCCCCCCTGCTGGCCCAGGACGTACTTGCGCAGGACGCGCCGAACACCGCCAAAACGCTGGACACCGTGATCGTCACCGGCACCCGCGCCGTGGACCGGACCGTGCTGGAATCCACCTCGCCGGTGGACGTGCTCACCGCCGAGGACATCCGCAAGGCCGGTGTGGTCAATGGCGAACTGGGCAGCGCGCTGCAGGCGCTGCTGCCCTCGTTCAACTTCCCGCGCCAGTCCAACTCGGGCGGTGCCGACCACATCCGCGCCGCCCAGCTGCGCGGGCTCTCGCCCGACCAGGTGCTGGTGCTGGTCAACGGCAAGCGCCGCCACAGCAGCGCGCTGGTCAACACCGACAGCAAGATCGGCAAGGGCACCACCCCGGTCGACTTCAACGCGATCCCGGTCAGCGCGATCAAGCGCATCGAGGTGCTGCGCGATGGCGCCGGCGCGCTGTATGGCTCGGATGCGGTGGCCGGCGTGATCAACGTGATCCTGGATGACGCTCCGGAAGGTGGCGCGTTCGAAGCCAGCTTCGGCGCCAACCACACCGATCTCAAGCCGATCGACCGCACCCTCACCGATGGCCAGACCAGCTACGCCAGCGCCAAGGTCGGCACCGCGCTGGGTGACAACGGCGGCTTCCTGCGGGTCGGCCTGGAGCTGAAGAATCACGAGGGCACCAACCGCGCCGGCTTCGACCAGATTCCGCCGTGGGACCAGACCCCGACCAACCTGGCCCTGCAGGGCAAGCGCAACTACGTGCTCGGCGATGGCAAGACCAAGGATCTGAACGCCTGGTACAACGCGCAGCTGCCGTTCGGTGAGACCTCCACCTTCTACAGCTTCGCCACCTTCAACCAGCGCGACAGCGAAGGCGCGAACTACTTCCGCTACCCGGACAGCGACGCCAACTGGGCGCAGATCTACCCCAACGGCTACCGCCCGATCTCCGAAGGCGAGAACCGCGACGTGCAGGTCGTGGCCGGCGCGAAGGGCCAGTGGGGCGAGTGGAACTACGACGCGAGCCTGGATTACGGCGTCAACACGTTCACCTACCGCCTGCGCAACTCGCTCAACGCCTCGCTGGGCCCGACCAGCCCGACCCGCTTCAAGACCGGTGATTACCGCAACGAGCTGACGGTGGCGAACTTCGACCTCGGCCGCGTGTTCTCGCAGGGCGACAGCATCACCCACAGCCTGGGCCTGGGCCTGGAAGCGCGCCGCGACCATTACCAAACCCGCCCCGGTGACCCGAGCAGCTATGCTGCCGGCCCGTTCACGGATCGCCCGACCGGCTCACAGGCCGGTGGCGGCCTGACCCCGCAGGATGCGACCTCGCTGTCGCGCGATGTCGCCAGCGCCTACGCCAGCCTCTCCAGCCAGTTCGGCGAGCATTTCTCCAGCGATCTGGCGGCGCGCTACGAGCACAGCGATGACTTCGGCGGTGAGCTCACCGGCAAGCTCGGTCTGCGCTATGAATTCACCCCGGCCTTCGCGCTGCGCGGTGCGATCTCCAACAACTTCCGTGCCCCGTCGCTGGCGCAGATCGGCTACGAATCCACCTCCACCGGCTACAACGCCGCCGGCCAGCTGGTGCAGGGCCGCGTGCTGTCGGTCAACAATCCGATCGCGCGTGGCCTGGGTGCCACCGATCTGAAGCCGGAGAAGTCGCTCAACACCAGCCTGGGCTTCACCAGCCGCATCGGCGACCACTTCGATGTCTCGCTGGACTTCTTCCAGATCGACATCGATGACCGCATCGCGCTGTCGGAGAGCATCACCGGTGATGCGTTGACCGACTACGTGCAGCAGCAGTTCGGCGTGGCCGGCCTGCAGAGCGCCAGCTTCTTCGTCAACGCCGCCGATACCCGCACCCGCGGTGCGGAACTGGTGAGCAACTGGCGGCAGTCGCTGGGTGGCGGCGAACTGGTGCTGACCGGCACCTATGCCTATACCAAGACCACGCTGAAGAACGTGCTCGCCACGCCGCCGGGCCTGCTCGCGCTGGATCCGGACTACGTGCTGTTCGGCGTGGAAGAAACCAATACGCTGACCGATGCCACCCCGCGCACCCGCGCTGCCCTGGCCGCCAGCTGGGCCGACGATCATTGGTCGTTGACCAGCCGTCTGAGCCGCTATGGCAGCGTGACCCGTGTGTTCAACTTCGGCGATGGCTACATCCCGCGCCAGACCTACGGCGCCGAGTGGCAGCTGGATGCCGAAGTGGAGTACAAGATCACCCCGCAGTGGAGCGTGGCGGTGGGTGGGCAGAACCTGACCGACAACTACTCGGATCTGTCCAACGACGACATCTACTACTTCGGTAACCTGCCGTACGACGTGCTGTCACCGATCGGCAGCAATGGCGCGTATTACTACGGGCGCGTGCGGTATACGTTCTGATGGGGCAGCCGACCAACGGTCGGCTCTACCGGAGGGGTGCAGCCGACCAACGGTCGGCTCTACCGGTGGTGAATGGGGAGGACGTGTGCGTGATGCCATGACCTGGCGATCACATCCACGCTGGCATGTTGGTCAACATGGCCAACGACTTCCCCCAACGTCCGCCGCCGCCGCTGCTGGACGATGCCTGTGCGCTGTTCCTGGACGTGGATGGCACCCTTATCGAATTCGCGGACGACCCCGAGTCGGTCGCGCTGCTGCCCGATGTGCGTGAAGCGATCGGGCGCATCAGCGACCGGCTGGATGGCGCGGTCGCGCTGATCAGCGGGCGCCCGCTGGCGCAACTGGACAAACTTTTCGCCCCTTTGAGCCTGCCTGCGGCCGGCCTGCACGGCCACGAGCTGCGCAACCATGAGCAGCGCGCGCAGAGCAGCGATCCTTCTGCCGATACCAGCGAGTGGCTGCATGCCCTGCACCAGCAGGCGATGCGTTTCGCGCATGGCTATCCCGGCGTACTGGTGGAGGACAAAGGCCGCAGCCTGGCCCTGCACTGGCGCGGTGCCCCGCACGCCGCCAACGACGTGCGCGCCTTCGCCGAACGGCATATCCGTGGCCATGGCGGCTACCGGCTGCAGCCCGGTGACCATGTCATCGAGTTTCTCCCCGAAGGCAGCGACAAGGGCCGTGCGATGCGGCAGCTGATGCTGCAGCCGCCGTTCCGCGATCGCATGCCGGTGTTCGTCGGCGATGACCTCACCGACGAATTCGGCTTCGGCGCGGCCAACGACCTGCATGGCTGGAGCGTGCTGGTCGGTGCGCGCGAGCCCAGCGATGCGGTGTTCGCGCTGCCGACGATACGCAGCGTGCACGCCTGGCTTCGCGAGAATGCCTACTGATGCCTTGACCCCAAGGCCCCCTGACGCCGCGCGCAGGTCTCCCCCACCGGTGTGCCGCCGCGGCATGACACGAGACTTCCTGCATCATGAGCGAACCCGATCTGAATCTGGGCGTGGTCGGCAATGGCAGCTTCGGCGCGCTGATCGACAAGCACGCGCGCGTCGTCTGGAGCTGCCTGCCGACCTTCGACGGCGACCCGACCTTCTGCGCCCTGCTCGGCCCCAATCAACAGGACGGCGGTGACTTCGGCATCGAGCTGGAGGACATGGTCGACAGCGAACAGAGCTACCTGACCAACACCGCCATCCTGCGCACCGTGCTGCGCGACAAGCACGGTGGTGCGTTGGAAATCATCGATTTCGCGCCGCGCTGGCGTCAGAACGACCGCTTCTACCGACCGGTCAGCCTGATCCGCCAGGTGCGGCCGCTGTCCGGCAACCCGCGCATCATCGTGCGCGCGCGTCCACTGGCCGACTGGGGCGCCCGCGTCCCGGATGCCACGTGGGGCAGCAACCACATCCGCTGGGTGCTTCCCGACCACGTGCTGCGCCTGACCACCGATGTGCCGCTGCGTTTCGTCCGCGATGGCCTGCCGTTCGTGCTGAACCACCCGGTGCATCTGGTGCTCGGGGTGGACGAATCGCTCAACCGTTCGCTCAGTGGCTACGTGCAGGAATCCTTCCAGCGCACGCGTGACTATTGGCGCGAATGGGTGCGCTATCTGTCGATCCCGCTGGAGTGGCAGGATGCGGTGATCCGCAGCGCGATCACGCTGAAGCTGTGCCAGTACGAGGACAGCGGCGCCATCATCGCCGCGATGACCACCTCCATTCCGGAAGCACCCGGCAGCATCCGCAACTGGGATTACCGCTACTGCTGGTTGCGCGATGCCGCCTTCGTGGTGCGTACGCTCAACCGTCTCGGTGCGACCCGCACGATGGAGCAGTTCCTGGGCTACATCTTCAACCTGGCCACGGCCGATGGCAGCCTGCAACCGCTGTATGGCATCAGCTTCGAGGCCAAGCTGGAGGAAACCGAAGTCGCGTCGCTCTCCGGCTATCGCGGCATGGGCCCGGTGCGGCGGGGCAACCTGGCCTGGGTGCAGCGCCAGCACGATGTCTACGGCAGCGTGGTGCTCGCCTCCACCCAGCTGTTCTTCGATCGCCGCCTGCAGGACCCGGGCGATGCGCACACCTTCGCGCGGCTGGAGCCGCTCGGCGAGCAGGCCTTCACCCTGCACGACGTGCCCGATGCCGGGCTGTGGGAATTCCGCGGCCGCACCGAAGTGCACACCTACACCAGTGCGATGTGCTGGGCCGCGTGTGACCGCCTGTGCAAGATCGCCGTGCGCTTGAAACTGGATGACCGCGCCACCTATTGGCGCGAGCGCGCCGACATCATCCATGCCCGCATCATGCGCGACTCGTGGAGCGAAGCACTCGGCCACTTCACCGATACCTTCGGCGGCCATCGCCTGGATGCCTCGTTGCTGCTGCTGGCCGATATCGGCTTCATCGACGCCACCGATGCGCGCTTCGTCGCCACGGTCGAGGCGATCGGCCGCGATCTCAAGCACGGCAACGCGCTGTATCGCTACGTCGCGCCGGATGATTTCGGCGAGCCGGAAACCAGCTTCACCATCTGCACGTTCTGGTACATCGATGCGCTCGCCGCGATCGGTCGTCTGGACGAAGCACGCGAGATGTTCGAGATGCTGCTGGAACGCCGCAATCACCTGGGCCTGCTGTCCGAGGATCTTGCGTTCGACAGCGGCGAGGCCTGGGGCAATTTCCCGCAGACCTATTCGCACGTGGGCCTGATCACTGCCGCCATGCGCCTGTCGCGCAGCTGGCAGGAGGCATCATGAGCCGCCTGGTCGTCGTGTCCAACCGGGTCGCCGTTCCCGGTGAATCCCGCGCCGGCGGCCTGGCAGTCGGCCTGCTGGCCGCGCTCAAGGAGCGTGGCGGCCTGTGGTTCGGCTGGAGCGGGAAATCCACCCGCGACAACAGCGGCACGCTGCACGAGCAGGTGGACGGTGACATCCGCTACGTCACCATGGACCTCAACAAGCGCGACGTGGATGGCTACTACAACGGCTTCGCCAACCGCACGCTGTGGCCGCTGCTGCACTTCCGGCTGGACCTGGTCGACTACGATCGCGCCACGCGCGAAACGTATCGCCGGGTCAACGCGCTGTTCGCCGAGAAGCTTGCGCCGCTGCTGCGCGAGGACGACATCGTCTGGATCCACGACTATCACCTGATCCCGCTGGCCTCGCTGCTGCGCGAGCGCGGCATCGGCTGCCGGATCGGCTTCTTCCTGCACGTGCCGATGCCCTCGGCCGATCTGCTGCAGGCGCTGCCGGATCACCTGCGTTTGTTCTCCAGCCTGTACGCCTACGATCTGGTCGGCTTCCAGACCCAGCGCGATGCGGACCGCTTCCAGTCCTACGTGCGCCTGTTCGGTGGTGGCCGCGTGCTGCCTGACGGTGAGCTGGAAGCACCCGGCGGCCGGCGTTTCCGCGCTGCGGCCTTCCCGATCGGTATCGATACCGAATTCATCGCCCGCCAGGCCAAAGCGGGGGCGAACAAACCCGCCGTCAAGGACCTGCGCGGCAGCCTGCGCAATCGTCAGCTGGCGATCGGCGTGGACCGGCTGGACTACTCCAAGGGCCTGCCCGAACGTTTCCAGGGGTTCGAGCGGTATCTGGAGCGTCATCCGGACCAGCACGGCTCGTTGACCTACCTGCAGATCGCCCCGGTCTCGCGCGGGGATGTCACCGAGTACCGCCAGCTGCGCAGCCAGCTCGAACAGATCGCCGGGCACATCAACGGCGGGCATGCCGCACCGGACTGGACCCCGCTGCGCTACGTCAACCAGAACTTCACCCATGCCACGCTGACCGGCTTCTACCGGGCAGCCGCGGTGGGCCTGGTCACGCCGCTGCGCGACGGCATGAACCTGGTCGCCAAGGAGTACGTCGCCTCGCAGGACCCCGAGAACCCGGGCGTGCTGGTGCTGTCACTGCTGGCCGGTGCCGCCGATGAATTGAAGCAGGCGCTGCTGGTCAATCCGCATGACCTGGATGGCGTCGCCGATGCGATCGCCACGGCGGCGACGATGCCGCTGAAAAAGCGCGTGGAGCGCTGGCAGGCGATGATGGAGCACCTGCGCACCTACGACATCAACCATTGGCGGCGGACGTATCTGCAGGCACTGGAAGGGTGATACCCGCCAGCGGCCGGCACGACGGGGGATGGCGCGAACGTTTACGGTAGTGCCGGCCGCTGGCCGGCAACGCGCCCACCCGTCAGTCCAGGAACCGCGCCGCCTGCTCCGGTGTCGGCAGGAAACACGTGTCGTAACGACCGAACCACCGATACCGGTTGCGCGCCAGCGCGCGATAGGCGCGGTCGCGCAGCCTGCGGGGTAGCCAGCGCAGCACCTGCATCAGACGCCATGCACCGCCCAGGCCGGTCAGCACGCGGAGGATCGCATCGGTGTCCGTCCATGCGCGCCCCTGTTCAAGCAGCAGGAACGACGACGGATCCTCCGGATCCAGCCCGTGCGCCTGCAGCAGGGCGCGTCCGTGCACGCCCTGCATCGCAGCGAAGCGATAGCGGCCACGCGTATCAAAGCGCAGCAGGAACCGCACCCAGCGGTTGCACAGGGCGCAGACGCCGTCGAAGACGATGACCGCGTCGGCCGCGCCACTCACTGTCTGTCCAACGGTCAGGGTGCGATCCACGCCAGGGTCGCCATGCGGCCGGTGCGGCGGTCGCGCCGATGCGAATAGAACCGCTGCGGATCGGCCAGGGTGCAGTACTGCCCGCCGCTGATGTGTACCGGGTCCAACCCTGCCGATTGCAGCCGCCGGCGGGCCAACGCATACAGGTCCACCTTCCAGTGCCCCGGCCGGGTTGCCACGAAGGCCGTGGCAGCGCCTTCATCACGTTCCACGAACGCCTCGAACACGTCCTCGCCGATCTCATACAGCGCGGGCCCGGCCGCGGGGCCCAGCCAGGCCTGCAGCTGGGCGGCCGGGGTCTGCATGGCGGCTACGGTGGCCTCCAGCATGCCGTCGGCCAGCCCACGCCACCCCGCATGGGCGGCCCCGATCTCACCGCCCTCGCGTGCGGCGAAGACCACCGGGAGGCAGTCGGCGGTGAGGATCGCCAATACCACGCCCGCAACCGACGTCACGGCGGCATCGGCGGTGGGTTCAGCCTCCACGCCGATGGCCGTCGGCGGCGCGGTGAAGCGCCGCACGCCGGTGCCATGCACCTGGCGCAGCCAATGCGGCGCCGAGGGCAGGCCCAACCCGGGCACGAGCAGGTCGCGGTTGCGCTGCACCTGCGCCGGGTCATCGCCCTCGGCGGCGTAGCGGTTGCCCATGTTGAACTGGTCGAACGGCGCCACCGAGCCGCCCGCGCCGTAGCGCAGGGTGGTCAGCGCATGGACCCCGTTCGGGGCCTGCCAGTCGGCGCGCAGCACGGGCACGGTGGCCTCCATCAGCGACGGTTGCGTTCCTGCTCGGCGAAGCGCTTGCTGTCTTCGCGCAGGGCGTGCAGCAGCGCCTGCATGTCGGCCGGCGGCGGCGCACTGTTGGTGATCTTCTCGCCGGTGATCGGGTGCACGAACTCCAGCGTTTCGGCGTGCAGCGCCTGGCGCTTGAAGCCGCGCAGTTCGGCGACCAGCTCCTCGCTGGCGCCCTTGGGCAGTTTCAGCGCGCCGCCATACAGCTGATCGCCGATGATCGGGTGGCGCAGGTGCGCCATGTGCACGCGGATCTGGTGGGTACGGCCGGTTTCCAGGCGGCACTCCAGCGCGGTGTGCGCACGGAAACGCTCGCGCAGGCGGTAATGGGTGATCGCTTCCTTGCCGTCTTCGCGCACGGCCATGCGGATGCGATCGCGCGGGTGGCGGTCGATACCGGCGGTGGCGGTGCCACCGGAGACCAGCGCACCCACCACCACGGCCAGGTACTGGCGATGCACTTCACGCGCGGAGAGCTGCTCGACCAGCGCGGTCTGCGCCTGGATCGTGCGGGCGATGACCATCACACCGCTGGTGTCCTTGTCCAGGCGGTGCACGATGCCCGCACGCGGCAGCACCGACAGCGACGGATCGCGGAACAGCAGCGCATTGACCAGGGTGCCGGTCGGGTTGCCCGCGCCGGGGTGGACCACCAGGCCGACCGGCTTGTTGATCACGAAGACATGCTCGTCCTCGTACAGGACCTCCAGCGGGATGTCCTCCGGCTCGGCATGGGTCTGGGTGTCGAGAACGACATGCAGGCTGGCCACCTCGCCGCCGCGCACCGGGTCGCGCCCGCGCACGGTGTCGCCGTCCAGCAGGACGTCGCCGGACTTGATCCACTCGGTCAGCTTGGACCGGGAGAATTCGGGGAACAGCTCGGCCAGGACGGCGTCGAAACGCCGGCCGGCAGCGGTATCGGGCACGATGGCCTGGCGGGGGGAATCGGAATCAGCAGGGGTATCGGACATGGGGGTACACCGCAATAGGGACAATTTTGGGGTCCGGGCGACCAGTTTCAGTCGCGGGACAGGCCACTAGGCTATCATCGACCCTTCGTATTCCAGCCGCGTCCCGCCCTGACCCCATGATCCGACGCTCCGTTATGCTGTCCGCGCCCGTCCGCCTCGCCGCCCTGATGCTGGTGCTGCTCTTCGTCGCCACCGGCTGTCACCGCGGTACCAAGGGCAAGAATCCGGATGAAGGCCTGCCGGTCGAAACGCTCTATGAGAAGAGCCACAAGCTCATGGAAGGGGGGAACTGGAGCGGTGCCGAAGCCAGCTTCCGCCGCCTGGTGGCCCAGTACCCGTATGGCCCGTATACCGAACAGGCCATGATCGAAAGCGCCTACGCGCAGTACAAGGCCGGCAAGCACGATGACGCGGTGTCCAGCGTGGACCGCTTCATCCGTACCTACCCGACCCACCGCAACATCGCCTACATGTACTACCTGCGCGGCCTGGCCAACGGCAACCGCGACACGGTCTTCCTGCGCCGCGTCTGGTCGCTGGACCCGAGCCGCCGTGACCTGTCGAGCCCGCGCCAGGCCTATGCCGATTTCACCATCGTCACCGAGCGCTACCCGAACAGCCGCTACGCCGCCGATGCGCGCCAGCGGATGATCGCCCTGCGCGACGTGTTTGCCCAGTACGAGCTGGACAACGCCCTGTACTACCTGCGCCGCGAGGCGTACGTCTCGGCCGCTGGCCGCGCCAACTTCCTGCTGGAGAACTACCCGCAGAGCGCGTTCCAGTACGACGCCGTGGCCGCCCTGGGCGAGGCCTACACCCACCTGGGCAACAAGACCCTGGCCGACGATGCCCGCCGCGTGCTCGAGCTGAACCAGCCCGACCACCCCTGGCTGCAGGGCAAGTGGCCCAAGTACCCGTGGATGGTCCGCAAGCTGAACCCGTTTGCCGGCGAGAAGTCCGCCAGTACCGGCGAACGCAACGCCACGATGAACCGCAAATAATAGAAAAGGCCCCGAAAGGGGCCTTTTTTATTCCCCGGCGGCGACGCCGGTAGAGCCGACCGTTGGTCGGCTGCTCTCCGCGGTCACCCCGGTCACCCGGCCGCCCTTCGCCCCCAACCCTGCGCCGACCACCGGTCGGCGCCTACCGGCTGGCGTCTCAGCCCTTGTACCCATTGCTGATCGGGTACCGCCGCTCACGCCCGAACGCCCGGCGCGAGACCTTCGGCCCCGGAGCGGCCTGGTGGCGCTTCCACTCGCTGGTGCGCACCAGGCGCAGCACACGGTCCACCACCTCGGCGGCATAGCCGGCGGCCACGATCTCCTCGCGCGACTGCTCCTGGTCCACATAGCGGTACAGGATGCCATCGAGCACATCGTAGGCCGGCAGCGAGTCCTGGTCGGTCTGGTTGGCGCGCAGCTCGGCCGAGGGGGGGCGGGAAATCACCGCCGGCGGGATCACCGGAGCGCCGCCCACGGTATTGCGCCACTTGGAGAGCCCGAACACCTCCGTCTTGTACAGGTCCTTGAGCGGGGCGTAGCCACCGCACATGTCCCCGTAGATGGTCGCGTAGCCCACTGCGTACTCGCTCTTGTTGCCGGTGGTCAGCAGCAGCCCGCCGAACTTGTTGGAGAGCGCCATCAGGATCACACCACGGCTGCGCGACTGCAGGTTCTCTTCCGTCACATCCGCCGCCTGCCCCTCGAACATCGGGCCGAGCGCGGCCATCAACCCCTCGAACACCGGCTCGATCGAGACCGCTTCCAGTTTCACGCCCAGCGCGCGGCACTGCTCGGCCGCCAGGTCGTTGGACATATCCGCCGTGTAACGCGACGGCAGCCTCACCGCGGTGACATTGGCCGCGCCCAGCGCGTCCACCGCCATCGCCAGCACCAGGGCCGAATCGATGCCGCCGGACAGGCCCAGCCAGACCTTCTTGAAGCCGTTCTTGCGGCAGTAATCCTGGATCCCGCGGGTCACCGCGCGCCAGGCCAGTGCATCCATGCTCTCGTCGCCGTCGTCGATCCACTCGCGCGGCAGGAAGCGGCGGGTGCCGGCGTCGTAATCCACCACCAGCCACTGGTCGGTGAAGGCCGCAGCCGCCGGATGCACCGTGCCGTCGCCGTCAGCGACGACCGAGGCGCCATCGAACACCAGCGCGTCCTGCCCACCCACCACGTTGAGGTAGGCGATCGCCGCCCCGCTCTCGCGGGTACGCTCGGCCAGCAGCGCATCGCGCTGGGCATGCTTGCCACGCTCGTAGGGAGAAGCATTGGGCACCACCACCAGCTGCGCGCCCGCACGGACGGTATCGGCCAGCGGTTCGGCGAACCACAGGTCTTCGCAGACCAGCACGCCCACCGGCACGCCCTTCAGCTCGAACACGCAGCTGCCGCCGTCCGGATCGACATCGAAATAACGGCGCTCATCGAACACCGCGTAATTGGGCAGCTCGCGCTTGCGGTAGGTGTGTTCGACCTGGCCATCGCGCAGCACGCTGGCCGCGTTGTAGACCACCGCACCGGCGGCCTGGGGCCAACCGACCACGGCCGCGATGCCGGTGGTGGCTGCGGCGATGCGCTCCAGCGCCTGCTGGCAGTCGTACAGGAAGCCCGGCCGCAGCAGCAGATCCTCCGGCGGATAGCCGCTGATCGCCAGCTCGGGGAACACCACCAGCTCGGCACCGTACTCATCGCGCGCCTCGGCGATCATGGCGATGATGGTGTCGGTGTTCTGCGCCACTGCGCCAACCGGAAAATCGAACTGCGCCAGGGCAATGCGGAGCGACGTCATGGGGGTCCAGCCTGTAGGTGTACTGCGCTCATTGTAGTGCCGGCCGCTGGCCGGCAACCACGCATTCGGCGGCAGCACGATGAGGAGCCGGCCAGCGGCCGGCACTACGTGGCGTGCGTACCGGTCAGCGGCTGGTACCCACCAAGGTGGGGATCGCCTGAAACGCAGAAAGGCCGCCCGGAGGCGGCCTTTCTGTTTGATGCAGCCGACCAACGGTCGGCTCTATCGGCAGCCGACCAACGGTCGGCTCTACGGACAGCTGACCAACGGTCAGCTCTACCCGCGCGTCGGCCGCGGGTGCGGCCGGCGGCTTATTTGACCAGCTTGGCGATGGCAGCGCCCAGGTCGCCCGGCGAGCGGACGGTGACAACACCGGCTGCTTCCATGGCGGCGAACTTGCCTTCGGCAGTGCCCTTGCCGCCCGATGCGATCGCACCGGCGTGGCCCATGCGCTTGCCGGCCGGAGCCGAGGCGCCCGCGATGAAACCGACGACCGGCTTCTTCACGTGGTTCTTGATGTACTCGGCACCGGCTTCTTCAGCGTCGCCGCCGATTTCGCCAACCATGATGATGCCCAGGGTCTGCGGATCTTCGTTGAACAGCTTGAGGCAGTCGACGAAGTTCAGGCCGTTGATCGGGTCACCACCGATGCCGATGCAGGTGGACTGGCCCAGGCCGACTTCGGTGGTCTGCTTGACCGCTTCGTAGGTCAGGGTGCCCGAGCGCGACACGATGCCGATCTTGCCCGGCATGTGGATGTGGCCCGGCATGATGCCGATCTTGCACTCGCCCGGGGTGATCACGCCGGGGCAGTTCGGGCCGACCAGCACGGTGTCCGGATGGGCACGGGTCAGCACGTTCTTGACGCGCAGCATGTCCAGCACCGGAATGCCTTCGGTGATGCACACGATGACCTGGATGCCGGCAGCGGCCGCTTCCAGGATCGCGTCAGCCGCGTACGGCGGCGGCACGTAGATGACCGAGGCGTTGGCGCCGGTGCTCTGCACGGCGTCGGCAACGGTGTTGAAGACCGGCAGATCGATGTGGGTGGTGCCGCCCTTGCCGGGGGTCACGCCGCCAACAACCTGGGTGCCGTACTCGATCATCTGAGTGGCGTGGAAGGTGCCCTGCTGGCCGGTGAAGCCCTGCACGATCACCTTGGTGTTCTTGTTAATCAAAACAGACATTGGATTTCCTTCGGTGTCGGATCAGGCAGCGTTCTTGACAGCTTCGACGACCTTCTTGGCACCGTCGTTGATGTTGTCGGCCGGGATGATGGCCATGCCGCTGTCACGCAGCAGCTGCTTGCCTTCTTCCACGTTGGTGCCTTCCAGGCGCACCACGACCGGAACCTTGACGCCCACTTCCTTGACCGCGGCGATGATGCCTTCGGCAATCATGTCGCAGCGGACGATGCCGCCGAAGATGTTGACGAAGATGCCTTCGACCTTGTCCGAGGACAGGATCAGCTTGAACGCTTCGATGACGCGCTGCTTGTTCGCACCGCCGCCCACGTCCAGGAAGTTCGCCGGCTCGCCGCCGTTGAGCTTGATGACGTCCATGGTGGCCATGGCCAGGCCGGCGCCGTTGACCATGCAGCCGATGTTGCCGTCCATGGTGACGTAGTTGATGTCCAGCTCCGAAGCGGTCACTTCGGTTTCGTCTTCCTGGGTCTTGTCGCGCATGGCAACCAGAGCCTTCTGACGGAACGCGGCGTTGTCGTCGCTGTCGAACTTGCCGTCCAGCGCGTACAGGTTGCCGTCGTCCAGGATGGCCAACGGGTTGATTTCAACCAGGGCCAGGTCCTTTTCGTTGAACAGGCGGTACAGGTTCACCATGATGCTGGCGAACTGGCCGGCCTGCTTGGCGGTCAGGCCCAGCTTGAAGCCGAAATCACGGCCGTGGTAACCCTGCACGCCTTCAACGAAATCAACGTTGAGCGAGTGGATCAGCTCGGGGGTTTCAGCGGCGACCTGCTCGATCTCCACGCCGCCTTCCGAAGAGGCGATGTAGGTGATGGTCTTGGTGCCACGGTCAACCAGCACCGACAGGTACAGTTCCTTGACGATCTCACCGGCGGTGGTCACCAGCACCAGGTTGACCGGCAGCTCAACGCCTGCGGTCTGGTAGGTGGCCATCTTGGTGCCGAGCATCTTGGCCGCAGCGGCCTTCACGTCGTCGGTGGTCTTGCAGAACTTGACGCCGCCAGCCTTGCCGCGGCCGCCAGCGTGGATCTGCGCCTTGACCATCCAGGGGCCCTGGCCCAGGGCGTTGGCAGCGTCAACCGCTTCGTCCGGGGTAGCCGCGACCTTGCCGGCCGGAACGGGAATGCCGTACTCGGCAAGCAGCTGTTTTGACTGGTATTCGTGGAAATTCATGCGTCACCGTGGGAATAGGAACGACCGCACGCATCTCCAAGGCTCCCTCACGGGGGCGCCGGTAAGGACCGCGGCGGGCCCACTATTGTGGACGACCCGGCGCGCGGGCGCAAAGAAGTCAGTCCCAAGACACGCGCAGGGAGGCGTTTCCGGCGCAATTTCAGACAGTTGCGGCAGCGGCCGGAAACGGCCACCCGGGCACCCTGTGGCACGGCCGCGCAGCTGGCCGGCGCCCGCGCACCGCCCGGCCTTCACACGCCCCGCCCCCGCCGCCTGCCCCCAAACCCGGCCGGACCCCCTACACTGCCCCCATGCCAGAAGGGGAGTTCCGGCGTGTCACCCAGTGCTTCATTGATCGACCGCATCGAATCGATACCGCGGCGCGAGCTGTATTTCTTCGCGCTGTACCGCCTGCTGATGGCCACCGTCATCGGCGCGCTGCTGTTCAGCCCGCTGAGCGGCCTGGTCGGCACCGCTGACCACCCGACGCTGGCGACCATCGTGGCCAGCGGCTACCTGGCGGTGGCCGTGCTGGTGCTGCTGTTCGGGCGCAACGAGCGCTGGCTGCGCACCATCGTGGTGTGGAGCGTGGCCGCCGACATCATCGCCGCCACCCTGCTCGCCCACGCCCTGCCGGGCGCCAGCGCGGGCATCTCGATGTCGCTGCTGTTCAACATCGCCGCCGCCGCGACCCTGCTGCCGCTGGGCATGGGGCTGGGCCTGGCCGCTGCCGCCAGCACCGCCACCGCCGGCGAGTACCTCTGGAAGCAGCTCGAAGGCGGCGACCCGACCCGCACCCTGGCCGAGCTGGCCATGTTCGTCACCAGCTATCTGGCCATCGCCTTCATCAGCTACCAGGTCGGCAACCGCGCCCGCATGAACCAGCAGCTGGCCAACCAGCGCGGCGATGAAGTGGCCAACCTGTTCCAGATCAACGAGCTGATCATCCGCCGCATGCGCACCGGCGTGATCGTGGTGGACGGCGCCAACCGCATCACCCTGGCCAACGAAGCCGCCTCCACCCTGCTCGGCGATGCCGACGGCAACAGTGGCAGCGGCAAGCTGGAACTGGGCAGTGCCTCGCCCGAGCTGAGCCGCCGGCTGCTGCGCTGGCGCAACGGCTGGACCAACGAAGAGATGCCCCTGCAGCTCTCGCCGGACCAGCCCGAAGTGCAGCCACGCTTTGCCCGCCTGCTGGCCGGCAGCGATCTCACCCTGGTGTTCCTGGATGACTCCACCGTGGTCTCGCGGCGTGCCGAGTCCTTGACGCTCTCGGCGATGGGGCGCTTCTCGGCCAGCCTGGCCCATGAGATCCGCAACCCGCTGGCGGCAATCAACTACGCCGCCCAGCTGCTGGAAGAATCCACCGATATCGGCGACACCGACCGCCGCCTGCTGCAGATCATCAACCAGCAGTGCCAGCGCACCAACGGCATCGTCGAAAGCGTGCTCGGGCTGGCCCGGCGCGAGCGTGCCAACCCGGAGAACGTGGATCTGGCCTCGTTCGTGCGTCGCTTCGTGCTGGAGTACAAACAGGTCCTGTCGCTGGAAACCGACAGCGTGGAGCCGATCATCAGCGAGACCTCGGTGCACGCCCTGGTCGATCCGCGCCACCTGCATCAGATCCTCACCGTGCTGGTGCACAACGCGCTCAAGTACGGCCGCGTGGCCGAAGAGCCGGCGCGCGTGCGGCTGCGCGTGGCGCGCCAGGACCGCACCGCCATCATCGATGTGATGGACCGCGGCCCGGGCATTCCCGAGACGGTTGCCAGCCAGTTGTTCCGCCCGTTCTTCACCACCTCCGAGCACGGCACCGGGCTGGGCCTGTATATCGCCCGCGAACTGTGCCGCGCCAACCAGGCACGGCTGGAGTACGTCTCAGTGCCTGCCGGCGGTGCGTGTTTCCGGCTGGTGCTGGCCGGTCCCCACACGATGATGGCCGGATGAGCCGCGCACACCCGGACGCCACCGTCAAACATTTGTCGCCAACGACCGCCCTCGGCTATCTTCCTTCCTTATGAATGACACCCGCAGCGCCCTCGTCGTCGATGACGAGCGTGACATCCGCGAACTGCTGGTACTGACCCTGGGCCGCATGGGCCTGCGCATCAGCACCGCAGCCAACCTCGCCGAAGCCCGTGAACTGCTGGCCAGCAATCCGTACGACCTGTGCATCACCGACATGCGGCTGCCCGATGGCAACGGCATCGAGCTGGTCACCGAGATCGCACAGCACTACCCGCGCACACCGGTGGCGATGATCACCGCGTTCGGCAGCATGGACCTGGCGGTGGAAGCGCTGAAGGCCGGCGCCTTCGATTTCGTCAGCAAGCCGGTCGACATCTCGGTGCTGCGCGGCCTGGTCAAGCACGCACTGGAACTCAACAACACCGAGCGCGCCGCGCCCGCGCCGCTCGCCCCGGAACAGGCCGCACGCCTGCTCGGCGATTCGCCCTCGATGGATGTGCTGCGCGCCACCATCGGCAAGGTCGCGCGCAGCCAGGCGCCGGTCTACATCCTTGGCGAATCCGGCGTCGGCAAGGAACTGGTCGCCCGCACCATCCACGCGCAAAGCGCGCGCGCCCCCGGCGCCTTCGTGCCGGTCAACTGCGGCGCGATTCCGTCCGAACTGATGGAAAGCGAGTTCTTCGGCCACAAGAAGGGCAGCTTCAGCGGCGCGCACGCGGACAAGCCCGGCCTGTTCCAGGCCGCGCACGGCGGCACCCTGTTCCTGGATGAAGTGGCCGAGCTGCCCCTGCAGATGCAGGTCAAACTGCTGCGCGCGATCCAGGAAAAATCGATCCGTCCGGTGGGCGCCGCCACCGAAGTGCCGGTGGACGTGCGCATCCTTTCGGCCACGCACAAGGACCTGGGCGAACTGGTCGAAGACGGCCGCTTCCGCCACGATCTGTACTACCGCATCAACGTGATCGAACTGCGCGTGCCACCGCTGCGCGAACGCCGCAGCGACCTGCCCGCGCTGGCCGCCTCGATCCTGGCCCGGCTGGCCCGCACCCACGGCCGCCCGACCCCGCTGCTGGCGCCCTCGGCGCTGGAAGCCCTGGCCCAGTACCACTTCCCCGGCAACGTGCGCGAACTGGAGAACATCCTCGAGCGAGCCCTCGCCCTGGCCGAAGAAGACCGCATCGGGGCCAGCGACCTGCGCCTGCCCCAGCACGCGCCACGCTTCGGTGCCGGCAATGCGCCGCCCACCCAGGAAGAAGCGGTGGTCGACCTGCCGGCCGGCAATGGCGCCCTGCCCTCCTACATCGAGCAGATGGAGCGCACCGCGATCCAGAAGGCGCTGGAAGAAAACCGCTGGAACAAGACGCGTACTGCGGCGCAGCTGGGCATCACCTTCCGCGCACTGCGGTACAAGCTGAAAAAGCTAGGCATGGAGTAGCGCCACCCCATGGGTGGCTGCTTTGGATCCACCGCCCCAGAAACCAAAAGGCCCGCTTGCGCGGGCCTTTTCTCATCTGTAGACGCGGCTCAATCCTTGGTCACACGATTGATCTCCGCCAGACCGGTCACCCCCGCCGCGGCCTTGATCAGCGCCGACTGGCGCAGATCATTCACTCCCGCCAGCTGCGCGGCCTCGGCGATCTGCAGCGCATTGCCACCGGCCAGCACGATCGTCGAGATCTCATCGGTCATCGGCATCACCTGGTACAGACCGGTACGGCCCTTGTAACCCTCGGTGCACTCATCGCAGCCGACCGGCTCGAACAGCTTGATCCCCGCATCCAGCTGAGCCTGGGTGAAACCCTCGGCCAGCAGCGCATTGGCGGGCAGTTCCACCGGGCGTTTGCAGTTGTTGCACAGCCGGCGCGCCAGGCGCTGGGCGATCACCAACGTCACCGAGCTGGTGATGTTGTACGGGGCGATGCCCATGTTCATCAGGCGCGCGATGGTCTGCGGCGCATCGTTGGTATGCAGCGTGGAGAGCACCATGTGGCCCGTCTGCGCCGCCTTGATCGCGATCTCCGCCGTTTCCAGATCGCGGATTTCGCCGACCATGATGATGTCTGGATCCTGGCGCAGGAACGAGCGCAGCGCCGCGGCGAAGGTCATGCCGCGCTTCACGTTCTGCTGCACCTGGTTGACGCCGGGCAGACGGATTTCCACCGGGTCTTCGGCGGTGGAGATGTTGCGCGTTTCATCGTTGAGGATGCCCAGCGCGGTATACAGCGAGACCGTCTTACCCGAGCCGGTCGGCCCGGTGACCAGCACCATGCCATACGGCTTGTGGATCGCATCCAGGAACAGCTTCTGCTGGGCCGGCTCGTAACCGAGCTTGTCGATGCCCAGCTTGGCGGCGCTGCCATCGAGGATACGCAGCACCACCTTCTCGCCAAACAGGGTCGGCAGCGTGCTGACGCGGAAGTCGATCTGGCGGGTCTTGGAGAGGTTGAGCTTGATGCGCCCATCCTGCGGCACGCGCTTCTCGGCGATATCCAGCTGCGCCATCACCTTCAGGCGCGCGGCGATGCGCTGGTTGAGCTTGACCGGGGCCTTGGCCACGTTCTTGAGCAGACCATCGATGCGCAGGCGCACGCGGTAGTCGTCTTCGTAGGGTTCGAAGTGGATGTCCGAGGCGCCTTTGCGGATGGCGTCGACGAGGACTTTGTTGACGAACTTCACGACGGGGGTGTCGTCGCCTTTGGCGTCGACGCCGGAGTCGATGGAGCCACCCTCTTCGTCTCCTGCGGAGACGTCCAGGTCCCCCATTTCGTCGTCGGTGCCAAGCGCCGAGCCCAGCGTGTCCTGCTTGGACTGCCACTGTTCCAGCGTACGACGGATCTGGTCTTCATCGACCAGGATCGGCTCCACCACCAGGTTGGTGTGGAACTTGATTTCGTCCAGCGAATGGGTGGGATTGCTGGTGCCGATGAAGAGTTTGCCGCCGCGCTTGAACAGCGGCAGGACGTGGTGCTTGCGCAGCAGTTCTTCGCTGACCAGGCCCATGGCGTTCTGGTTGTTGTCGAACACCGACACATCCAGTAAGGGCATGCCGAACTCCAGCGCGTTGGCCGCAGCCAACTGGGCACTGGTGACCAACCTCTTCTGGGCAAACCACTGCGGAAGCGGCATCTTTGCGGCAGCCGCCTGGGACATGGCCTCTCGCGCGACGACCTCCTCCAGCGCACCATCCTGGACCAGCCGACGCGCCAGACCGGTGATGCCAACCAGATTGGGGCCAAGTGCTACGTTCATAAATTGCTCCTACTCTGCTCAGCAGCCTATCCCAAGCCTCATCCTTGGAGAACCACTTCTTCCTTGAGACAGCACCTTTCCACAGGCTCAGCCGTGGGGGCAGGATTTGGGTGCAACTTCCTCGGGCGCGCTGGTTTTGCAGTCCCAGATCCCGGTAGCCGCAGCGTACGTAATTGTTACGGTCGCGGAAGCCGCTTTGGCATTGACACCTTCTGCATTCATAGTGGCAGTGATCACGCAAGGGGTGGCAGGCGTTGCAGATACCTCCGAAACGTACTTCCCACTGGTTATTGCACTAACAGGTAATGCACAGGAGGTGGCAGACACATCATTGGCGAATTGTTCTGCGACTGGAACCTTCAACCCTCCAAGCAGAGTCACTGCCTCTGAGAGCTGAGAGCGCGCAGTGAAGTCGTTGTACTGCGGAATAGCTATCGCTGCCAAAATTGCGATGATGGCGACGACGATCATCAACTCGATCAAAGTGAAGCCGTTTTGCTTTTTCATAGCAGCAATCCCCATTGCGCTTGCTTCTGTACGCAGCATCGCCAAAGTCAGTGGCGTTGCAAAAAAAAGCCCCGGCAAGCCGGGGCTCCTTAAACATCGTTAAGACATCAATCGTCGGTAGGAGCTGCGGCGGCCGAGCATGCCTTGGGAATCACTTCCGAAGGAGCGTCGCTAGTGCAGGTCCAAGCGCCAGTGGTTTTATTGAAAGCCAACTGAACGTACTTGCCTTCAACCTTCTTGTTCACACCACTGGCAGCCA
This sequence comes from Stenotrophomonas sp. TWI1151, assembly GCF_039673135.1. Classification (NCBI taxonomy): domain Bacteria; kingdom Pseudomonadati; phylum Pseudomonadota; class Gammaproteobacteria; order Lysobacterales; family Lysobacteraceae; genus Stenotrophomonas; species Stenotrophomonas sp. TWI1151. The sequence continues at coordinate 148,347 of NZ_JBDJLA010000005.1, forward strand.
TCGTCGCCTTAATTGCGCAACCGCCCGAAGCAGCGGCCGCGGTGACACCGTTTGCAGCAACGTACTTGCCGGTAATCACCGAACCAGTCGGCACCACGCAAGACGCGTCGTCAGCATCATCCTGAGCATAAGCTTCAGCGATCGGCGTCTTGAGGCCGCTGGCAAGGGTGAAGGCCTCGGTGAGCTGAGCGCGCGCGGTGTAATCGTTGTACTGCGGGATCGCGATGGCGGCCAGGATGGCGATGATCGCCACAACGATCATCAGTTCGATCAGGGTAAAGCCCTGCTGCTTCTTCATGAGTACATCCCCTAGAGGTAGAAATTTAGATAGGGCACTGGGCCGTTGCCTGCCCGGCGGACCGGGTAAGCTAGGCGGGCGCCCGTGCGGGTGGATCGAAGCAGGTTGCGTGCCAACAGTGCCAGCAATGCTCCCCAGCATTCCCCGGCGCAATGATGGCACCAATCTTCAGGATTGGAACCCCCCGCACAATAATTTGCGATGCGTCCGGCAATGTGACCTGCTGCGTCACCTTTTGACACCCCTGGTCCGCCGTTAGCGACGCGGCACGGCCCCGGGCAGGACTGCCAACGTCCCTCGGAACCAGCTACCATGCGGCTAGATAGCCCGCCTGGGGATGGTGTGGCTGGGGAGCCCTGTATGTCTGTCAGCCGTAGCGCGATCAAGAAACAGCCCGTGGCGCGTAGCACCATGGAGTTGCAACCGTTTGTCTGGGAGGGGACCGACAAACGCGGCGTCAAGATGAAGGGCGAGCAGCCTGCCAAGAATGCCAACCTGCTTCGAGCGGAGCTACGTCGGCAGGGGATCATGCCAAGCGTGGTCAAAGCTAAGCCCAAGCCTCTCTTTGGTTCAGCAGGATCCTCGATAGGCGCGAAGGATATTGCTTTCTTCAGTCGCCAGATGGCGATCATGATGAAGTCCGGCGTGCCCATCGTGAGCTCGCTTGAGATCATCGCAAGCGGCCATAAGAACCCGCGTATGAGGAAGCTGGTCGACACAATCCGCTTCGACATTGAAGGCGGCTCCTCACTTTACGAAGCGATCAGTCGTCACCCCGTCCAGTTTGATGAGCTCTACAGGAACCTTGTTCGAGCCGGCGAAGGCGCGGGTGTGCTCGAAACGGTGTTGGACACGATCGCGACCTACAAAGAGAACATTGAGGCTCTCAAGGGCAAGATTAGGAAAGCGCTGTTCTACCCAGTGATGGTTATCGTCGTGGCGATGTTAGTCAGTGCAATCATGCTTATCTTCGTTGTCCCTCAGTTTGAAGAGGTTTTCAGGGGGTTCGGCGCCGAGTTGCCTGCGTTTACCCAGATGATCGTCGGACTCTCGCGATTTATGGTGTCATGGTGGTGGATCATGCTCCTGTCCGGCATTGGCGCTGCGGCCGGCTTTATCTATGTATTCAAACGATCTCCCAAGATGCAACACACCATGGATCGGCTCGTCCTGAAAATTCCGGTCATCGGCCAGATCATGAACAACAGCGCGATCGCCCGCTTTGCCCGCACCACCGCCGTGACCTTCAAGGCCGGTGTGCCGCTGGTGGAAGCGCTCGGCATCGTCGCCGGTGCCACCGGCAACAAGGTCTACGAGGAGAAGGTCCTGCGCATGCGCGACGACGTGTCGGTCGGTTACCCGGTCAACATGGCCATGAAGCAGGTCAACCTTTTCCCGCACATGGTGGTGCAGATGACCGCCATCGGTGAAGAGGCCGGCGCGCTGGACACCATGCTGTTCAAGGTGGCCGAGTACTATGAGCAGGAGGTCAACAATGCCGTGGACGCCCTGAGCAGCCTGCTGGAACCGATGATCATGGTGTTCATTGGTACCATCGTCGGCGGCATGGTGATCGGCATGTACCTGCCCATCTTCAAACTCGGCGCGGTAGTTGGATAACTAATCAATGGCATTTCTCGACCAGCATCCCGGTCTCGGCTACCCCGCCGCGGTCGGACTGGGACTGCTGATCGGCAGTTTCCTCAACGTGGTGATCCTGCGCCTGCCCAAGCGGCTGGAGTGGGAGTGGAAGCGCGATGCGCGCGAGGTGCTGGAAGAGCCGGACATCTACGAGCCGCCACCACCGGGCATCGTGGTGGAGCCCTCGCACTGCCCGCACTGCAAGCACAAGCTGTCCTGGTACGAGAACATCCCGCTGTTCAGCTGGCTGGTCCTGCGCGGCAAGTGCCGGCATTGCCATGCCCCGATCTCGATCCAGTACCCGCTGGTGGAGCTGCTGACCGCCGTGCTGGTGGCCGCCAGCGTCTGGCAGTTCGGGTTCGGCTGGCAGGGCTTCGGTGCGATCGTGCTGAGCTGCTTCCTGGTGGCGCTGTCCGGGATCGACCTGCGCACCCAGCTGCTGCCCGACCAGCTCACCCTGCCCTTGATGTGGCTGGGCCTGATCGCGGCCAGCGACAATCTCTATATGCCGGCCAAGCCTGCCCTGCTGGGTGCGCTGGCGGGCTATCTGTCGCTGTGGTCGGTGTGGTGGCTGTTCAAGCAGATCACCGGCAAGGAAGGCATGGGCCACGGCGATTTCAAGCTGCTGGCGGCCTTGGGCGCCTGGTGCGGGCTCAAGGGCATCCTGCCGATCATCCTGCTCTCGTCCGTGGTGGGCGCGATCATCGGCTCGATCTGGCTGTACTCGCGCGGCCGTGACCGGGCCACGCCGATCCCGTTCGGGCCGTACCTGGCCATTGCCGGCTGGATCGTCTTCATGTGGGGCGAGCCGTTGATCGACGGCTACCTGAGCTACGCCGGCCTGCGTTGAGGGCCGCGCGATGAGCCGCTTCGTGATCGGGCTGACCGGCGGCATTGCCGCCGGCAAGAGCGAGGTCAGCCGCCGCTTCGAGGCGCTGGGCATCACCGTCGCCGATGCCGACCTGGCCGCACGCGCGGTGGTGGCACCGGGCAGCGAGGGGCTGGCGCGGATCGCCGCCCACTTCGGCAAGGACATCCTGCTGGCCGATGGCCAGTTGGACCGTGCCGCACTGCGGGCCCGCATCTTCGAATCGGCGCAGGAGCGTCAGGCACTGGAGGCGATCACCCATCCAGCCATTCGTCAGCTGCTGCGCGAGACCTGCGAGCAGGCCGAGGGGCCGTATGCGATCGCGGCGATTCCGCTGCTCACCGAGGCCGGTGGCCGCCAGCAGTACCCGTGGCTGGACCGGATCCTGGTGGTGGACGTGCCGGTGGCCGTGCAGCACGCGCGTCTGATGCAGCGCGATGGCATCGATAGCGCCCTGGCGGACCGCATGATCGCCGCCCAGGCCAGCCGCGAGGCGCGCCTGGCATTGGCCGATGATGTGGTGGTCAATGATGGCCACCCGGACCACCTGCAGGCGCATGTGGAGCGGCTGGATCGGGCGTATCGGGAGTTGGCGGCGCGGTAGATCTGGAGGCGCCGACCCACGGTTGTGGAGGAGCCGACCCACGGTCGTGGAGGAGCCGACCAACGGTCGTGGAGGAGCCGACCAACGGTCGGCTCTACCGTGTCAGGCGGGGGAGAACGTCAGCGTGGCGATGACGCCGCGCCCGGCGCCTGGCCGCACGTTGACCTGCCAGCCGTAGAGATCACACAGGCGGCTGACGATGGACAGGCCGATACCGCCGCCCTGCGAATGCCCCGCATGCGTTCCGCGATAGCCGCGCTGGAACAGCTTGGCGGCATCTTCTTCGCTCAGGCCGGGGCCGCTGTCGATCACTTCGACCGCGTTGTTGCCCACGCGCACGCGCACCGCGCCTTCCTTCGAGTACTTCACGGCATTGCCGATCAGGTTGCCCAACGCGACCGAGAGGGCCGATTCCGGCGCATCGATCACCAGGTCGTGGTTGCCTTCCAGGATCAGTTCGAGCGGCTTGCCGCCGAGCTGGGCACGGTGCGAATCCAGCAGCTGCTCGGAGACGCGGGCGACATTGCTGCTGCCCTGCCCGCGCTCGTTGCGCGAGAGCAGCAGCAGCGCGCCGATCAGATCGGTGCATTGCTGCTCGGCCCGCTGGATGCGCTGCAGGCGCTGCAGCACCTTCGGATCGAGATCCGGGCGGGTCAGCAGCAGCTCGGTGGCGCCACGGATCACGGCCAGCGGCGTGCGCAGCTCGTGACTGACGTCCGCATTGAACTCGCGGTCGCGCTGCACCACTTCGGTCAGCCGCGCGGAATAGTCATCCAGCGCCTGGGCCAGCTGGCCGACCTCATCATCCGGGAAGCGCGGTGCCAGCGGTTCGGGCTCGCTGGTGCCACCGCGGTAGGCGCGCAGGCGGGCGGCCAGATCGGACACCGGCTTCATCACCTTGGAGGCGGACCACCAGCCCAGCACCAGGGACAGGGCGCTGAACACCAGCACCGAAATCCACAGCGCGCGCTTGAGCTGGGCCTCCCCGCGCGTGGCCTCGGTCATGTCGTACGCCAGGAAGAACCAGGCATCGTCAGCTTTGCGGACCGCCAATTTGTAGGCGTAAGGCCTGCCCTCTTCGTCCAGGCCGCTCACGTTGTGGTTGCCGTTTGGCAACGCCGCCCATTCCGCCCGCTCTACCCGTACACGGTCCAGCATTTCGCGCGGATACGCGAAGGCCCGCATCTGCTGCACGGGAAGATCCGGATTACGGGTACGGTCGGAATAGAAGCGCTTGGCGAACTCGTCGATGTTGCGGTTCATCACGTCTTCGACGAGCTGGTTCTCCACACGGGCACGCGCCCAGTTGGTGGCGAACGCAAACAGCGTGGTCAGGCAGAAGCCCAACAGCACGAACGAGACGATGATGCGGCTGCGCAGCCGGCGCCGGTATGGCGCGCGGCGACGCCCCCCCCTGCCCGTCACCGGATCAGGCTTCCGGCGCGGCGATGCGGTATCCGATGCCATGACGGGTCTGGATCATCGGAACCTCGAAGGGCTTGTCGACCACGGCGCGCAGGCCATGGATATGCACGCGCAGGGAATCCGAATCGGGCAGCTCCTCACCCCAGACGCGGGTTTCCAGTTCCTGGCGGGTGACGACGGCCGGGGAGGCCTCCATCAGCGCCTGCAGGATCTTCAGCGCGGTCGGGTTGAGCTGCAGCAGCTTGCCCTGGCGGCGCACTTCCAGCGTGTCCAGGTTGTATTCCAGATCGCCGGTTTCCAGCACGCGGGTCTGCACGCCCTTGCCGCGACGCGACAGGGCGTTCAGACGCACCTCGACTTCCTGCAGCGCGAACGGCTTGATCAGGTAATCATCGGCGCCGGAATCGAAGCCGGCCAGTTTGTTATCCAGGGAATCGCGCGCCGTGAGCATCAGCACCGGCGTCTGCTTGCGCGCCTCGTTGCGGAGCTTGCGACAGACCTCGATCCCATCCATGCCGGGCAGGTTGAGGTCCAGCACGATCGCGTCGAACTCATGGACGACCGCCAGGTGCAGGCCGGTGACGCCATCGGCTGCGAAGTCCACGGTGTGACCGCGGTCTTCGAGGTAATCGCCCAGGTTGGCGGCAATGTCGCTGTTGTCTTCGATGACGAGAATTCGCACTGGGACCTCTGATTCGTGGGGTTCAACGGAAAGAACGGAGCCGCAGGGCAGCAATGGGAACAGGACTGCGCGACCTCAAGCTGACCATACAGCTTCGATTCTTAACATTAGACACCGTCGAATGCTGGCGCAGCGTCAAAACTCAGCGGCCTTCGGTCACTTTGCGTCCCTCACTTCGGAAATCCGAAGATCACGCTTCATCTGCCTGGCGTCGTCCGTCGCCTGGCGGCGCTGAGCCACCGTCATGCAGGTGCGCTGAGGGCGGTTGCTGCCGATCGGACGTTCGCTGCGGCAGACCATGCGGCTGTCTTCCTTGGCGTTGGTCATCAAGGTATTGACCACTTCCTGGTCATTGAAGACCTCTACTTTCTGCGGCGGGGTGAGCTGATCGAAGCGCTCGCGATCGCCCATCTTGGTGCGGATGCGGTCCAAGGCGGCCTGAACGCGGCTCTTGTCGGCCACGCTCAGCTCGCTGTAGTCCTCACTGTGCAGCGCGCGCTCGACCTTGGCCAGCTGTTCGGCAACAGGCGCATCGTCGGCAAGCGCCATCGCGGCCTCATCGGCTTTCGCAGTCGGCTTGGCGTGGGCACCCAGCGAGAGACAGCCGAGCAGCGCGACAGCGATGATTCGATGCATCTTTGACATCTGCGACTTCCTTATCCACATGAATGAACGCCAACTCTACGAGGATGGAACCGGGCCGACAAGTTACCGATGGCAGGGGCTTGGCAGCGCTGCCGGCCGGAAAAAGGCCCGACCAACTGACGCTGGCCGGGCCTGAAGGTGTTTCCCGATTACCGATCCTGCTGAGGAGGGCAGAGCTGCGGTTCGACAGAGCCTACGCCGGGGCCGATTAAACCGATGTTAAGGCCCTGCCCCACCTTGGAAAACCGCATCAACCCTTTGTATTTGCAGGCTTTTTCAAGGAAGCGACATGATCGATGATGCGCCCGGCAAGATCGGCCTGGCAGATCCCCTCGATGCCTTCCAGCCCGGGGGTGGAGTTGACCTCCAACACCAGCGGGCCGCGGCTGGAGCGGATCAGGTCCACACCGGCCACGCCCAGGCCCAGCGCCTTGGCCGAGCGCACCGCCACCAGCTGCTCGGCCCGGCTGGCCTTGGCGGCGCGGGCACTGCCCCCGGCATGCAGATTGGACCGGAAATCCCCCTCCGGCGCCTGCCGTTGCATCGCTCCGACCACCTGGTCGCCGACCACCAGGCAGCGCAGGTCCGCGCCCTGCGCCTCACCGATGAACTCCTGCATCAGGAAGTTGGCGTAGAGCCCGCGCAGTGCCTCCACGATGCCGCGCGAGGCGCTGGCCTTCTCGGTCAGGATGACGCCGCGGCCCTGGGTGCCCTCGTTGAGCTTCACCACATGCGGCGGCGGGCCCAGCATCGAGAGCAGATCGACGGTGTCGTCCGGGTTGTCACCGAACACCGTGACCGGCATGTCGATGCCCTTGGAAGCCAGGATCTGGTGGGCGCGCAGCTTGTCGCGGGCACGCAGGATGGCGTCTGAGGGGTTGGGCGTGCGCGCGCCCATCATCTCGAACTGGCGCAGCACGGCCGTCCCGTAGCGGGTGACCGAGGCACCGATGCGCGGGATCACCGCGTCCACCCCGGTGATCGGCCGCCCCTTGTAATGCATGGTGAAGCCATCCGCGGCGATGCGCATGTAACAGCGCAACGGATCGAGGATGCGCACGGTATGGCCCCGCGCACGCGCGGCCTCCACCAGGCGACGCGTGGAGTACAACTTGCTGTTGCGGGACAGGATGGCGAGTTTCATCGCGGCGCAGGGGACGGGAAAGCGCGAAGCATAGCGTGCGGTGCGTAGGCCGCGATGACGGACCGCCCCGACGATGCTGCGGCCCGCATCCAGCGGTTGTTCCACAATAATGGGCGCCCACAGAGATGCCCCGGCGACACGGATGACCACGCCTCCCACCCGTCATTGTTTCGCGGCCCTGCTCGCGGTTCTGCTCTCAGCGGGCACGCAGGCCGCGCCGGCCCATTTCACCAGCTACAACGACTTCTACAGGTCGTTGGGCGATCCCCTGTTCGAGGGAAAGGGGACCGCACTCGACAAGCCCTGCACGGACGCACCGCGCGCGTGCCTGTGGACCACCTCGATGACGCAGGCCCTGCGGCGCTACGAGGCGACCGACTGGATCGTTCCGGGCACCTTGCAGATGATCCCGGCCGATGGCGCACCCGACGTTGCCTTTGACGGCCAGACGCTCATGGTCGGTGCGCGGCGATGGCCATTGCGCAGCGCTGTCGCTCTCGCACCACCGGACTGGCCCAGCCGCACCCCCATCGACCCGGAGAATCTGGCGAACGTCACCGCCTGGCAGCAGGGCACGTCGGTGTGCCTGGACATGCACTATGTGAGCAGTGGCAAAGGCGGTCGCTACACGCTGGTGATGCTGTTGCACGGTGAGCATCTGTACACCCTGCCCCCGCTCTTTGGCAGTTGCGTGGCCATACAGAAGGCGGCGGGCGATGGATTCAGTTATCCGAGCACGACCTATCTGGGCCCGGGGATGGAAACGAATCCAAGCGGCCTGCAGGTGGACTATCTGCTATCGGATGGCACGACACGCGTTGCGCGTTATCTGCTGCGTTTTCCGGATCAGAGCGACCCCTTCACCTTCGAGGCATCGCGCGTGCGGTGACGGGCGGTATGGGAAGGTGAAGTGTGGAGCGGGTGAAGGGAATCGAACCCTCGTCAGTAGCTTGGGAAGCTACAGCTCTACCATTGAGCTACACCCGCAAGGCGCGGCGTAAGTCTATTCGGGCGGGGCCCTCAAACGCAACGGGCGGCACTGGGCCGCCCGTTGTTTCACGCTTTTCCACCGCCGTACACGGCGCCCGCGGGCGGGCGCTGCGCACGTGGGATCAGAAGCTGCCGCCGAAGCTGGCGAACAGCGACACGTCACGTGCACGCTTCTGCATCGTGGTGGCGCTCATGCCGATGTTGCTGCTCAGGCCCCAGAGGTTCAGGCGCGCACCCAGCACGGCGGTGGCGTAGTTCTTGTCGAACTCCAGGCCCGGCACCTTGTACATGCCCACGTCCGGCATGGTCTGCAGCCAGGCGCTGGCCTGCTTGCTGTCCTCGAACTCGTGGTCATAGGTGACCTGCACGTACGGCTTGACGTTGCCGCCATCGAAGCGGGCCTGCCAGCCGACGCGGCCGACGGTCGAATCCGTATCCTGGTCGCCATAGCCCAGCGCCGAGGCGCTCAGGTTGGACTCGGTGTAGCCATCCAGCTTCACCTTCTGCCAGATCACCGCGGCGACCGGACCGTGACGGAAGCCGCCTTCGGTGCCGAACTCGTAACCGGCGTTCAACGCGGCGGTCAGGTTGCTGCCTTCCGGCGAGCCCTTGTGGATGCGCGTTGCCGGGCCGAGCTGCAGCTTGCGGGTCACGTCGTAGTCCAGCCAGCTGTAGCTGAGCTGGCCGTTGACCCAGGCGCGCTCGCCGTACCAGCCGGCGAACAGGCCCAGGGTGGTATCGGACTGGGTGAAGTCGCCCTTGTTGTTGCCGAAATCGGCGTCCATGCGGCCATAGCCGGCGAAGCCGCCGACCACCATGCCATCACGCGCCCAATCCACACCGAACAGGCCGGCCGGGGCCATGCCGTCGTACAGATCGGCGTGGGCGTAACGCTGCATGTCGCCGCGCAGGTTGCCCCACCAGCTCAGGCCGTCGGCCGGACGGCCATCCACGTGCCAGCTGACCTGGTCAGCGCGCGAGCGGCCGATGGTCTGTGCCGAATGGGTCAGGATCTGCTGGTTGCGCGGCGCTTCCAGGATCGACAGGGTGTACTGGCCCAGCATTTCATGCGTGGCCGAGGACGGGTGCACGCCGTCGGCGAAGACATAGGTGCGCCATGCGTCCGGGGTGACCAGGCTGGTCGGGTTGCAGGTCAGCGACGAAGGCACCGTGCAGGCGGTGCCACTGACGTTGCTGAAGCCGTAGGTCGACGGGTTGGCGACGATTTCCTGCAGGATGTGGAAGGTGTCGACCGGGATTACCTGCAGGCCGGCGGCCTTCAGGCCACCGAACAGGGCGTCGTTGTAGGCCTTGGCCAGCGCGGTGCCGGCGGCCATGCCAGCCGGGCCGCCGGCGCGGGCGCCCGGGGTCAGGCCGATGTCCGGGATGGTCGGCACCACGATGTATTCAGCGCCCGCTGCCTTCAGCGTGCCGACGATGCCGACCTGGTCGGTGACGGCACCGGTCAGGGTCGGGACCAGCGGCGCACCGGTCTGGATCGCGAACAGATCATTGGCACCGCCCCACACGGTGTACAGCGCGTTCGGGTCGGCCTTGCCACCGTTGGCCGCCAGATAGTTGGCCGTCTGGGTCTTCAGCGAAGGAATCGGCACACCGCCCAGCGCGGGCTGGGTCAGGTCCACGCCCACGCGGGCCCCGCCAACGGCGTAGTTGTCGCCGTTCTGGCCGTTACCGTTCGGGCTGGCATCGGTGCCGTAGTAGTTCGCCACGTGCTGCGCCCATTGCCAACCCGGGTTGGTGGTGGCCTGGCCGGTCACCGGGCGGACAGCGGCCGGAAGCAGCGGGCGGTAGTAGCCGGAATCGGTCAGGCTGTCGCCGATGAAGACGGTCTTGGTGTACGGCGACTGGGCCATGGCCGGCATCGCCGCCAGGGCGATGGCCACGGCCATGAGGGAACGGATCGGGCGTTTGCTGAGCAACATGGAAACTCCTTGAGGGTGGGGAAGACGGCGGACGTACGCCGGCGCACGGTGCCATGGTTCCACTGCACCTGGCCGGCATCACGCTGCGCTGCGGCATGAACGCCGCAGCCCGCCGCCCGGCCATCGTTGGCCTGGCGCTCGCGGCACCTCTGCCGCGGGGCGCACAGGGTACGCACTGGGATGTGATTACGGGACAATACCGTCATGAACATCCAGCTCAACGGCGAGAACCGCCAGCTTCCGCACACCGCCACTGTCCACGACCTGCTGCGCAGCGAGGACCTGCTCGAGCGCCGCGTCGCGGTCGAAGTCAATGGCGAGATCGTCACCCGCAGCCAGCACGCCAGCCACCCCCTGCGCGAGGGCGACGTGGTCGAGATCGTGCATGCACTGGGCGGCGGCTGAGGCAGCATCGTGACGCGCGATAGGCGATAATTCGGGCCATGAATGCACCTGCCCCCACTGATTCGCTGGTGATCGCCGGCAAGACCTATGCTTCCCGCCTGCTCACCGGCACCGGCAAGTTCAAGGATCTGGAAGAAACCCGCCTGGCCACCGAGGCCGCTGGCGCCCGGATCGTCACCGTGGCGATCCGCCGCACCAACATCGGGCAGAACCCGGGCGAGCCGAACCTGCTCGACGTGCTGCCGCCGGACCGTTACACCATCCTGCCCAACACCGCCGGCTGCTACACCGCCGAAGACGCCGTGCGCACCTGCCGGCTGGCCCGCGAGCTGCTGGACGGCCACAACCTGACCAAGCTGGAAGTGCTGGGCGACCAGAAGAGCCTGTACCCGGATGTGGTGCAGACCCTCAAAGCGGCCGAGCAGCTGGTCAAGGATGGCTTCGAGGTGATGGTCTATACCTCCGATGACCCGATCCTGGCCAAGCGCCTGGAAGACATCGGCTGCGCTGCGGTGATGCCGCTGGCCGCACCGATCGGCTCGGGCCTGGGCATCCAGAACAAGTACAACCTGCTGCAGATCATCGAAGACGCCAAGGTACCGATCATCGTCGATGCCGGCGTGGGCACGGCCTCCGATGCAGCCATTGCGATGGAGCTGGGCTGCGACGGCGTGCTGATGAACACCGCCATCGCCGGCGCGCGCAACCCGATCCTCATGGCCAGCGCGATGCGCAAGGCCGTGGAGGCGGGCCGCGAGGCCTTCCTGGCCGGGCGCATTCCGCGCAAGCGCTACGCCAGTGCGTCCTCGCCGATCGACGGGTTGATCGGCTGATGACCAATCCTTTCGACAGCGCCGGTGCCAAGGCACCGCCCAAGCCCTTCACCATCACCGAAGGCCGCCGCGAGGTCCGCAGTTTCGTGCTGCGCCAGGGGCGTTTCACCCCCGCCCAGCAACGTGCGTTCGATGACCGCTGGCCGCGCTTCGGGCTGGATTTCACCGGCGAGCCGCGCGATCTGGATGCCACCTTCGGGCGCGATGCGCACAAGGTGCTGGAGATCGGCTTCGGCAATGGCGCCGCGCTGCGCTTCGCCGCACAGCAGGACCCGAGCCGCGATTACATCGGCCTGGAAGTGCACGCGCCCGGCGTGGGACGCCTGCTCAATGCACTGGCCGACGACAACGCCGACCACGTGCGCCTGTACCACCACGATGCCGTGGAGGTGCTGGAGAAGGAAATCGCCGATGGCGCGCTGGATGAAGTGCGCATCTACTTCCCGGACCCGTGGCACAAGAAGCGCCATAACAAGCGTCGCCTGATCCAGCCTGGCTTTGCCGAGCTGCTGGTGCGCAAGCTGCGCGTCGGTGGCCGCCTGCACTGCGCCACGGACTGGGAGGACTATGCCGAGCAGATGTGGGACGTGCTCGACGCCACCGCCGGGCTGAGCAACCGCGCCGGTCCGCGTGGGCAGGTCGAGCGGCCGGAATGGCGCCCGCAGACCCACTTCGAAACCCGTGGCCAGAAGCTTGGCCATGGGGTGTGGGACCTGTTGTACGACCGCACCTGATCCCACAAGGAACCGCGCCACCCCATGGATACCGCGCTGACGCTGACTACCGACATGAAGCTCGTTCTCGGGCTGGTCGGCTTCACGATGGCGATGTTCCTGTTCGAGCGCATCCGCGCCGACGTGGTGGCCTTGGTGGTGCTGGTGGTGCTCGGCGTTACCGGCCTGATCGCGCCGGAGGAAATCTTCGGCGGCTTTTCCGGTAACGCGGTGATGAGCATCATCGCCACCACCATCCTCGGCGCGGGCCTGGACCGCACCGGGGCATTGAACCGGTTGGCGGCGTGGCTGCTGCGGCGCGGGCATGGCGTGGAGACACGCCTGTTGATGATGACCACCGCGATCGCCGGCTTGAACTCCTCGTTCATGCAGAACCCTTCGGTGATGGCGCTGTACCTGCCGGTCGCCTCGCGGCTGGCCGCGCGCACCGGGCTGACCCTGCAGCGCCTGCTGCTGCCGATCGCCGCGGCCATCGTCATGGGCGGCGCGCTGACCATGGTCGGCAATTCGCCGTTGATCCTGCTCAACGATCTGCTGGCCTCGGCCAACAACAACCTGCCCTCGGGCCTGGCCACGATCGAGCCGCTGCGCATGTTCGCACCGCTGCCGATCGGCGTGGCGCTGCTGATCGCCTCGCTGCTGTATTTCCGCTACTTCGGTGATCGCAAGCTGGTGGAGGAAGAGACGCTGGCCAACGATGGCGTCACCCCGTCGCGCACCGAAAGCTACTTCGCCAAGACCTACGGCATCGAAGGCGATGTGTTCGAACTGGTGGTCACCGCCGAAAGCCCGCTGGTCGGCATGACCCTGGGCGAGGCCGAGAACGTGCACGATGCGCCGCTGCTGCTGGCGCTCAAGACCGGCAATGACACCCGTCTGGCCCCACCGGCCGAGATGCGGATCTGGGTGGGCAGCGTGCTGGGCGTGATGGGCGCGCGCCAGCAGGTCAGCGATTTCGCACAGAACCAGTTCCTGCGGATGTCCTCGCGGCTGAAGCACCTGGGCGACCTGTTCAACCCCAGCCGCGCCGGCATTTCCGAAGCAGTGGTGCCGCCCACCTCCGATGTGATCGGCAAGAGCGCCTCGGACCTGCGCCTGCGCAAGCAGCGTGGGATCAGCCTGCTGGCGATTAACCGCGACAAGCAGGTGATCCGCGAAGACGTGCGCAACGTGGCCCTGCGTGCCGGTGACATGCTGGTCTTCCACAGCATCTGGACCGACCTGGCGCAGGCGGCCAAGAGCCGCGACTTCGTGGTGGTGACCGATTACCCCAAGGGCGAGCAGCGGCCGCACAAGTTCAAGATCGCAATGAGCATCTTCGCCATCACCATCCTGATCGCGCTGACCTCCAAGCTGCCGGTGGCGCTGACCCTGATGACCGGCGTGGCCGGCATGCTGCTGACCGGCGTGCTGCGCATGGACGAGGCCTACGCCTCGATCAACTGGAAAACCGTGTTCATGATGGCCGGGCTGATTCCGCTCGGCTGGGCGATGGACAGCAGCGGCGCGGCGGCGTGGATCGCCGGGCACACCATCGACCGCCTGCCGACCGGCATCCCGGTGTGGGTGCTGGAAATCGCGCTGGCGTTGTTGACCACGATGTTCTCGCTGGTGATCAGCCACGTGGGCGCAACCATCGTGATGGTGCCCATCGCGGTGAACCTGGCGCTGGCCGCCGGGGGCAGCCCGACCGCGTTCGCGCTGATCGTGGCGTTGTCGGCCTCGAACAATCTGATGACAGCCTCCAACCCGGTGATTTCGATGATCACCGGCCCGGCCAATTACACCCCGCGCGAGCTGTGGCGCGTCGGCGCCCCGCTGTCGTTGATCTATACGGCGGTGGTGGTGCTGATGATCAACCTGATGTTCTAGGGAGTGCCGGCCGCTGGCCGGTTCGCCCGATGCCCCAGGTAGTGCCGGCCGCTGGCCGGCTCGCCCAATACCCCAGGTAGTGCCGGCCGCTGGCCGGCATTGAAGACGTAGTAGTGCCGGCCGCTGGCCGGCTCCACGTACGGTTGGCCATCAAGAGCAGCCGGCCAGCGGCCGGCACTACCGGTCGCTGGGCGGCATTGAAGGCGTAGCGACCAACGGTCGCTACCTACCCGTGGGTTGGAGACCCACCGGTCGTTGTCACGCCAGCCAGACCTGGCCGTCGCGCACCTGCACCGGCACCGCGCGCAGGCGATCACCGCGGCACGGCCCGGCCACGCAGTCGCCGTTGTCCAGCGAGAATGAGGCGCCGTGCGCCGCGCACACCAGGTGGCCGTCCTTGCTTTTCAGGAACTGCCCCGGGGCCCAGTCCAACCGGCGGCCGGCGTGCGGGCAGATGTTCAGCCACGCGCGCACCTGGTCGCCCTCGCGGTACAACACCACCGATTCGCTGTCGCCCTCAATGCTGGCATCGGTTTCGGCGAACCCCCCGTCGGCCATGGCATCCAGGGCGATGAGGGCGGTGGCGGTGGTCTCTGGAACGGACATGGCATCTACAACAGGCAGTGGAGGCACAGTGTCTCACGCGCTCATGTCACTGGCTCCCGGATGAATACAAGTCATTGATTTGCAATGCGCGCGCGGTGCGTTTAACGCTTTTTTCACTCAGTCACAAAGGCCAGCACGGATACTCGTCCACTGCTGACCTCAGCCAAAAAGAGTGCCATGTACAGCCGCATCTTCCAGTTCTACCAGTTCCGTGCCCTGTTCGCGCCGCGCAAGCCGCGCCACCCGTTGGTGCGCGTTGCGGTCGGTCTGTTGGGCCTGGCGATCCTGGCCGCGCTGGTGTTCGTGGGTGTGTTCGTGGGCGCGGCGATGATCATCGCCGGTCTGGCATGGAAGCTGCTCGCCCAGCGCAAGAGTGCGCGCACCGTTCCGTCGCAGGTCGTGGACGGCGAATACCGGGTGGTCCGCAAGCAGGCCTTGCCGATGTCGCGTTGATCGACGCGCATTCCTCCTGATGACGGCCGCGCCCTGCGCGGCCGTTTCTGTTTGTGGCGGCGGGAAAACGCTCTAGACTGCGGCGAAACCTCTCCACAGGACGCGCGCATGACCGATGTAATTCCCACGCCCGAGCAGCCCCGAATTCCGGTCGCCGGCGGCGGTACCTTCCCGGTGCGTCGCATCTACTGTGTCGGCCGCAACTTCGCTGATCACGCGCGCGAAATGGGTGCGGCCGTGCCGGCCGCCGATGATCGCGGCCGCCCGATGTTCTTCAGCAAGCCGGCCGATGCGATCGTGGTCGGGCATGACGATGTGATCCCCTACCCGCTCGCCACCCAGGACCTGCACCATGAAGTGGAACTGGTGGTGGCGATCGGCAAGGACGCCCCTGCCGGCGAGCTGCCCGTCGATCAGGCCGAGGCGCTGGTGTTCGGCTATGGCGTCGGCCTGGATCTGACCCGCCGCGATCTGCAGGCGCAGGCCAAGGCCAAGGGCCACCCGTGGGATCCGGCCAAGGGCTTTGATCAGTCCGCGCCGGTGAGCGAGCTGGTGCCGGCCGGTGAAGTCGGCGATCTGGCCGCCCTCAATCTGTCGCTGGAGATCAATGGCGAGGTGCGCCAGCAATCACTGCTGGACCAGATGATCTGGAACGTGCCGGAGATCCTGCACGAGCTCTCCAAGCTGTGGGCGTTGCGCGCAGGCGACCTGGTCTTCATGGGTACGCCCTCGGGCGTGGCCGCATTGAAGCCGGGCGACCGTTTCAGTGCACGCCTGGAGAACGTGGCCGAGCGCCACGGCATCATCGCCGGATGACAATCGCTGCGTTACGCTGCGGCGTCATTTGATTCCCCCACTACGACAGGAGAGCCCGATGGGTGTACTGACTGAGTTCAAAGAATTCGCCATGCGTGGCAACGTCATCGACCTGGCGGTTGGTGTGGTCATCGGTGCGGCGTTCGGCAAGATCGTCACCGCGCTGGTGGACAAGATCATCATGCCGCCGCTGGGCTGGATGATCGGCCGCGTGGACTTCTCCGAGCTGGCCTGGACCCTGGCCCCGGCGCGGATTGCCGCCGATGGCAAAGAGATTCCGGCGGTGGTGATCGGCTACGGTGATTTCCTCAACACCGTGGTGCAGTTCGTGATTGTGGCCTTTGCGATTTTCATGGTCGTGA
Source organism: Stenotrophomonas sp. TWI1151 (assembly GCF_039673135.1). Classification (NCBI taxonomy): domain Bacteria; kingdom Pseudomonadati; phylum Pseudomonadota; class Gammaproteobacteria; order Lysobacterales; family Lysobacteraceae; genus Stenotrophomonas; species Stenotrophomonas sp. TWI1151. The sequence goes on from NZ_JBDJLA010000005.1 coordinate 164,668, forward strand.
AGTTCATCAACCGCCTGGCGCGCAAGAAGCAGGCCGAGCCGGCCGCCCCGGCGGCGCCGAGTGAAGAAGTGCTGCTGCTGCGCGAGATCCGCGACAACCTCAAGCACTGAGGCAGCAACACCGGTAGTGCCGGCCGCTCGTCGGCAGCACGGATATCCTGCCTCGTGCGGAGCCGGCCAGCGGCCGGCACTACCGATCGAAAGCCCCGCTTTGGCGGGGTTTTCGCTTTTGGAAAACAGTATCCCCGGGACATGACCTACCGCCCATGTGCGTGCCGGCGAGGCTGGTAAGCTCGGACGCTTCCGCCCCGTTTCCCGGAGTTCGTCCATGCGTCGCCGCGTCCTTGCCATCGCATCTTCCCTCGCCCTGCTGGCCGCGCCCGCATTCGCGGCGACCGGTATCACCACGCTGCCGCCGACGTCGCTGGCCACCGCCGCCGAGCTGCGCGAGCAGGCCCTCAAGGACGACACCGGCTGGAAGGTGGTCGAATCGCTCACCACCGAGATCGGCCCGCGCATCGCCGGCAGTGAAGCCGACGCACGCGCCGTGGCCTGGGCGGTGGCCAAGTTCAAGTCGCTGGGCTTCGACAAGGTCTGGACCGAGCCGGTCACCTTCCCCAAGTGGGAGCGCCGCAGTGAGCACGCCGAAGTGATCGGCAAGCATGCCCAGCCGCTGACGGTCACCGCCCTTGGCGGCAGCCCGGGCGGCACGGTGGAGGCCGACGTCGTGCGCTTCGCCGATCTGGCCGCGCTGCAGGCCGCGCCGGAGGGTTCGCTGAAGGGCAAGATCGCCTTCGTCGATTACCAGATGACCGCCTACCGCGATGGCCGCGACTACGGCAACGGTGGCGCCGTGCGCAGCAAGGGCCCGTCCGAGGCGATCCGCAAGGGTGCGATCGGCTTCGTGATGCGCTCGGCAGGCACCGATTCGCACCGCGTGCCGCACACCGGCATCACCCGCTTCGATGACGGCCTGACCCCGGTGCCGGCCGCCGCGCTGTCGGTGCCCGATGCCAACCAGCTGGCACGCCTGGTCGCGCTCGGCAGCACCACGCTGAAGCTGAGCCTGGATTGCGGTTGGGATGGTACGGCCACGTCGCACAACGTGATCGGCGAGATCACCGGGCGCAGCCTGCCCAAGGAAGTGGTGGTGATCGGCGGTCACCTCGACTCCTGGGACCTGGGCACCGGCGCGGTGGATGATGGGGCCGGCGTGGGCATCACCATGGCCGCTGGCCATCTGATCGGCCAGCTCAAGCAGGCGCCCAAGCGCACGATCCGCGTGGTCGCGTTCGCCAATGAGGAGCAGGGCCTGTACGGCGGCAAGGCCTACGCCGAGGCACATGCCAAGGACGTGGTGCGGCACCAGCTCGCCGCCGAAAGCGATTTCGGTGCCGGCCGCATCTATGCCTTCAACACCGGCTCGCCGAACCCGGCCAATTCGCGCGAGGCCACCCGCCAGATCGCCGAGGTGCTCAAGCCGCTGGGCATCGAGTACGCCGCCGACAAGGGCGGCCCGGGCCCGGACGTGGGTCCACTGGCGGCCAAGGGCGGCGCGTGGGCATGGCTGGCGCAGGACGGCAGCGACTACTTCCACCTGCACCACACCGCCGACGACACGCTGGACAAGATCGACCCGGCGGCGCTGGCGCAGAACGTCGCCGCATACACGGTGTTCGCGTATCTGGCCGCCGAGGCCGACGGCAGTTTCGGCAGCGAAGCCAAGCCGACCACGCCGCCGAACGAGTAATCCCGACACGCAGGCGGCAGGTACCGCCCGTGGGTCGGTACAAAAAAAAACCCGGTCGCAATGCGACCGGGCTACCGGGATTCGTCACACCCCACGCGGTGAGCGCCGTACTACTTTCACGGTCCGGAGAAACGGACCGTCGCACTGCGTGGATGTCTCTCCTCATCTACGCAGCACAACGTCCACCCCGCACTGTGCTCAGTTCTCACGTCGAGCGCCATGCGGAAAATCCGAATCGGATGTAGTCACGACGCGTTCGGTGAAACCGATCACACCGCGGGTCCAGCGCAACGCGCCGTTCCCGACAAACGCACACCTTCCGATCAGCGCGAGCGGCTGCCGTACCAGTGCGCCAACAACACCGCCGTCGCCGAAGCGACGTTGAGGCTTTCCACGGCACCGGACCCGGGAATGGACACCTGCAGATCGCAGTCGTCGGCCAGATCGCGGTCCATGCCCTCGCCCTCGGCACCCATCACATAGACCAGGCGTTGCGGCAGTTCCGTGGCGAACAGGTCCTTGCCTCCCTCCACCAGCGTTGCCGCCAGGCCGATGCCGGCCGCGCGCAGCTGCGCCATCGCCTCGGGCAGTTCCGGCAGACGCACCAGCGGCACCGACTCGGCGCCGCCTTCGGCCACGCGCGCGGCCGCGCCGGACAATGCCAGCGTGGACCCCGGCGGCAGCAGCAGCCCGGCCACACCGAAATGCGCCGCCGAGCGCAGGATCGCGCCGAAGTTGTGCGGGTTGCCTACGCCATCCAGCCACAGCGCCAGCACCGGCGCGCCGGCCGGCAACGTGGCCAGCCATTCGTCCAGCTCCAGCATCGGCGCACGCAGCACGTCAGCCACCAGGCCCTCGTGGTGGGTGGTCGCGGCGAGCTTGTTCAGATCGCCGTCTTCCACCACACGGTAACCGACGCGGTTGGCCACGCACCATTTCAGCACCGGCTGCATGCGCGGGATCAGCGACTCGGTCAGGTACAGCTTGCGCAGCGCCTGCGGGCGATGCTCGAACAGTGCCTGCACGGCATTCCAGCCGTACAGGCGCAGCTCGTCGTTGCCGCGGCTGGGCGGCGGCGGCGTGCCACCTTCGCGCGGCGGCAACGGCGTGGCGCGCGGCGGCCGCGAGGACGGACGGCGCGCATTCTTCCAGGGATCATTCACTACGGGACAGCTCCAGCTTGCGTTGACGCCAGAAATCGGCGTTCTTGATGCCAAGTGCATCGGGGTCGAAGGTCGGATCCAGGCCGAGCTTCTTTTGACGTTCGTAGTCGCGCAGGGCCAGCATCGCCGGCTTCTGCACGATCAGGATCGCGATGATGTTCAACCACGCCATCAGGCCGACGCCGATGTCGCCCAGCGCCCACGCCATGCCGGCATTGTGGAAGGCACCGAAGATCACCATGCCGATGATGCCCAGGCGCAGCAGCAGGACGGTCAGCGGGCGCTTGGCGTTGTTGTTGACGTAGGTCAGGTTGGTCTCGGCCATGTAGTAATAGGCCATGATCGTGGTGAAGGCGAAGAAGAAGATCGCGATCGCCACAAAGGCCGCGCCGAAGCCCGGGATGACGGTTTCCACCGCCGCCTGGGCGTAACCCGCGCCTTCAGCGACACCGGCCAGGCCGGCGAACACGGGCGCGCCGCCCGGGACCGGGGAATACACGTTGTAGGTGCCCGCGGCCAGGATCAGGAACGCGGTGGCGGTGCACACCATCATGGTGTCGAAGTAGATCGCGAAGGCCTGCACGTAACCCTGCTTGGCCGGGTGCGAAACCTCCGAGGCGGCCGCCGCATGCGGGCCGGTACCCTGGCCGGCCTCGTTGGCGTAGATACCGCGCTTGACGCCCCACTCCACCGCCAGGCCCATCATCGCGCCGAACGCGGCATGCGCACCGAAGGCGCTGCTGAACACGGTGTGGAACATGTCCGGCACGCGGTCGTAGTTGATGATCATGATGACGATGGCCATCAGGATGAAGGCGGCGGCCATGAACGGAACGACCACCTCGGCGAAGTTGGCGATGCGCTTGACGCCGCCGAAGATCACCACGGCCAGCAGCAACGAGACCACGATGCCGATGCCCAGCTTGAGCGCCTGCACCGATTCCAGGCCCATGAACTGACCATCCAGTGGCCCGCACAGCGCACCGCCGCGGCAGGCATTGATGATGCTGTCGGCGATGGCATTGGCCTGCACGCCCGGCATCAGGAAGCCGGCGGCGATGATGGTGGCCACGGCGAAGGCCAAGGCGTACCACTTCAGGCCCATGGCCTTTTCGATGTAGTACGCCGGGCCACCGCGGTAGCGGCCTTCGGCATCCTTGGTCTTGTAGATCTGCGCCAGGGTGCATTCCACATACGAGGTGGACGCACCGAGGAAGCCCATCACCCACATCCAGAAGATCGCACCGGGGCCACCGAAGGCGATCGCGGTGGCCACACCGGCGATGTTGCCGATGCCCATGCGCCCGGCCATGGACATGGCCAGCGCCTGGAACGAGGACACGCCCGCCTCGGATTTCTCACCCTGCACGGTGAGCCGGCACATCTCCACGAACCCGCGGATCTGCATGAAACGGGTACGGGCACTGAAGTACAGGCCTGCGGCAAGACACAGGAAGATCAGGGCTTTGCTCCAGATGATCCCGTTGATGAAACTGACTACTTCTTCCACGCGCTCTCTCCAGTCGGCGGAAACAAAAGGAACGTCCCCGTCGGCTGGGACCCGGTCGATTCTCCACGATCCGCGCCGGACTGCGTAGTGGCAATTTCGATGAATGGGCGGCAATGCCGCCCATTCGGGTCAGGCATGGCCGCCGACCGAGGGGGTTTCCGCTTCCTGGCGGGCCAGTTCACGCGCCACGGCTTCCGGCGAGCGGGTGTACGGGGCCAGCAGCGAGTAGAACGCCGGCACCACGAACAGCGACAGGAAGGTGGACACGGTCACGCCGAAGATCACCACCACGCCGATCGTGCCGCGGCTGGCCGAACCCGGGCCACCGGCCACCACCAGCGGGATCGCACCGACCACGGTGGCGATGGAGGTCATCAGGATCGGGCGCAGGCGCACCATCGCCGATTCGACGATGGCCTGGTGCACGTTGCGGCCCTCATCGCGCAGCTGGTTGGCGAACTCCACGATCAGGATGCCGTTCTTGGCCGCCAGGCCCACCAGCATCACGATGCCGATCTGGCTGAACAGGTTGATCGTGCCACCACTGACATACAGCCCCAGCAGCGCGCCGAGCACGCCCAGCGGCACGGTGAGCATGATCACCAGCGGGTGGATGAAGCTCTCGAACTGTGCGGCCAGCACCAGGAACACCACCAGCAGGGCCATCGCGAAGGTCAGCAGCACGGCGCTGCCGGCGTTCTGGTACTCGCGCGATTCGCCCTTCCAGCTGATCTGCGCATGCTGTGGCAGCTCCTCGCTGGCCACCTGCTGGGCCCAGGCGATGGCCTCGCCCAGCGGATAGCCCGGGGCCAGGCCGGCGTTGATGGTGATCGAGCGCAGCCGGTTGAAGCGGTTGAGGCTGCCGGCTTCGGCCACTTCGCTGAGCGTGACCAGGTTGGACAGCGGGACCAGTTCGCCGCCACTGGCGCGCACGCGGATCGCGGCCAGATCCGACGGCGAGGCGCGGCCGTCGCGGCCGGCCTGGACCAGCACGTCGTACTCCTCGCCGTTGTCGACGAAGGTGGTGACGCGGCGCGAGCCCATCATGGTTTCCAGCGCGCTGCCGATCGCGGTGACCGATACGCCCAGATCGGCCGCCCGCTGGCGATCGATGTTCACGCGCATCTGCGGGCGGGTTTCCTTGTAATCCGAGTCCGCACCGACCAGGCCAGGGTTGTCGGCCATGCGCAGCAGCATGCGGTCACGCCACTGCGCGATCTCCGCGTACTCCGGGCCACCCAGCACGATCTGGAACGGCTGGCCCTGGCTGCGGACCAGACCACCCCCGACCTGGGTGCGCACGCGCACACCCCGCAGATCATTGAGGTGGGTCTGCAGCTCGGCCGCCACATCCGGGGTGGAGACATCACGTTGGCGCCAGGGCTGCAGGAACACGCTGATGCGGCCGGTGTGCATTTCCTCGCTGGAGCCCCAGCCGCCGGGCACGCGCGGGTTGGCGCGCACGATCGGCTCATCTTCGCCGACGAAGCCGGAGACGATCTTCTCGACCTGCTGGACCTGGCCGACGGTGTAATCGAAGCCGGCACCTTCCGGGCCATCGATCATGATCTGGAAGGAGCCACGGTCTTCGGCCGGGGCCAGCTCGGACGGCAGCACCTTGAGCAGCAGCGCGCTGGCCAGCAGCGACAGGATCATCACCACGATGTAGACCCAGGTGCGGGTCACGTGCGCTTCCAGGAAGCGCCCGTAGGCGGCCGACAGCCGATCCAGGTTGCGGTTGATCAGCCCGTGCAGGCCCTTCGGTGCCTGGCCGGTATGCGGCTTGAGCAGCTTGGAGGCCATCATCGGGGTCAGCGTGAGCGACACGAACGCCGACAGCGCCACCGCCGCGGCCAGCGCCACGGCCAGCTCGCGGAACAGGCGGCCGGTATTGCCTTCCAGGAAGCCGACCGGCAGGAACACCGCGACCAGCACCGCGGTGGTCGCGATCACCGCGAACGCCACCTGGGTGGTGCCGCGTTTGGATGCAACCAGCGGCGGCTCGCCCAGATCGATACGGCGCTGCACGTTCTCCACCACCACGATGGCGTCATCCACCACCAGGCCGATACACAGCACCAGCGCGAGCAGGGTCAGCAGGTTGATCGAGAACCCGAAGGCATACAGCGCGATGAAGGCCGCGATCAGGCAGACCGGCACCGTTACCGCGGGAATCAACGCCGCGCGGAAACTGCCCAGGAACAGCCAGATCACCGCCAGCACCAGCAGCATCGCCTCGACCAGCGTGGCGTAGACGCGATCGACCGCGGCCTCGATGAACGTGGTGTTGTCGAAGGCCACGAAGATGCGGGTGCCTTCGGGCAGCGTGCTGCTGATCCGGTCCGCTTCGGCGCGCGCTTCACGGGCGACATCCAGCGCGTTGGCGGTGGAGGTCTTGACGATGCCCAGGCCGATGTTCGGCTCACCGTTGCTGCGGTAGTACGCGCGGCGTTCGGACGAGGCCAGTTCGATCTTGGCGACATCGCCCATGCGCACGACGTACCCATCGGCGCCCTTGCCCAGCGGAATGCCGGCGAAGTCTTCCGGTTTGACGTAGTTGCGCTCCACGCGCAGGGTGAAATCGCGGTCGGCCGATTCGATGCGGCCGGCCGGCAGTTCCACGTTCTCGTTGCGCAGCGCACTTTCCACATCGCCCACGGTCAGGCCGCGCGCGGCGAGCTGGTCGCGGTCCAGCCAGATCCGCATCGCGTAGCGCTGGCGGCCACCGATACGCACCTGGGCAACGCCATCGAGGCTGGAGAAGCGGTCGACGATGTAGCGGTCGGCGTAGTCGCTCAGCTCCAGCGTATCCATCGAGGTCGAGCTCATGTTGAGCCAGATGATGGGATCGGCGTCGCTCTCGACCTTGGCGATTTCCGGCGGCCGCGCCTCTTCGGGCATGCGGTCGGCAACGCGGCTGACCGCATCGCGCACGTCGTTGGCGGCCGCTTCGATATCGCGGTTGGAGGTGAATTCGATACTGACCTGCGAGCGCCCGTTGGAGCTGCGCGCGTTGATCGTATCGATGCCTTCGATGCCGGCCAGCGCATCTTCCAGCACCTGGGTGATGCGGCTTTCGATGACCGCTGCCGACGCGCCGGTGTAATCGACCGAGACCGAGACGATGGGCGGATCGATCGCAGGCAGTTCGCGCAGGGTCAAGCGTGTGAATGACATGAAGCCCAGCACGACCAGCAGCAGGCTCATCACCACGGCGAAGACCGGCCGCTGGATGGAAACGTCGGAGAGCTTCATCCGGCAGTGTCCGGTTCGGCCGTCGTAGCGGCGGCCGGCGCGATCGGCGCAGCTTCTTCGGCCTGGATCTTCAGGCCCGGGCGCAGCTTGCCGGTGCCGTCCACCACGATGCGGTCGCCGGCGGCGAGCCCCTCACGGATTTCGACCACGCCGCTGCGGCGCGCGCCGGCGGTGATGTCAACGCGCTCCACGACCTGGTCCGGCGTGACCCGGAACACGTAGGAATCGCGCCCGACCTGCACCACCGCGATTTCAGGGATGACCAGCGCCTGGCGCTCGGGGCGGAACATGCGCACATCCAGCAGCATGCCCGGGCGCAGTGCGTGATCGGCATTGATGAAATCCGCGCGCACGGTGACCGCACGCGTGCCCGGATCCACGCGGGTATCGATGGTAGCGACCTGGCCTTCGAAGTTGCGGCCCGGATACGCCACGCTGGTCGCGTTGACCTTGTCACCGGTGCTCAGCGAAGCCAGCTCGGCTTCGGGCACCTGGAAGTCCACGTGCATGCGCTCGATGTCATCCAGGGTGGTGATCGCGGTGCTGGGGGTGACCAGCGAACCGGCGCTGACCTGACGGATGCCCAGCACGCCGGCGAACGGCGCGCGTACCCGGCGGTCGCCGATGTCGGACTGCATTTCGCGCACGCGGGCGTCAGCGGCATCGCGGATGGCGCGCTGCGTGTCCAGCGTGGAGCTGGCCACCAGCTGCTGGGCAGCGAGTTCGCGCTGGCGCTTGTACAGCTGGTCGGCTTCCAGGAACGTGGCCTGGGCCTGCAGCAGCGCAGCTTCCTGGGCTTGCCCGCGCAGGGTCACCAGCGGCGTGCCGGCACTGACCTGCTGGCCACTTTCGAAGTGCACCGTCTCGATGATTTCGCTGACCTTGGCGGTGACCGTCACCGACTCGCGCGCCTTGGCCGTGCCCAGGGCCTGCAGCGTGTCGCTCCATGCCGAAGCCTTCACCACCTGGGTGGTGACCGGTACGGCGTCTGCCTGCCGGCGAGCGGCCTCGTCTTTGCTGCCACACCCAGCCAAAGCGACCAAGGCGATGCCAGCGGCGAAGCGCGCTGCGATGCGTCCCAACATGTAATGCAATCCCGGTTGTTTCTCGACCGCCGAGTGTATAGAGGGGTCGAGCCGGGGCATATGTGCCAAGCGTTTACTGGCCTCTTCACATCTGCCGGTGACGGGCGAAGGCCTTTCCGTGCTGGGGCCTGCGCAGGATGTATCGCCATGTATCGACGCATGTCGAAGTGCGCGGCACGCGCCGGGGTGTCGGCCCCGGCGGCAGCGGGCGCCGGGCGGGCGAGATGTCCCCCGCCCGGCCAACGTGCTCAGTACCGATAATTCACTTTCAGCCAGGCGGTGCGGCCGGGTTCGTTGATACGCACCGGATCGGCCGGGAAGCCGAAATCGGCGCTGCCGGCCAGGTTCAGATGCTCGCTGTAGGCGCGGTCGAACAGGTTGTCCACGCCTGCACTGACCAGGAGCGCCTCGTTGACCCGGTAGCTGGCATTCACGGCCAGGGTGGCGAAGCCGGCGCTGGGGCCGAGATCGCGGGCGACCACGTTGCCCTGCCCCGCCGCGACCCGGCCCTGACGCGAGACCGCGCGTGCCAGCGCCCCCACGGTCCAGCGCTCGCGTTCCCATACGGTGCTGAGCCGGGCTTCCAGCGGCGGCATCTGCGGCAGCGCGCGGCCATCACTGCGGTTCTCGCCCCAGGCATAGGCCAGCGTGCCGCCGAGTTTCCACTGCTGCGCCAGCTGCCACTCCACGCCCGCCTCGGCGCCGGCAATGCGCGCATCGACATTGCTGGCCTGGCTGGTGCTGCCCATCATGCCGCCGTCGCGGTAGGTGAACAGGATGTAGTCCTGGATGCGCCCGGCATACGCCGAGACCCAGGCGTTGAGGCGATCAGTGCGGTACTGCAGACCCAGATCGAGCTGGGTGGTTTTTTCCGGCTGCACACCGGTGAAGGCGTTGACCGCGCCGGCCGGGCCGAGCGTCGGCGAGAACAGTTCCCAGTAGTCGGGCATGCGCTCGCTATGACCGATACCGGCGTACCAGGTCAGTGCGGGGGCGATATCGCGCTCGAACCGGACAAAACCGCTGCCGAGATTCTCGCGCCGGGTCTGCCCGGCAGTCGGATTCGGCATCGCCATCATGCCGCTGGTGGCGCGCTCGTCCTTCACCTCGGCACGGTCCATGCGCAGGCCACCCACCCAGCGCTGGGCAGTGCCCTCGCCCAGGGTGATCTCCGTGAACGCCCCCAGATTCCCGAAGCGCGCATCGGTGCGCCACGGCTGCTCCCGGTACGTGTTGCGCCCCATGGCATTGCGGCTGCGGTGACGGCTGTCCTGCGCGTCCACGCCGGCCACGATGGCGATGTCCTGCCAGCGCCATTCCGATGCGATGCGGCCCCCGGTGGTGCGACGGTCGACATTGGAGCCCATCGGCATCGGCATGCTGCTGGCCGGGTTCGGCGTGCGCAGCGTGTAGTTGTCCATCACGTGGTCGGCGTCGTTGTAGTACAGGTTCGCCTGCAGCCGGTCCCATGCACCCGGCAGATTGTCCTTTTCGAAGCGCGCAGCGTAGCTGGTGCGCCTGAACGAGGCGCCATCCATGCCGCGACCGGCGTAGCGCGCGATCGCATCGCCGGTGCCGGCCGACAGCTCCAGCACGGTATCGGCATCGGGCGTCCAGCCGACGGCGACATCGCTGTTCCACTTGCGCCACCTGGAGGGCACTACATCCCCGTTGCCGTCCTTGTAGTCCTCCGATTCGGAGCGGTTGCCGTTGACCCGCACATAGCCCGGCGAAGCGCCGGCGGTGAGATCCAGCACCTGGTCGTTGCGGTTGCGCGAGCCGACCAGCGCGCTGGCGTTGATATCCACGCCCGGCTGATCGAAACGCGGGGTATCGCGCTCGAAGCGCACCGTGCCGGCCGAGGCACCGGCACCCCAGCGCACGCTCTGCGGCCCCTTGATGATGGTCAGCCGATCGAAGGTTTCCGGGGCGATGTAGGACAGCGGGTTGTCCATGCGCGAGGGGCAGGCACCGATCAGATTGCCTTCGTTGCTGACGATGTTCAGGCGCGAACCGAACATGCCACGCAGCACCGGATCGCCGTTGGTGCCGCCGTTGCGGATCGCCGAGAAGCCGGGAACCGTCTTCAGATAGTCAGCGCCATCGCTGGCCGGCACCGGCTGCCGCGGCAGGCGCGGATCGGTGACCCAGTGCAGCGGCGAGGAGGGCGCGGTGGCGGTGACCACCAGCGTATCGAGCGTACGGGCGTCGTCGTTGGCGGCATGCAGCGGCAGCGCGACCAGGGCCAGCGACAGGGAAACAGACAGGCGCGTCAGTGCGCCCGCGCTGCGGGAAGAAACAGTCATGGTGGAACTCCAGAAAAGCACGCAGGCACGCGCCGCCATCACGGCGACACGGGCAGAAAGGGCGGTGGTCTCAGGAGAGCGCGGGGGGGCCGCGTGCGGCGTGGGCCGGCCAGCGCAGGCTGCGGGGCGTGGGCACCGCGCGCAGCACCCGCGGGGCAATGACCGGCATCGCCGGCAGCAGCAGGATCAGTACCGCCAGCCACGGCATCAGCCGCGAGGCCATCATGCAGTACTCGCAGGCATCGCCATGCCCGGCATGCTCGCTCATCGGTGGCGACGATGCGGGGGTGTCGTGGGCGCTTGGCAGGGCGTGCATCGGCATGGGCTGCATCGCCATGTCATGGTGCGCCATGTCGTGCTGCTGCATGCCGTGGTGGTGCACGTCGCGCTGCGCGATGTCGTGCTGCATGTCGTGCCCGGCGTGGGCATCGGGCGGCACGGGCATCGCGTGGGTCATGCCGGTCGGCATCAGCATCACCGGCGCCTCGGCATGCGCCTGTTGCCAGCGGCTGACCAGCGGCGCCAGCGCCATCAGCAACGTCGCCACGAAGGCAAGCTGCAGAAAGACGGCATACGGGCGACGGCGGACGTTCACCCTGTCATGGTAGCGCCCGAGCGTTGGCCGGCCGACCCGAAGCCCTGCGACCAACCGTCGCAGCGGCCCTTTCGAAGCGCCCACCGACCCCCTCAACCGCTCTGGAGAAAAGCCCCCTTCTGTTGAAGGGGGCGCGCCAACGGCGCGGGGTAGAGGGGGAATGCGCGGGCAGCCATCACCGTCGCTAGACGGTGATGGTCTGCGTCAGCGATTCCCACGTCGGCGGCAGCGGCCAGTTGGCTTCCTGGTTGCCGTCGATCACCCGGCGCAGGTCGCGGGTATCGATCTGCGGGGCGAGCACGTGCACCAGCTCCAGCGCGTAATCGCGCAGCACGCGGTCACGCGGCAGCACCGCCCAGGCGATGCACTCGTCGATCGGCGTCGGGGCCGGCCAGGACCGCAGGTCTTCATCGCTGGCGTTGACCGCCATTTCGGCCAGCAGGCCCACGCCCAGGCCGGTGCGCACATACGTCTTGATCAGGTCCGCATCGAGGGCGGTCAAGGCGATGTCCGGGGTCAGCCCGGCGCTGGCGAAGGCGCGCTGCAGCGAGGAGCTGCCGCGGGTGGAGGATTCGTAGCTGATCAGCGGGTGGCTGGCGAGCGCCTGCAGGTCCGGCGCGGCGCCCGGGCGGTCCAGCGCGTGCCCGCGCGGCACCAGCACCAGCCGACGCCAGCGGTACAGCGGAATGGCCAGGCCGGCAGTGGGTTCACCGCCGGCGGTGCTGATGATGGCGATGTCCGCGTCGCCCTGGCTGAGCAGGTCCAGCGCGTCGCTTTCAGCAGCCTGCTGCAGATGCACGCTGACCTGCGGGTAGGCCTGCTTGATCCGCGCCACCGCCGGCGGCAGCACGAAGCGCGCCTGGGTATGGGTGGTGGTGAGCACCAGCTGGCCCTGGCTTTCACGGCGCTGGTTGGCGGCATACGTGCGGATGTTGTTGGCCTCGCCAAGCACGGCGCGGGCGCGGCCGATCACTTCCACGCCGGCCGGGGTCACCGCTTCCAGGCTGCGACCCTTACGCACGAACAGGAGAAAGCCGAGTTCATCCTCCAGCTGCTTGAGCTGCTTGGACAGGCCGGGCTGGGTGGCGTGCACACGGGACGCCGCCAGCGTGATGTTCAGCTCGGCGTCGGCGATGGCGACCAGGTAGCGAAGTTGGGTCAGCGTCATGGGCGGGCGATACGGCGCATGGAGAGGGGGCCATCCGACTGTAGGGCAAATGCCGTCACCAGCTTATAACCAAACGTTGTTTAAGAAGGTAATCAGGTCATTTCGCGCGGTCATATGCCAGCGGTACGGTCTGACCGACCCCGGCCCGGCCGCGCGCGGGCGCCTTGCGCCGCCACCGGCCCGACCCTTTCCCCCTGCCGCACGGCCCCCGGGCGGCAACGACTTCTCCGGAGCATCCCCATGGCCCTGTACGACTCCATCCTGGACACCATCGGCAACACCCCGGTGGTGCGCCTGCACCGTCTCGCCCCCGAGCACGTCACCCTGTATGCCAAGGTCGAGTCGTTCAACCCCGGCGGCTCGGTCAAGGACCGACTGGCGCTGGCGATCATTCTCGACGCCGAAGCCAAGGGCCTGCTCAAGCCCGGCGATACCATCGTGGAAGCGACCTCGGGCAACACCGGCGTGGCGCTGGCGATGGTGGCCGCCGCGCGCGGCTACAAGTTCGTGGCCACGATGGTGGAGACCTTCTCGATCGAGCGCCGCAAGCTCATGCGCGCCTATGGCGCCAAGGTGATCCTGACCCCGGCCGCCGAGCGCGGCTCGGGCATGGTGCGCCGGGCGAAGGAACTGGCCGAGGAACATGGCTGGTTCCTGGCCAGCCAGTTCGCGAACCCGGCCAATCCTGCGTATCACCGCAACACCACCGCACCGGAAATCCTGCGCGACTTCGCCGGCAAGCGGCTGGACTACTTCGTCACGGGCTGGGGCACCGGCGGCACCCTGACCGGCGTCGGCGAGGTGCTCAAGGTGGCCCGCCCGGAGACGCGCATCGTTGCCACCGAGCCGGAAGGCGCCGCCCTGCTCAAAGGCGATGAGTGGAAGCCGCACAAGATCCAGGGCTGGACCCCGGACTTCGTGCCGGAGGTCCTCAACCGCGGTGTCTACGATGAACTGCTGACCATCGACGACGCCCGCGCGATCGAGACCTCGCGCCGGCTGGCGGCCGAGGAAGGCATCTTCGTCGGCATCTCGGCCGGTGCCACGGTCGCCAGCGCGCTGGACATCGCCGCCAAGGCCGCACCCGGCGCGGTGATCCTGGCGATGCTGCCCGACACCGGCGAGCGCTACTTCTCCACCCCGCTGTTTGCCGATATCAACGAAGGCTCCGACGACGACTGGCTGGCCGGTCTGCCCTGATCTGCCCGTTGGTCCGTAGGAACGAAGCGCCCGCCCACATCGGCGGGCGTTTTGCATGGGGCGCTTCATCTGCGGTGAAGCGATCCGGCGGCATCGTGTGAAGGTCAGCCAGCGCTCGGGCGGGTCGCACTGCCTGAGACGACGATGACGCAGCCTAGATGTCCTGCCGGGTAACGTGCAGGTCAGGCACGTCATTCCGTTGTATGGACCCGGTAACAGTCAGTAAGGAGCGGTACGCATGAAGATCGAAGTGTGGCAGGGCGACATCACGACCCTGGCGGTGGATGCGATCGTCAATGCGGCCAACGAATCCCTGCTCGGCGGTGGTGGCGTGGACGGCGCGATCCATCGTGCGGCCGGCCCTCAGCTGCTGGAGGCCTGTAGCGCCCTGCCGGAGATCCGCCCGGGCATGCGCTGCCCGACCGGCGAAGTGCGCGAGACGCCAGCGTTCGAGCTGCCGGCGAAGCATGTGTTCCACACCGTCGGCCCGGTCTGGCAGGACGGTCTGCGCGACGAGCCGGCGCTGCTGGCCAACTGCTACTGGAAATCGCTGCAACTGGCCGAAAAACTGGATCTGGAATCGATCGCCTTCCCGGCGATCAGCTGCGGCGTGTTCGGCTATCCGCTGCACCAGGCCGCGCACATCGCCGCCACCGAGACCCTGACGTGGCAGCGCTCGCATCGCCAGCCGCGCCGGATCATCCTGGTGGCGTACAACGCGGCGACGTACAAGGCCTACCAGTCGGCGCTGGCCGCGCTGGGGCAGCCGGTCGAGCCGTCAACCTCGGCGATCTTCGCGCCGCTGGCGCTCGGGTTGCCGCCGGCGGCGGCGCACTGAGCAAACCACCGCGCAAACAAAAACGCCGGCACAAGGCCGGCGTTTTCGTTGAGGCTGGTCAGGCGTGAATCAGCCGTTCCACTTGCCCAGGGCAGCCTGGCCGTTTTCCTTGGCGCGATCGAAGATCGTCTGCTGCGCCTTGGCAACGTTCGCCTTGGTGTCCTTGGCCCACAGCTTCAACGCAGCCTGCTGCATGGCGCGGCCGTAGGAGAAGCTCAGCGGCCACGGCAGGTTGCCCATCTGGTTCATGGCATTCAGATGCGCGGTGGACTGCTCATCGCTCTGGCCACCGGACAGGAACACCACGCCCGGCAGGATCGCCGGCACGGTGCTCTTGAGGCACATCACGGTCGACTCGGCCACTTCCTCGACGTCGGCCTGCTCTTCGCAGCCCTTGCCGGAGATGACCATCGAGGCCTTCAGGATGGTGCCTTCCAGCAGCACGTTCTGCTGGTACAGCGCGTCGAACAGCGAACGCAGGGTGGCTTCGGTGACTTCGTAGCAGGTCTCGATGTCGTGGTCGCCGTCCATGATCACTTCCGGCTCGACCATCGGCACCAGGCCGCATTCCTGGCACAGCGCCGCATAACGGGCCAGCGCGTGGGCGTTGGACTCGATGCAGGTGCCCGACGGGATGCTTTCACCGATGTTGATGACTGCACGCCACTTGGCGAAGCGCGCACCCAGCTTGTAGTACTCCTGCAGGCGCTCGCGCAGGCCATCCAGGCCTTCGGTGACCAGCTCGCCCGGGCAGCCGGCCAGGGCATGGGCGCCCTTGTCGACCTTGATGCCCGGGATGATGCCCTGGGCCGCCATGTACTTGGCGAACGGGACGCCATCCTTGGTGGACTGACGGATGGTCTCGTCGTACAGGATCGCGCCGGAGATGTGCTCGTTCAGCTTGGGCGTGGTGAGCAGCAGTTCGCGGTAGGCGCGACGGTTCTCCTCGGTGTTCTCCAGGCCCACGCTGGCGAAGCGCTTGCCGATGGTGCCGGTGGATTCGTCGATCGCGATGATGCCCTTGCCCGGGGCGACCATGGCCTGTGCGGTTTCAGCCAGCTGTTCGATGCTCATGTACTTCCTGTGGCGGGTGCGGGAAAACCCCAATTATAGACCCCGCCTCCCGTGAACTGACCGTCCACGGAATCTGGAAACGATTCCATCTGAAACGACGAACCCGCGCGGCCGTGAGGCCACGCGGGTCCGGGTCTTGCGGGGTGGGTCGGTTAGAGTTCGCCCAGGCCGCTCGCACGGCCGTCTTCGCCCACTTCCAGCAGGCGCAGCGTGTTGGTGGCGCCATGGGTTTCCATGTGCTCACCGCTGGTGAAGACGACGCGGTCGCCGCTCTGCAGCTGGTTCGCTTCGAACAGCAGGCGGATGCTGCCGCGCGCGGCTTCGCGTGGGGTCAGGCCGCGGCTGTCGAAGTTGATCGGGAACACATCGCGCATCAGCGCCATCTGGCGGCGGGCGCCGTCATGGCGGGTCACCGCGAACACCGGTGCCGAGGCACGGAAGCGCGACAGGTAACGCGCGGTGCCACCGGATTCGGTCATCGCCACGATCGCGCGCACGCCCACGTGCTGGGACAGGAACATGGTGGCCATGGCGATCGCCTGGTCGGCACGTTCCAGGTTGCGCGGCGAGGCGCCGAAGTCGGTCTCGGTCTGGAACTGGCGTTCGGCACCGAGGCAGATACGCGCCATCGCTTCGACCGCCTTGACCGGGTACATGCCAGCGGCGGTTTCGGCCGAGAGCATCACCGCATCGGTACCGTCGATGACCGAGTTGGCCACGTCCAGCACTTCGGCGCGGGTCGGGATCGGGCTTTCGACCATCGACTGCAGCATCTGGGTGGCGGTGATCACCACCTTGTTCTGCGCCAGCGAGGCCTTGATGATCTTCTTCTGCAGGCCCGGCAGTTCGGCATCGCCGATTTCCACGCCCAGATCGCCACGCGCGACCATGACCACGTCACTGGCGTCGACGATCTCTTCGAGGTTCTCGATCGCTTCGGTGCGCTCGATCTTGGAGACCAGCGCGGCGTAGCAGCCGTGCGACTCGGCGATCTCGCGCGCGTCGTTCATGTCCTGCGCGTTGCGGCAGAAGGAGACGGCGATGAAATCCACGCCGATCTTGGCCACGATGCCGATCAGTTCTTTGTCGCGCTCGGTCAGCGCGCCCAGCGACAGGCCACCGCCCTGCTTGTTCAGGCCCTTGCGGTCGGACAGCACGCCATCGTTGAGCACCGTGTTGATGATGCGCTCGCCCTGCACTTCGATCACCTGCAGCTGCATCAGGCCATCGTCGAGCAGCAGCACGTCACCGGCCACCACGTCCTGCGGCAGACCGAGGTAGCTCACGCCGACCTGGGTGGTGTCCCCCGGCGGCGGGGTGGCCGAGGCGACCAGGTCGAAGCGGTCGCCCGCCTTGAGCTTGATCTTGCCTTCGGCGAAACGCTCGATACGGATCTTCGGGCCCGGCAGATCGGCCAGGATGCCCACTTCCACGCCCACGCGGGCGGCGGCGGCGCGCACATCGGCAGCGCGCTTGGCCTGGCCAGAGGGGTCACCGTGACTGAAGTTGAGGCGAACCACGTTCACGCCGGCGCGGAAGAGATCCTCCAGCACGCCCGGCGGGTCGGTCGCCGGTCCGAGGGTGGCAAGGATCTTGGTGCGACGCTGACGCTCAATCATGGTTAATGGGCTCCCGTTAAAGGAGTGAAATTAGCACACCCATCACGTCCCATGAATACGATTACACCGCTGGCACGCTTGGGTTTCGCCGTTGTCCTGCAGACAGCCCGAGACGACCGCGCGGACAGTCGTTTGACCGCCCGGCGGCCAGCGCCAATCGCGGCGGGGCTTTGCGCAGGACATGCGGCGGCGTACGGATCGCCGCCGCGCCCCTCAATCGATCAGGGTGAGCAGGTCGTCCGGTGCCTGCGCGAGGTGCGCCGCCCCGGCCGCCGTGAGCTCTTCGGCACCGCCGAAGCCCCACAACACGCCGATATTGCGCAGTCCGTGATGACGCGCCCCTTCGATATCCATGCGCCGGTCGCCGATCATCCAGCACTGCGCCGGGGTCAGCGACAGCCGGCGCAGGGCCTCGGCCACCAGCTGCGGCTTCTCGCTGCGGCTGCCATCCGGGGTGGCCCCGATCACGTCCTCGAAGCAGTCGCCGAACGGCAGGTGCTCGACGATGCGACGCGCGTGCGGCTCGTTCTTGGCGGTGACGATCGCCAGCCGATGGCCGCGATCCTTCAAGGTCTGCACGACCTGGCCGATCCGCGGGTAGACCTCATGCTCGCGCCAGCCGATCACGTCGAAGCGCTCGCGGTAATACGTCACCGCCTGTTCGACGTCGGCTGGATCGTTGAACAACGGCGCGAAACTGGTGCGCAGCGACGGCCCGATCCAGCGCCGCAGCTCGGCCTGCGGCGGGACCGGTTGGCCCATCTGCGTGAGCGCATGCGCCACGCACCCGGTGATCCCGACGGCCGAATCGATCAGCGTGCCGTCGAGATCGAAGAACAGCACATCGCGGCTCACGAGCCGCGGGCCTCCAGCGCGGCGACGGCCGGCAGGGTCTTGCCTTCCAGGAACTCCAGGAACGCGCCGCCACCGGTGGAGATGTAGCTCACCTGGCCCGCGATGTCGTACTTGTCGACCGCGGCCAGGGTGTCGCCGCCCCCGGCGATCGAGAACGCCGGCGAGGCCGCGATGGCACGGGCCAGCGCTTCGGTGCCATGGCTGAAGGCTTCGAATTCGAACACGCCGACCGGGCCGTTCCAGACCACGGTGCCGGCCTTGGCGATCAGGCCAGCGTAGTGCTGGGCCGTCTCCGGGCCGATATCCAGGATCAGGTCATCCTCGGCCACGTCGGCGACAGCCTTCACCGTGGCTTCGGCGTCCGGCAGGAACTGCTTGGCCACGACCACGTCGGTCGGCAGCGGGATGTCCGCGCCACGCGCCTTGGCATCGGCCACGATCTTCTTCGCGGTGTCCAGCAGGTCCGGCTCATACAGCGACTTGCCGACCGAGTAACCGGCCGCCGCGATGAAGGTGTTGGCGATGCCACCGCCGACGATCAGCTGGTCGACCTTGCCGACCAGGCTGGAGAGCAGTTCGAGCTTGGTGCTGACCTTGCTGCCGGCCACGATCGCCAGCAGCGGCTGGGCGGGCGCGAGCAGCGCCTTGGCCAGCGCGTCCAGTTCGGCCATCAGCAGCGGACCGCCAGCGGCGACCGGAGCGAAGCGGATCACGCCGTGGGTGGAGGCCTGCGCGCGGTGCGCGGTGCCGAAGGCATCCATGACGAACACATCGCACAGCGCGGCGTACTTCTTCGCCAGCGCTTCATCGTCCTTGCCTTCGCCGACATTCATGCGGCAGTTTTCCAGCAGCACGATGGAACCGGGCGCGACGTCCACGCCATCGACCCAATCACGCACCAGCGGCACCTCGACCCCCAGCAGCTGCGACAGGCGCAGCGCCACCGGGGCCAGCGAGTCGGCTTCACTCCACACGCCTTCCTTCGGACGTCCCAGGTGCGAGGTCACCATCACGGCGGCGCCCTTCTCCAGCGCCAGCTTCAGCGTCGGCAGCGAGGCGGTGATGCGCTGCTCGGAGGTGATCTGGCCGTTGTCGATCGGCACGTTCAGATCCTGGCGGATCAGCACGCGCTTGCCGGAGAGATCGAGGTCGGTCATGCGAACGATGGACATAAGCAACTCTTTGGCTCTGAAGAAGGAAGGGCGCCGTGCGGCGCAGACGATCATTGTCCCGGCTGCGCGGGTGCATCGCAAATCCATGACCGGGACGGAGGTAGGCGGCGACCGTTGGTCGTCGCACGCGGACATGCCGTACCGACCAACGGTCGGTACCTACCCGTTCCGGTTTGGCTGACGCAGCAGGCTGACCGCGAACCCGCCGACGATCAGCACGCCGATCACCAGCAGCGCCCACAGCAGCCACTGTTTCCAGTCGCGCTGCGGGGCCACTGCGGCATCGCCGGCGAGCACTTCCGGTGCACCCTGCACGGTGGCCTGTGCCGGCTGCCACTGCGCGCCATGCTGTTCGCGCAGTTGGGCGATCACGGTGGCGACCGGCGCGTCCTGGCGCTCGGCGCGCACGCTGCCGGCGGCCACCGCATACGGCGGCTCGCCCTGGCTGAGGAACACCAGCGTTTCGGGCTGGTAACCGAGCTTGAGCGTTGGCGCCGGCATCGACTGCGGCTGGCCCGCGATCAGTTTCCAGTAACGGTCGCGCGTGCTGCGCGTCAGCGGCTGGGTCTGCGATTGGCGACGGTCGGCGGCGTCCTGCAGCTGGTAGGCCACCCACGGGCCGGCGCGCACCTGCCACGGCTGATCGGCATCGTCGCGGCTCAACAGCGTCCACTGCACCACGCTGTTGTCGGCGGTGGCGATATCGGCCTGCGCGATCGGGAAGCGCCCGTCCAGCTGATACTCGAATTCACCGGGCTTGCCAGCGGTACCGGTCAGCGACTGCCAGCGCCACGCGATCGCCTGCGCGGTCGGCGCCAGCTCGGCCTGCACCGTGGACAGCGCCGGCAAGGCATCGGCGCCGATCGGCAGAATGCGGAAGTACTTGGCCTGGCGCGCGATCTCGATGCGGCGCTGCTGCAGCCGGCGACCTTCGTGCTGCAGATCCACCAGCGGCACGTCGTCGGCGATGCGCAGCCAATCGCGCAGATCGTTGCTCATCTCCACGCGCACGCGCGCCTGCAGTGGCGACTGTGTCTGCCAGTCCAGGCGCAGCGCCTGCACGCCGGTGTTCAGCGCGCTGGCGTCGATCAGCCAGCCGGCCGGTTGCCCGGCCGCGCCACCG
Organism: Stenotrophomonas sp. TWI1151; assembly: GCF_039673135.1. Taxonomy (NCBI): domain Bacteria; kingdom Pseudomonadati; phylum Pseudomonadota; class Gammaproteobacteria; order Lysobacterales; family Lysobacteraceae; genus Stenotrophomonas; species Stenotrophomonas sp. TWI1151. Next base: position 185,380 of record NZ_JBDJLA010000005.1, read on the forward strand.
CGCCCCAGCCGCGCTTCCACCCGGCGCACGCTGCCGTCGGTATTGCGCTCGGTCAGCAGCTGCAGATCGTCGCCAGAGGTGCCGGCCATCGGCGGCAATGGGAACCATGACAGCGTCTGCCATTGCGGGGCCTGCGCCAGTGGCTGGTCGGCCGCCAGCAGGGCCGAGGGCAGTGCCTGACCTTGTGCATTGAACACCTGCACATCGCCCAGGCGTGGCGACACCGCGGTGCGGTAGACGCCATCGTCGAGCGTCAGCCGGTAGGCACCGGCCTGTGGCTGCGCGAGCTGCAGCGGCCACTGCTGGCGATAGGCCTGGCGGTCATCGGCGGCCTGGGCCTGGGCCAGCGCTGGAAGCGCCAGCGCGGTGAGGAGGATCAGCGGGCGAAAGGTCGTCAAGACTGCGGCTCCACGGCGGGGTCCGGCGCGCGCGGCGGCGCCGGTGCCAGATAGCCCACGACCGTGCACAGCAGGCCGTAAGCAATGAAAGAAGAAATGCCCAGCAGGTTGCCCAGGTGCTGGCGGTCGATCAGCACCAGCTTGGCCAGCACCACGCCCATCAACACCGCACCGACCAGCCACAGCACGCGTTGCCCGCGGCGCGAGCCCCACACCCAGCTGATCACGCCGAGCACGCTCCACACCACGGTCAGGCTGGTCTGGGCCAAGGTCGAGGACCACAAGTGTTCGTTCCACGGCACCCCGCCCCAGTGATGCACGGCGTGCAGGGTGATGCTGGTCAGGGCGACAAAGCCGGCAATCGCCAGCACCGGTATGCGCATCGCACGCAGGCCCTCCGGCGCCTGCGTGGACCACAGCCAGCGCGCGGCGAGTACCAGAACAGCGAGCTGCGCCAGTTCCACGGGGTTGAGCAGCGGCAGCCACGGCAGCGGTGCAGCGCCGGCCGGGGCCAGCAACAGGCCCGCCCAGCTCACGCCAAGCACCGCGAACAACGTGCCCTGCAGCGGCGTACGCATCGGATCGAAACGTTCGCCGAGCGGCACCGTCAGCCAGCGCCAGCGCAACAGCGCCACCGCGGTGACGAGCAGCCACGGCAGCAGCATCAGGGCCAGGCCCCACCCCTGTGCCAGCGCGAAACGGTCGGCCAGCCACAGGCAGGCCAGCGACACCACGCACGGCCACAGCAACCACCACAGGAACTGCGCCGCCAGCGACGTGCGGTCGTCGCCCGCGCGCAGACACCACAGGCTGCGCACGCCCAGCAGCGCGAACACCGCCCAGGCCAGCGCGCCATACCCGGCGAACGGTTGGTCGTGCACGTCCGCCTGCCACAGCGCCAACGGGAACGCGGCCAGCACCATCGCCAGCGTGGTGAGCACCAGGGCGCGTGCCGGCCAGCGTCGATGCATCTCGGCGGCCAGCCAACCGGTGACGGCCGCGGCGATCAGCAGTGCATCCGGTTCGCTGCGGTGCGCGACGAAGCGCAGGATCTCGTGGGTGCCACTGCCCAGCCACCACAGCAGGCCCCACAGGTAGTAGACGATGGCCGGTGCGTCGCGCTGCGCACGGCGATAGCTGAAGGCCGCGGCGAAACCGGCCAGCGCCAGCAGCAGGCCGCTCATGAAGGTCGGGTTGGCGATGGCCGTGGCATCGAGATGCCAGTAGTCCGCGCCGACCACGAAGCCGAACGCGGCGCCCAGGGTCAGCAGCGCACCGGCGATCTGCGGCAGCCAGCGCTGCTGGCGCAGGCCCAGCCAGGCCAAGGCGGCCCCTTCCAGCGCGAACACGCTGGCGGTGGCCCGTGCGGACAGCGCCAGCGGCACCGCCAACGTGGCAAAGCCCACTGCGAGCACCGCATGCGACTGGCCCAGCGCGGCATAGCGCTCGCGCTTGATCAGCACCCACGCCAGCCCCGCATACAACGCGGCCAGTGCCAGCGAGCACAACGCCAGCAGCAGGCGGTCGTCCTGCAGCAGGCCGGCCTGCAGTGAGAACGCGATCAGCGGCGTGCCGAACACCAGGCTGCCATCGATCAGGTCCCGCTTGCCCGCGCTCTGCCGACGCGCATAGAGGATCGGAATCAGCAGGTAGAAGGCGAAGAACAGCAGCAGGAACGGCTCGGTGCTGGCGAACTTGTCCGCGCTGTACTGGAGCACGCCCCAGGCCGTACCGATGCCGAAGGTGAAGGCAAAGCCGAGCAGGTTCAGCGCGCGCCACGGTCGCCACCAGGCAATCGCCAGGATCGCCGCATTGAGCACCGCGTAATACGAGAACAGCGCGACATGGTTGCCGCTGCCGGTGGACAGCCATATCGGCGCCATGAAGCCGGCCAGGATGCCGAGCACGGCCAACGTGCGCGAGTTCTGCACCACCGCCAGCACGCCCATGCCGGCGATCAGCAGCACGCTGAGCGCGAACGCCGGCACGGCGGGAATCAGGTCGTAGCGCTTGAACGCGGCGAAGATGGTCAGCAGCAGGACGCCGATCGCCCCGCCCTGCAGCGCCAGCGCGAACAGGCGCCGGGTATCGCGCTGCACCCAGCCGAACACCAGCCCGGCCAGCGCCGCCAGCGCGATGGCGGCCAGGCGCAGCTCGATCGGGGCGTTCAACCAGCCCTGGTCGCTGGCGTACTTGAGCAGCGCGGCCACACCGGCCAGCAGCACCAGCATGCCGATCTTGACGGGCACGTTGCCTTCGGTGAACCACTGTTTGAGGGTGCCGACGATGCGCTCGCCGATACCCGGGCCCTGCGGTTCAACCGGCACCACCGGCGGCGCGGGCCTGGGGGGAATCGACGCCGAGGACGGCAGCGGGGGCGGCATGGCGGCCGCCGCTGCGGGTGCAGCCGTGGTATCCGCGGTCTCGACCGGCGGTTTAACCCCGGACTGCATGCCGACGTCCAGCGGCGCGGCCACGGTGTCGACGGATTGGATATCCGTCCAGCGCAGCGGCCGTTCGGGTTCGGCTGGCACCGGCGTGGCGTCCCAGGCCGAACCTGCCGCGCGTTGCTCCAGCGCGGCCACGCGGCGGCGCAGGCCGGCGATCATCACCAGCGCCACGATCAGCAGCAGCGGGATCGCCAGCAGTACCAGCACCAGCAGGACAATCAGAGCTTCCATTCCAGGCCATCCTCAAGAGGTCGCCCCGGCTGCACCCGGCAGGCGCAGTGCCGGGGCACGCGGGCCATGCTAAAGGATCGGCGGCACACGCGGGATCAAGGCCTGGCGGGCGCCCCTGAAACGACAGACCCCGGCACGGGGCCGGGGTCTGTGGAATGACGCAGGGGCAGCGCTGGCTTACGCCGCGACGACCTTGACCATTTCCAGGCACTTGTTGGAGTAGCCCCATTCGTTGTCGTACCACGACACCAGCTTGACGAAGGTGCTGTCCAGCGCGATGCCGGCATCGGCGTCGAACACCGAGGTGTGGGTTTCACCGCGGAAATCGGTCGCCACGACCTTGTCTTCGGTGTAGCCCAGGATGCCCTTAAGCGCGCCTTCGCTCTGCGCCTTCACTTCAGCGCAGATCTCGGCGTAGGTGGCTTCCTTTTCCAGCTCGACGGTCAGATCGACCACCGACACGTCCGAGGTCGGCACGCGGAAGCTCATGCCGGTCAGCTTCTTGTTCAATTCCGGGATCACCACGCCGACGGCCTTGGCCGCACCGGTGGAGGACGGAATGATGTTTTCCAGGATGCCACGGCCACCGCGCCAATCCTTGTTGGACGGGCCATCGACGGTCTTCTGGGTGGCGGTCGCGGCGTGCACGGTGGTCATCAGGCCACGCTTGATGCCCCACTTGTCGTTGATGACCTTGGCCAGCGGGGCCAGGCAATTGGTGGTGCACGACGCGTTGGAGACGATCGCCTGGCCGGCGTAGGTCTTGTCGTTCACGCCGAACACGAACATCGGGGTGTCGTCCTTCGACGGTGCCGACAGGATCACCTTCTTGGCGCCCGCGTCGATGTGCTTCTGCGCGGTTTCCTTGGTCAGGAACAGGCCGGTGGATTCGATGACGACGTCCACGCCGACCTCGTCCCACTTCAGGTTGGCCGGATCGCGTTCCTGGGTCAGGCGGATCTTCTTGCCGTTGACCAGCAGGTCGTTGCCGGAGACTTCCACGTCGGCCTTGAAGCGGCCATGCACGGAGTCGTACTTCAGCATGTACGCCAGGTAGTCCGGCTCCAGCAGATCGTTGATGGCGACGATTTCGATGTCATTGCCGAAGTTCAGCACGGCCGAGCGCAGCACGTTGCGCCCGATGCGACCGAAACCGTTGATGCCAACCTTGATTGCCATGTTCACAAGCTCCTGCAGCCGCGACGGTGCGGCGCCGATGGAAAGGGGTGTTCATTCTAGCAGGGCCGGAACCGGCCCGGCCCGGGGAAGACGAATGGGAACCGGTTACAACGGTAAATACCCGGATTGATCCGGATCAAGGCGCACAGCGGCGCAGGCGGGAAAACTGGCGCCATTCCCACCCGCCACGAGACCGTCTCATGCGCAAGACCTCCCCCCTCCTGCTCTCCAGCCTGGCCGCCGCCCTGGCGCTGGCCGCCGCCCCCGCCATGGCCCAGTCCAAGGGTGACTGGACGATCGGTGCCGGCGTGCACCAGGTCGCCCCGAAGTCCAACAACGGCTCGCTGGCCGGCGGCACGCTGAAGGTCGATGTCGACAACGACATCAAGCCGACCATCACCGGGGAGTACTTCATCGCCGACAACCTGGGCATCGAGCTGCTGGCCGCGCTGCCGTTCAAGCACGACATCAACATCGCCGGCCTGGGCAACGTGGGCAGCACCAAGCACCTGCCGCCGGTGGTGTCGCTGCAGTATCACTTCAACAGCAAGGGCAAGGTGTCCCCGTTCCTGGGCGCCGGCATCAACTACACCACCTTCTTCAGCGAGAAGACCGGCGGCGCGCTGGCCGGCAGCAAGCTGAAGATGGAAGACTCCTGGGGCCTGGCCGCCCATGCGGGCCTGGATTTCGCGATCAACGACAAGGGCTCGCTGCGCGTTGATGTGCGCTGGATGGACATCGACAGCAAGGTCAAGCTCGATGGCGAAAAGATCGGCACCGTCAATATCGACCCGCTCGCCTACGGCGTGTCCTACGTGTTCAAGTTCTGATCGGCGGATCAGGACTGACAAGCGCAACACCCCTCGCAGCAAGACAGTTTCCCCGGCTTCGGCCGGGGTTTTTTTTGGGGCTCATTCGGCCAACAGATGCCGCCCCGCTGCCTGCGCATGCAGCGTCGTCGTATCGAACACCGGCACCGTTGCATCCTGCGCGCCGACCAGCAGCATGATCTCCGTACAGCCCAGGATGATGCCCTGTGCACCGCGGTCCACCAGTCGCTGCATCGCCGCCCGGTAGGTCTCGCGCGACGCCGGCAGCACCTGCCCCTGCACCAGCTCGTCATAGATGATCCGATGCACCGCCGCGCGGTCATCGGCCTCGGGAATCAGCACCTGCAGGCCATGCGCCTGGGTGAGCCGGCCCGTGTAGAAATCCTGCTCCATGGTGAACGCGGTGCCCAGCAACCCCACCCGTTGCAGCCCGGCGGCCTTGATCGCCGCTGCCGTGGGATCGGCAATGTGCAGCAGCGGAATCGCGATCGCCGCCTGCACCGCGTCGGCCAGGCGGTGCATCGTGTTGGTGCAGATCACGATGGCCGTCGCACCCGCACCCTGCAGGCGCTGGGCCGCATCGATCATCCGCTCGGTGGCGGTGTCCCAGTCGCCGGCATGCTGCAGCGCCTCGATCTCAGCGAAATCGAACGACCACAGCAGGATCCGGCCCGAGTGCAGGCCGCCCAAGGTGTCGCGCACCTGCGCGTTGATCAGCCGGTAGTAGTGGGCCGAGCTTTCCCAGCTCATGCCGCCGATCAGGCCAACGATGTGGGCCATGGGAACCTCCGGATTCCGCCCGATGCGGGCACCCGGCGAGACTAGCCCACGCCGCCGGATGCTGCAGCCGGCCAGATCCCGGCAAGCCCGCGCGCGGCCAGCCCGCTAGAATGCCGCGGATGAAAATGCCTTCCCTGCTCCCGGCCACCGCCCTCGCGCTGGCCCTCACCTTCGTTTCCACCGATGCCCTGGCCTGGGGCGCACAGGGCCACCGCCTGGTGGCGCGGATCGCCGAGACCCGGCTGACCCCGCAGACCCAGGCCGAGGTTGACCGTCTGCTCGCCGCCGAGCCGGACCCGACACTGCACGCCATCGCCCCTTGGGCCGATCAGCTGCGCGCCAAGGATCCGGACCTGGGCAAGCGCTCGGCCGGCTGGCACTACGTCAACATCGGCGAAGACGATTGCCACTATGAAGTCCAGAAGCACTGCAAGAACGGCAACTGCGTGGTCGAGGCGCTGAAGGCGCAGACCGCGATCCTTGGCGACCGCAGCAAGTCCGATGCAGAGCGCGCGCAGGCGCTGAAGTTCGTGGTGCATTTCGCCGGCGACATCCACCAGCCGATGCATGCCGGCTACGGCCACGACAAGGGTGGCAACGATTTCCAGGTGCAGTTCAACAACCGCGGTACCAACCTGCACTCGCTGTGGGACAGCGGCATGCTGAATGAGCAGACGCTGGATGACGACCAGTACCTCAAGCGCCTCCTCGCCCTGCCCAAGCCCGCATTCGGCAAGCGCTCCAACATCACTGTCGACGCCGCGCAGTGGGCCGAAGCCAGCTGCCGGATCGCCATTGCACCTGGCGTTTACCCGGACAAGCGTACGCTGGGCCCCAGCTATGCGGCGACCTACCGCCCGGTCGCCGAGCGCGAGCTGCGCCTGGCCGGCGAACGCCTGGCGGTGCTGCTCAACGACACCCTGGGCAAGCGCTGAGGTCAGTACCATGTCATTGCACGTCGCCAGTTTCTTCCACCCGGACAGCCACACCTTCAGCTACGTGGTGCATGACCCGGCGACGTTGCAGGCGGCGGTGATCGATCCCGTGCTGGATTACGACCCGGACACCGATGCCCTCGGCGCCGGGCCGCTGCAGCCGTTGCTTGCGCATGTGCGCGGGCACGGCCTGCAGGTGCGTTGGCTGCTGGACACCCATGCCCACGCCGACCATGTCAGTGCCGGGCGCTGGCTGAAATCCCAGTGGCCGGACGCGACGCTGGCGATGGGCCAGGGCATCGTGCAGGTGCAGCGCACCTTCGCACCGCGTTACGCGCTGGATGTGCCGACCGACGGGTCGCAGTTCGATCATCTGTTCGCCGATGGCGAGCGCTTCACGCTCGGTGATATCGACGCCGAAGTGATCGCAGTGCCGGGCCACACCAGCGACAGCGTCGCCTATCGGATCGGCGATGCGCTGTTCACCGGCGACTCGCTGTTCATGCCCGACGGCGGCACCGCACGCTGCGACTTCCCGGGCGGTGACGCGGCGCAGCTGTACCGTTCGATCCAGCGGCTGCTTTCGTTGCCCGATGCAACCCGTGTGTTCATCTGTCACGACTACGGCCCCGGTGGCCGCAAGATCGCCAACCAGACCACGATCGGCGAGCAGCGCGCGCACAACATCCACCTGCATGACGGCATCAGCGAAGCCGAGTTCGTCGCCACGCGCCAAGCGCGCGATGCCACGCTGGCCGAACCGACGCTGATGGAGCCTTCGGTGAAGGCGAACATACAGGGCGGCCCCGCTCGCGGCGGATAGGCATCGCGCCGCGTGGTGAGGCGCACTGCTTCCCTACCTCGCCCGCGTCCCGCTGTGCACGGTCGCCTTGCCTTTCACGATTTCGAAGGTGAAGGCATACAGCAGGCTGACCGGGACAGGCTCGATGCGCGTGGCATCCTTGCAATCGCCCCGATTGGCTGGAATCTTCTCCTCCGCGAAGTGACACACGGCTGCGGGTACGTACTGCCAGACCGCCACCGCATCCTGCGCGGACTGCAACAACGGCGCATTCTCAGGGGCATTGCCAGCGGCGCATTCGTCACGGTCCTGCACCGGCAGACTTCGCTCCACGCGGCCCTGCGCATCGATGACCAACTGCAGACAGACCGTCGTGGGCGCAAGCTCACTGCGCGGATCGCGATCGCCCAGCACGGGGTCCGGGCCGGCATTGAGTTGCGGCATCCGGTAGCCTTCGGCAGCCTTCAGCTGGTAGCTCGCCACCTGCGCAGTCCCCGTGCCGTTGGCCGGATCCAAGCGCTGATGGCCCACATTCTCCGCCCGCGTGTCCACTGACGTAAGCGTCTCATGGGTGGCACAGCCGGCCATCAACAGCGCCGCCAGTGCGGGGACGTAAGGCTGCCTCATGGTGTTGGCACCTCGTCATCCATGGCGTAGGTGACCGGAATCTTCAGCGCCGAGGCCACGGCCTTGCCGTTTCTGATCGCCGGTTCGAAGGTCCATTGCTTCGCCGCAGCCACCGTCGCCTCATCGAACACACCGGCCGGAGTCGCCTCCAGCACGCGTACGTTGGTCGCCTTGCCTTCGGCGTCGACGTCCACCCGCACCACGACCTTGCCGACGATGCTCTGCTCGAAGGCGATCTTCGGGTATGACGGCGGCGGCATCTTGTGGGCGATGGCATTGCGATCGGCCAGCACTGCGCCCTGGCCGATCCCGCTGGCGGGGACGCCGCCACTGCCCTGACTCGCCCACGCCACCGTGCAAAGCCCGACACACAGCCCGACCACCAGCACCTGCCCGGTCATCCACGGCAATGCCTTCCGCTTGTGTTCCTTCAACATGGCAATACGCTCCTTCAACATCGGTTGGCTGCGCCAGTGGCAGGCCATCGGGGCAACCGGGTGGACCAACTGCGCCTTGAGCAGCGCGTTGGCGTAGAGCCGGCGCAGCGCCGGATGCGGATCGACCGTGCGCGCGTCGCAGGCCAGTTCCTGGTCACGCAGGAAGCGGCGCGCCGCCCACGGCAGCAACGGGTGGAACCAGAACACGCAGCGCAGCAGGGCCAACGCAGCGTTTGCCCAGGGATCGCCATGACGGCGATGGCTGTGTTCGTGACGCAGGATCAGGTCCTGCTCGGCGGGGCTGAAGCGCTGCTCGAAGTCCGGGCCCACCACGATCCGCGGCCGCCACAACCCGACCAGCGCCGGCAGACCCGGATCGCCACTGGCCTGCCAGCTGCCATCCTGCCGCGGCTGCAGGGCGCCCAGGGCCTGCGCGAAGCGGCGCTGCGCGCGCCAACTGATGCCGGCCATCGCCACCGCGCCCAGCAGCCACACCGTCAACAGCAGCAGTGGCCACTGCGAGGCATCGTGAGGCACGGCAGGCGCGCGCAGCGCCGAGGCCATGACCATCACCGGGGCGGTCTCGGTGATCGTCAGCGGCGGCACCGGCAGGGACGGGACAACCAGCATCAGCGGCAGCAACCACCAGCTGCGGTAGGCCAGCGCTGCGCCCCCCAGCCGCAGCAGCAGAGGCCTGGCGGCGGCCAATACCAGCGTCGCCACCGACAGCCATACGCTGGCCTGCAGCAGCCCATCGAGCAGGTCAGTCATGGTCCAGCGCCTGGATGAGTTGCTTCAGTTCGGCGATGTCCTGCGCGCTGAGCTCCCCGCGCTGGCTGAAATGCGCCACCAGCGGCGCGACGCGGCCGTCGAACACGCGCTCCAGGAAGCCCTCGCTCTGCTCGGCCACCCAGGCCTGCCGTTGCAGCACGGGCGAGTACAGATAGCGACGCCCCTCGCGGCTGGCACTGACCGCCCCCTTGGTCAGCAGCCGGTTGAGCAGGGTCTTGATGGTGGGCTCGGCCCAGTCACGGCTGGCCAGCGCGGCCACCACATCATCAGCGCCCAGCGGATGGTGGCGCCACAGCACCTCCATCACCACGGCTTCGGCTTCACTGATCTGGCTCATCATTTACATCCGTAATCGACGATTCGATTACGCCCGTAATCAGCACGGGTGTCAACCCTTCGACAGCCGGTTCATGCAGCCACTGCCAGCATCGGCGCATGCCCCGCGGAGCCCTCGATGAGACGCTACCGAAAATTCGATTACCCAGTGGACGATGTGCGCCGCTTCCTGGAACCCGGCCCGGTCGTGCTGATCAGCTCGGCCTGGAAAGGCCAGCGCAACATCATGACGCTGGGCTGGCACATGGTGCTGGAGTTCACGCCCTCGCGCCTGGCGACCATGATTTCCACCGGCAACCACAGTTTCGAGCTGATCCGCCGCAGTGGCGAATGCGTCATCAATGTACCCACCGCAGAGATGCTCGATACGGTGATCGGCATCGGCAACAGCAGCGGCGTGGAGATCGACAAGTTCGCGCATTTCGGCCTGGACGCAGTGGCCGCCAGCGAGGTTGCCGCCCCCTTGATCGCCCAGTGCCACGCCAGTTTCGAATGCCGGCTGGCCGACCGCAGCCAGATCAAGAAGCACGGTCTCTTCATCTGGGAGGTGGTCAAAGCACATGTCGCACGCGCCCCGAAACTGCCGCGCACGGTGCATTACCGGGGCGATGGCCAGTTCATGCTTTCCGGCGATGAAGTCTCGCGTCGCCGTCTGTTCAAACCGGAAATGCTGTAATGACCCGCATGATTTCGCAGGATAGCGCCGCATGACCGAACACCTGACCGACCTGGACGCCGCCGTCGACTGGCTGCTGCAGCGGGTCGATGGCCCCCTGCGCATTGGCGCCCCGCTCGCCTTGGGCAAGCCGCACCGGCTGCTCAACGCGCTGTATGCCCGTGTGGAAAACGACGCCTCGCGGCCGCTGCAGCTTTACACCGCACTGTCACTGAACCCACCACGCGGCGGTGCCGGGCTGGAAGCACGCTTCATGAAACCGTTCGCCGAGCGTCATTTCGGTGAGGACTTTCCGCGGCTGGCCTACGCCGATGCAATGGTGCGCGACCAGCTGCCGGGGCATGTGCAGGTGGAAGAGTTCTACATGCAGTCCGGCGCATTGTTGAATTCCTCGCAGGCCCAGCGCAGCTACACCAGCCTCAACTACACGCACGCCGCCGATGCGGTGGCCCAGCGCGCGCCGCATGCGATCGTGCAGAAAGTGGCGATGCGCGCGAATGATCGGCGCCTGTCGCTGTCATGCAACAACGACATCACCCAGGACACGCTGGATGCGATGGTCGCGCGCGGGCTGCCACGCCCGCTGATGATCGCCGAGATCGATCCGCAGCTGCCCTATCTGGCCGGCTCGGCCACGGTGGATGTGTCGTTCTTCGATCTGGTGATCACGCCGCCGGGGCCGTACCCGGCGCTGTTCGGCCTGCCACGCCAACCGGTCAGCGATGCCGATTACGCCATCGGCCTGTACGCCAGCACGCTGGTGCGCGATGGCGGCACGCTGCAGATCGGCATCGGCACGCTGGCCGATGCGCTCAGCCATGCACTGGTGCTGCGGCATACCGACAACGCCCGCTACCGGCAGATCCTGCAGGCGCTGGATCCCGGCCTGGCCAGCCACCCGACCGTGCTGGAGTGCGGTGGCCTGGAGCCGTTCGAGATCGGTCTGTACGGCTGCAGCGAAATGCTCAACGAAGGCTTCCGCCGTCTGGTCCAGACCGGGGTGATCCGGCGCAAGGTGCATGACGATCTGGCCTTGTTGCAGCGGATCGAGAACGGCACCGCGTGGACCACCGACTACGCCACGCTCGAGGCCGAGGGCGAGTACCTGCACGGCGCGTTCTATCTGGGCTCGCCGGAGTTCTACCAGTGGCTGCGCGACCTGCCCGATGAGGAGCGCAGCGCGATCGGCATGCGCCGCATCAGTGAGATCAACCAGCTCTACGGCGGCGATGAAACGCTGGAGCGGATGCAGCGCCGCGATGCGCGCTTCTTCAACTCCTGCATGATGGCCACCGCGCTCGGCGCTGCGGTTTCCGATGCGCTGGAAGACGGCCGTGTGGTCTCCGGCGTGGGCGGCCAGTACAACTTCGTGGCGATGGCGCATGCCCTGCCCGGCGCCCGCAGCGCGCTGATCTTCCGCGCCACCCGCGAGGACAGGGGCGTCCTGCACTCCAACGTGCGCTGGAACTACGGCCACACCACGATCCCGCGGCACCTGCGCGATCTCTACATCAACGAGTACGGCATCGCCGACCTGCGCAACATGACCGACGAGGACTGCGTGATCGCGATGGCTGCGATCACCGATGCACAGTTCCAGGCCGCGTTGCTGGACAAGGCGAAGGCCTCGAAGAAACTGGCGACCGGCTTCACTCCGTCCGCCGATGGACAGCGCAACACGGCTGCGGCGGTCAGTGCGTCGCTGGCGCCGTTCCGCCAGTCCGGGCTGCTGCCGGATTATCCGCTGGGCAGCGATTTCACCGAGGTCGAGCAGCACCTGGTCAAGGCGCTGGGCTGGCTGAAGCAGAACACGCAGACGCCGATGGCCAAGCTGCGCACGGTGCTGTCAGCGGTAACGCAACCGGCCGGCGATGGGGATCAGGCCTATCTGCAGCGGATGGGGCTCGAAGCGCCGAAGACGTTCGGCGAACGCATCGAGGCGCGGCTGGTGAGGTTGGGATTGGCGCGCACTGCAGCCGGGTGATGTAGATCCACGCCATGCGTGGATGCGTGTTGATCACGCGTCAGCAATGGTCGAGGGGTACGCCAACAGCATCCACGCATGGCGTGGATCTACCCTCGATCAAGGATGCCGTGGTGTTTGCCCTTCAACAAACGAAAAGGCCGGCTTTCGCCGGCCTTCCGCTTGATGGCGCCGAGCATGGCTCGACGCTATCCAGCCGTCATCAGTTCGCCAGCTGCGCCTTGGCCGCAGCCACGACGTGCTCGGCGGTGATGCCGAAGTGCTTGTACAGCGCCTCCGCCGGGGCCGACGCACCGAAGGTGTCGATACCCACCACCGCACCGTCCAGGCCCACGTACTGGCGCCAGAAACCGGTGACACCGGCTTCCACGGCCACGCGGTTGCGCACGGCGTTGGGCAGCACGGACTCACGGTACGCCGCGTCCTGACGCTCGAAGACGTCGGTCGACGGCATCGACACCACGCGGGTCTTGATGCCGGCGGCATCCAGCTCCGCCTTGGCGGTCACGGCCAGGCCCACTTCCGAACCGGTGCCGATCAGGATCACGTCCGGCACGCCGCCTTCCGCATCGGCCAGCACATACCCACCGCGCGCGATCTGTGCGACCTGCTCGGTGCTGCGCGGCTGGTGCGGCAGGTTCTGGCGGCTGAACACCAGGCAGCTCGGGCCGTCGGTGCGGGTGATCGCCGACTTCCAGCTGACCGCCGATTCAACCGCATCGCACGGGCGCCACACATCGTTGTTCGGGATGTAGCGCAGCGAGGCCAGATGCTCCACCGGCTGGTGGGTCGGGCCGTCTTCGCCGAGGCCGATCGAATCGTGCGTGTACACGTGGATCGCGTGGGCCGGGATCAGCGCGCTCATGCGCACGCCGTTGCGGGCGTAATCGCTGAACACCAGGAAGGTGGCGTCGAACGGAATGAACCCGCCATGCAGGGCCAGGCCGTTGGCGATCGCGGTCATGCCGAACTCGCGCACGCCGTAGTACACGTAGTTGGCGTTCGGGTCATCGGTGGCGACCGACTTGCTGGCCTTCCACAGGGTCAGGTTGGAGTGCGCCAGATCGGCCGAACCGCCCACCAGTTCCGGCAGCAGCGGCGCGAACGCTTCGATCGCCAGCTGCGAGGCCTTGCGCGAGGCGATGGTCTGGCCATCGGCCTGGACCTGGGCGATGTAGGCATCGGCCTTGGCGATGAAGTCGGCCGGCAGCTCGCCGTGCGAACGACGGATCAGCTCCTCGGCTTCGGCCGGGAACTGCGCGGCGTACTTGTCGAACTGCTGTTCCCACTCGGCCTGGCGCAGGGTGCCGGTACCGCCGGCACGCCAGCCGGCGTAGATTTCCTCCGGAATCTCGAACGGGCCGTACGGCCAGCCCAGCTGCTTGCGGGTCGCGTCCAGCTCATCCTTGCCCAGCGGGGCGCCGTGGCTGGATTCCTTGCCGGCCTTGTTCGGCGAGCCGAAGCCGATGGTGGTGCGGCAGCAGATCAGGGTCGGCTTGTCGAACTGCGACAGCGCGCTGTCGATGGCGGCCTTGATGCTGTCCGGATCGTGGCCATCGACGCCGCGCACCACGTTCCAGCCATAGGCTTCGAAACGCTCGGGGGTGTTGTCGGTGAACCAGCCATCGGTGTTGCCATCGATGGAGATGTGGTTGTCATCCCAGAAGCAGACCAGCTTGGACAGGCCCCAGGTGCCGGCCAGCGAGGCGGCTTCATGCGAGATCCCTTCCATCAGGCAGCCATCGCCCAGGAACACCCAGGTGCGGTGGTCGACGATCTCGTGTTCCGGGCGGTTGTAGCGCTGAGCCAGCAGCTTCTCGGCCAGGGCGAAGCCCACGGCGTTGGCCAGACCCTGACCCAGCGGACCGGTGGTCGTCTCCACGCCGGGGGTTTCATGGTGTTCCGGGTGGCCGGCGGTCTTGCTGCCCAGCTGGCGGAACTGCTTGAGCTGCTCGATCGGCAGGTCGTAGCCGCTCAGGTGCAGCAGCGCGTACTGCAGCATCGAGCCGTGGCCGTTGGACAGCACGAAGCGGTCGCGGTTGAACCACTTGGGATTCTTGGGGTTGTGACGGAGATAGTCGTTCCAGAGCACTTCGGCGATGTCGGCCATGCCCATCGGCATGCCGGGATGACCGGACTTGGCGGTTTCGACCGCATCAGCGGCAAGGAAGCGGATGGCATTGGCCAACTGGCGGCGGGTAGGCTGCGTCATGGTTCTGTCGGAGTCGGGAGGCTCCCGCGGAGCTGCGGGCAGCCCATTGTCCCACAGGTGATCGGCGGGGTCAGGCCGGAGACAGGCCAGGCCCTTAACGACAACGCCCCGCACAAGGCGGGGCGTCGGGAACCCACAGCCTGCGCAGGCTCAGTCGCGCGGGGCCGGTGCCGGGGCCGGGGCCACCGCGGCCACGACCGGACCATCGTCCACTTCGCCCTTGGCCACCAGGGTGGTCAGGGCCAGATCGCCGGTGACGTTCAGCGCGGTACGGCACATGTCCAGGAAGTGGTTCACGCCCAGGATCAGGCCGATGCCCAGCGGGTTCACGCCGACCATGGCGCAGATCATGGCCACCACCGGCAGCGAGCCGGAGGGCACGCCGGCGGTGCCGATGCCGCCCAGGATGCAGACCGCCATGACCATGAACTGCTGGCCGATGCTCAGGTCCACGCCGAAGAACTGCGCCAGGAAGATCACCGTCACGCCCTCGAACAGCGCGGTGCCGTTCTGGTTGGCGGTGGCGCCAACGGTCAGCACGAAGCGCGAGACCTTCTGCGGCAGGCCCATCTGGTCGGCCACGCGCAGCGCGGTCGGCAGGGTGGCGTTGCTGGAGGCGGTGGAGAAGGCCATCACGGTGGCCTCCTGGGTGTCGCGGAAGAACGCCAGCGGCGAGCGCCCGGACAGCCACACGGCCACGCCGTAGGTCACCACCATATGCAGGCCGAGCGCCAGCACCACCACGCCCACGTAGGCACCCAGGCGGATGATCAGCTCGAAGCCGAACAGGGCGGCCAGGTTGAACATGAAGCAGGCCACCGCGTACGGGGCCAGGCGGATGACCAGGTTGATCAGGGTCATCGAGACTTCGAAGATGCCTTCGATGGCACGACGCAGCGGCGCCACCTTCTCTTCCGGCGAAAGCACCATGCCGATGCCGAACATCAGCGCGAAGAACATCAGCGACAGGATCGCGCTGTTGCTGGACGCGGCCTCGACCACATTGCCCGGCACGATCGACAGCAGCATGTCCATGCCCTTCGGCGTGCCATGGATACCGGCGACGATTTCCTTGCTGCGTTCGGCGTTCTCGGCCAGCATCTGCGCGGCCACGACCGGGTCCACGCCCACGCCGGGCTTGAGCACGTTGACCAGCACCAGGCCGATGCCCACGGCGATGCCGGACAGCACGATGGTGTAGGCCAGCGTCTTCCAGCCGATGCGGCCAAGGGCGCGGATGTCGCCCATCTCCGACACGCCCATGATCAGCGCCGAGAAGATCAGCGGCACGATCAGCATGAAGATCAGATTGAGGAACAGGCCCGAGGCCGGGGTGGTGATGTAATCCATCACCCACTTGGCACCGGTATGCAGGCCGTCGATGCTGCCACCGAGGGCATGGACGGTCAGCCCGAGGACCAGGCCGATGATGAAGCCAATGCCCATTTTCCAATGCAAAGGCAGTTTCTGCCGGGTCGTTGCGGCCTCAGTCATGGAGCGGCGTTCCTCGAAAAAATGAAATCAGCTTAGCAAAGCCGGCCGCCCTGACCGACACGCCTTTTTATGAATGCGCGGATGGGTACAACGGCGCGAGGCCATTGTTCTGCGCGGCCGCACGGGCCCGCCAGTGCGGTCCGTCATGGAAGGCGCGCCGCAGCGCCTGCCGTGCCTGGCCCACATCACCGCCCTGCCCGCCCCAGCGGACCGCCTGCATCTGGAGCAACGTGTCGCGCTGCTGGGGGTTGTCGAGGCGCTCCAGCACCTGCTCCAAGGTCTGCACGCCGCCCATGCCAGCCAGCACGGCGATGATCTCGTCCAGCCCACCCGCTTCCATCGCGCGGCGCAGGTCGGCACGCGTGTACGGGCTCCCGGACGGAGCGACCGGCACACCCGCTTCGGCACCGGGCACGGCGACAGGACGACCGCGTCGGCGCCAGCCCCAGACCAGGGTCAGCAGCCACAGCAGGGCCAGGCCCGCCGACAGCGCGATCCAGCCCCACGGCCGCGGCGTGCCCTGCGCCGGCGCCAGCTGCAGATCGGAGGAGGCCGCCGCCGGTTCGCCCGGCAGCGCCGAGGTGGTGTCCACCGGCAGCGCCGGCGCGGTACTGCCGGCCACCCCGGCAGCGATGTCCAGTGGCAGGTCCGGCAGGCTGGCACTGCGCGGCTGCCCGGCGGCCACATCCCACCACGCCATGCGCAGCCCCGGCACGGTCAGCGGCCCGGCCTGGCGCGGCACGATCGCAAAACGCCGGGTCAGCTTGAGCTGCGGGGTGTTGCCGTTGAAGGTTTCATCGAACTGCGGCGGCTCGGCGAACACCTGCGCGCCGGGGCCGACATCGGGCACGGGCAGCTCAGGGAACTGCGCCCTGGTCGCGCCGTCGGCCACGGCCTCCACCACGATCGTGGCCGCCTCACCGGCACGGCCGGTGGTGGGCGCTGCGGTGTAGCGCAGGCGCAGCCCGTGCAGCGGCAGCCACGGCTGCGGTGCAGAGGCGGGTTGCGCCTGGACCTGCAGCGTGCGCTCGGCCGATGCGGCACGCAGGCGGCCATCGCCGCCGAACATGTCATTGAAGAAGCCGCCCGCGCTGCGCCCGTTGAACTGCGCCGCCGGCAGCACCAGCGGCCCGCTGCGCTCGGGAATCAGCAGGAAGCGCCGTTCCACCACGTTGTAGCGGCGCCCATTGACCTCGCGCACCAGGGTGCGGTCATCGCCCACCCGCTGCAGCGAGGCGCCGGGCGGTGTATCGAGCACCAGTTCGCCACTGAGCAGTTGCGCGGCGTAGAACAGGCGCACCACCACGCCGACACTCTGCTGCACATAGGGCGTGGGATCGTCGACCTCGGTTTCGAGGAAGGCCGCGGCATCACCACGGGCGGCCGCGGGGGCGGACGCGCTGCCGGCGCCGACCTGCAGGGTCAGCGGCTGGGTGCGGCTGGTGCCCACCTGCAGCGCAGGAATCTGCAGGGTGCCGGTGCGCTTCGGGCTGAGCGCGACGGCATACAGCGCGCGCGAGGTCATCGCGCCGTTGCTCCACTGCACCTGGCGGCTGCTGGTCTGGCTGCTGAGATCGAAGTCGGCCCGCAGCGGGCCATAGTCCGGCGCGCCGCCGCCCGCATCGGATTCGATGTTGAGGGTGACGGTATCGCTGTCGGTGATCTGCTCGCGGTCGAGCCAGGCGCGGGTCTGCGCGTGCGCGGCCATGCTCGCGCACAGCAGCAGGGCAAGCCCGGCGCGCAACCAGCGCTGTATCGTGGAATGTGTCATCGCCCTTCCCGTTTCCTGCGTTCGTTTTCCAGCTGGAACTTGGCCCGCAGCAGGCTGCCGGGGTCATCCGGTACCCGCCGCATCCACGCCTCGACCGCCTGCTGCTGCTCACGCTGCTGCGGGGTGCCGCTGACCTGACCCTGCGCCTTGTCGTTGCCGTCGTTCTGCCCCTGGCGCTGCATCGCCTGCTGCATGCGCTCGCGCTGGGCCGCGTCAGCCTCGGCCTGCGCCTGGCTGTCGGCGGCCTGTGGCGACTTCCCGCCCTCGGATTGGCCATCCTTTGGATCACCGGATGCCGGCGGCGGTGACTGCCCCTGTTCGCCCTTGTCCTGCGGCGGCGAGGACTGACCGTCTTTACCCTGACCCGGGTTCTTGCCGGGATCGGGCGGGTCGGAGGGCGGCTTTTTCCCGTCCTTCTGATCGTTGTTCTGATCGTTGTTCTGTGGCGGCTTGCGCTTGCGGGCGGCATCGACGGCGGCGCGGTTGGCGACCGCATCGGCCATGCCCGGATGCTGCTTCAGCGCACGGTCGTAGGCCTCGATGGCGGCGTCGTACTGGCCCTGTCGCGCCAGCGCGTTGCCCAGGTTGTACCAGCCGGCATCCGTATCGATGCCCTCGAACTGCTGCTGCGCCGCCTTGAAGTCACCCTTGCGGTACGCATCCACACCGGTGGACAGGCGTTGCTGATCGACCTGGTCGGCGCGTTGCCACCACGTTCCCTCGGCGGCATGTGCCGTCGTCGGCAGCGCCATCGGCAGCGCCGCCATCATCACCAGCACGGCCAGCGCGCCGCGCCGCCGGAAGGCGAACAGGGCCAGCAGCATCAGCGGTGGCAACAGCCAGAACCCTTCATCGCGCCACGTGCGGCCCTGCCCTTCGCGGCTGTCATCGGCACTGACCCGCGGGGTCAATACGTCCAGCGCCGCGAGATCCTTGTCATCGGAGGCGATACGCGCATAGCGGCCGCCGCCACGGCTGGCGACACCCCGCAGCGTGCCCTCCTCCAGCCGCGCCGGCACGATCTGACCCTCGCCGTTGCGGTAGGCCGCGCCCTCCGGCGTACCCAGCCCGAGCACGGAGACCACGAAGCCCTGCGCGCGTGCCGAGGCAGCGGCCTGTTCGGCATCCGCATCGGCGCGATCGGTGAGCAGGAGAATGTCGCCACCGCGTGCGCCGGATTGCTGCAGCAGCTTCACCGCCGTCTCCAGCGCACGGTCGGCACGCTGGCCATCGCGCGGCATCACGTCCGGCGCCAGCGCATCCAGATACAGCGCGACATTGGCCATGTCGTCGGTCAGCGGCGCCACGGTGTAGGCATCGTCGGCGTAGACGAGCAGCGCGACTTCGCCGCCCTGGCGCTCGCGCAGCAGCGTGGCCAGCTTGGCGCGCGCCTGCAGCAGGCGCGACGGTGGCAGATCGGTCGCGGTCACCCGCGAAGAGAGATCCAGCGCGACCACCAGCGGCGACGGCGTCTGCCACAACGGCTGTGCGACCTGTCGCCATGAAGGGCCGGCCAGCGCCACGATGGCGGTCGCCGTGCCAAGCAGCAGCAGGATCAACCCGCCCCAGGCGCGACGGTCGCGGCCGACCAGCAGATGGCGCAGCAGATGCGCATCCACCGTCTGACGCCAGACATTGGCGCGACGGCGACGCAGCCACCAGATCGCGACCAGCAGCGGCAGCACGAGCAGCGCCCACAAGGCATCGGGGCGGACAAAATGCAGGGCGTTCCAGCTCGCGCTCATGTCCAGCGCCTCGGCAACAACCCCGCCAAGCCGGCCAGCAGCAACGCCAGTGCCAGCGGCGGGGCGTAGCGTTCGATCCGCGGCCGCACCGCCGGGCCCGCCGATTTGACCGGCTCCAGCCGTTCCAGCTCGGCATAGATGCCGGCCAGCTCATCGGTATTGCGCGCACGGAACGAGCGGCCGCCGGTGAGCTCGGCAATCTTGTTCAGGGTTGCTTCGTCGACCGGGTCTTCGCCGGGAGCGATCTGCACGCCAAACAGGCTGATGCCCCCGTCGCCGCCGAAGGCCACTGTATAGACGCGCACACCTTCGGCCTGGGCCAGCTCGGCCGCGCGCAGCGGTTCAAGCACGCCGGCATTGCTGACCCCGTCGGTGAGCAGGATCAGCACGCGCTGCCCTTCCGGCTGTTCGCGCAGGCGTTTGACCGCCAGCGCGATCGCATCGCCGATCGCGGTCTCGCGCCCGGCCAGGCCGACCACGCTGTCGCGCAGCTGGTCACGCACGCTGGTGAGGTCGGCCGTCAACGGGGTCAGCGTGTAGGCACGCTCACCGAAGATCAGCAGGCCGACACGATCGCCCACACGGCGATCGAGGAAATCGGCGAGCACGGCCTTGGCCGCGGTCAGCCGCTCGACCACCTGATTGCCAAGCATCATGTCCGCTTCGCTCATGCTGCCGGAGACGTCCACCGCCAGCATCATCTGCCGGCCCTGCTGTGGCGGCGTCACCGCTTCGCCCAGCTGCTGCGGTCGCGCGGCGGCCACGCACAGGCAGGCCCACGCCAGCCATAGCAGCGCGCGCCCCAGTCGTGGCCCGGCACCGCCCGAGGCAGCCCCGAGCGACTGCAGCTGATCGGCCGCATACGGCACCCGCAACGCGGCCCCCGCCCCGGGCCGCGATGGCCACCAGTGCATCAGGATCGGCAAGGGCAGCGCCCACAACATCCACGGCCACGCCAGGCTGTCCACCCAGGTCAACCACGTGGGCATCGTCATCGCGATCATCGGCGCCGCTCCGTCAGCAACGACAGATAACGGCGGCGGGCCAGCACGCGCAGCCGCTGCACCGCCTCGGCATCCACGCTCGGTCGATAGCCACCATCGAGCAGCAGCGCACCATCGCCCTCGGAAAACGCCCGGCTGTTCTTCTCATCCAGGAACGCGAGCCACGCGTCGCCCTGCAGACGTTCCGCCCCGGGCTGGGACTGACGTGCCGCGCGGCGCAACAGCTCGGCGATCGCCGCCACCTCCAGCACCGGCGAACCGGCCTGGGCCACCTGTGCATCGAACAGCGCCAGCCAGCGCTGGCGCGCGCGCCGTTGGCGCCAGTGCCAGACCCAGATTCCCGCCACCACCAGCACGATCGCGCCGAACACCAGCCACCAGCCCGGCGCGGGCGGCCACCAGGGCGGTGACGGCGGCAGCTGCACATCGCGCAACGGCAGCGATGCGGCGGCGCTCATGCC
Organism: Stenotrophomonas sp. TWI1151; assembly: GCF_039673135.1. Taxonomy (NCBI): domain Bacteria; kingdom Pseudomonadati; phylum Pseudomonadota; class Gammaproteobacteria; order Lysobacterales; family Lysobacteraceae; genus Stenotrophomonas; species Stenotrophomonas sp. TWI1151. Next base: position 206,524 of record NZ_JBDJLA010000005.1, read on the forward strand.
ACCACCGCCGTCGGCAAGGGGCTGAGCCAGCTGTCGCTGGCATCGTCGGTGGCCACCACATGCACCTGGATGCGCCGAGCCGCCAAGCGGTTCTGCAGCGCTTCCGGAGGCGCAACGAAGCGTTCGCGCCAGTGCTCACGCACCGCGGCGCTACCCAGATCCAGCAGCACGCGACGCCCCTGCGAAAGAAACGGCAGCGCATCGGCCGGCGGTGCCAGCTCCAGCGGATCGACCAGCAGCATCACCACCACCTCGTGGTGCATGGCCAATGCGGCCCAGCGTGCGCTGCTGATGGTGGCGGCGCGCGCCGGATCGGCCAGCACCACCACACGGGCACCGGGGCGCAGCAGACGTGCCGCCTGCTCCAGCGCCCGATCCAGGCCGGCGTCCTCGGCAGGCGGTTCGGCATACCAGCGGGTCAGGGCGTCAAGCACGCGCAATACACCGCGGGTGCCGCCGGCCGGTGCGATCGGCGGCTCCTGGGTGCTGCCACGCACCGCAGCCAGGCGGTCGCCCTGGCGCTGCGCCAACCACGCCGCAACCGCACCGACGCGCGCGGCCTGCACGGATTTGAAGCGGACCCGGGTGCCGAAATACAGCACCGGATCGGTATCGGCGACCAGCAGCGTCAAGCGTTCGCGCTCGGCCTGAAAGAGTTTGGTATGCGCGCGCCCGGTACGCGCGGTGACGCGCCAGTCGATATGCCGCGCGTCATCGCCCGGCACATAGTCGCGAGACTCGGCGTATTCCATCCCACGCCCGCGCGCGGGCGACGGCGCACTGCCGGCGTGACCCAGACGGCCACGCCGCGCCGGCGGCGCGCGGTGCGCACTGCGGCGCAATGCCACCAGCTCGGCCAGACGCGGCCGCAGGCCATCGCCTTCAAGCGGCGTGGCCGTATGCACGGGCGTATCCATCGCGCTCAGGGCGCCGGCACGCGGGCCAGCAGCTCGGCGACCAGGCGCTCGCCATCCCAGCCTTCGGCGGTGGCTTCATAGCTGGGCAGCACGCGGTGCCGCAGCACGTCGGGCGCAACGTTGCGCACGTCTTCCGGGGTGACGAAGTCGCGGCCGGCCAACCAGGCCCGGGCGCGGGCGCAGCGCTCCAGCGCGATCGAGCCACGGGGGCTCGCGCCCCACGCGATGCGCCGGGCCAGCGCCGGGTCGTAACGCGCGGCATCGCGCGAGGCCAGCACGATCTCGATGAGATAGCGCTCCAGCGCGGGCGCGACATGCAACGAGAGCACGGCCTTGCGAGCGGCGAACACATCGCTCAACGGCATGCGGGCGGGCGCGGCGGCCGGGGTGGACAGCGCTTCGCGCGCACGCTCGCGGGCCAGGCGCAGGATTTCGGTTTCCGCCTCCGAATCCGGATAACCGATCCTTACATGCATCAGGAAGCGGTCGAGCTGGGCTTCGGGCAGCGGGAAGGTGCCCTCCTGCTCGATCGGGTTCTGCGTGGCCATCACCAGGAACAGCGACGGCAGCGGATAGGTATGGCGGCCGACGGTGACCTGGCGTTCGCCCATCGCTTCAAGCAGCGCGGACTGCACCTTGGCCGGGGCACGGTTGATTTCGTCGGCAAGCAGGATCGGATGGAAGATCGGACCGGGCACGAATTCGAAGCGGCCTTCCTGCGAGCGCCAGATCTCGGTACCGGTCAGATCGGCCGGGAGCAGATCCGGGGTGAACTGCACGCGTGAGAAATCCGCATCGAGCCGGGCGGCCAGCGCACGGATCGCGGTGGTCTTGGCCAGGCCGGGGGCACCCTCGACCAGCAGGTGACCATCGGCCAGCAATGCGGTCAGCAGGCGCTCGACGAGCGCGCTCTGGCCGACGATCTCGGAGGACAGGCCGTCGCGCAGCGCGCGGAAGGCCTCATGCAGGCGGTCGTGCTCCACCGGAGCGGGCGTGGGGGTATCGGGCATGGGGGGCGGCAGATTCATGGCATCCATGTGACCTCCACGGTGGGCAGAGGTTCCATCGCCATGATGGCAGGACAGCGCCGGTTACGACATCAAGATTGGCTGAACGCAGAAAGGGCCGCACGGGGCGGCCCTTTCGTCATTGCAGCAGCGGCGCGGCTCAGTTGACGGCCGGATTGGCCTTGGCCACGCGCAGCACCTTCGGGGTCACGAACACCAGCAGTTCGGCCTTGTCCTTGTTGCGGCTGCGCTTCTTGAACAGATTGCCCAGGAACGGCACGTCGCCCAGGAACGGCACCTTGTTGATGCTGGTGCGGTCGGTGAACTCGTACACGCCACCGATCACCACGGTCTGGCCGTCGTCCACCAGCACCGCGGTATTCACTTCGCGGCGGTTGATGGTCGGGACCTGGCCATAGCCTGCCAGCAGGATGTAGCTCTCCACTTCATCCTTCTTGACCGCCATGTTGAGGAACACACGGTTGTCGTTGGTGATGGTCGGGGTGACCTTCAACTCCAGCACCACTTCCTTGAACTGGACGTTGGGCTGGGCCGCGGCGCCGGCCGCACCACCACCGCTGATGGTGACGTAGCCGATTTCCTTACCCTGCTTGATCACCGCTTCGCGCTGGTTGGTGGTCACCACGCGCGGGTTGGAGATGACTTCGCCGCGCGATTCGGCCTGCATCGCCGAGAGCTCCACATCCAGCAGGTAACCGGCATTGAGGATCGACAGCGCCAGCGAACCGGGGTTGTTGATCGCCGCCACCGGCAGGTTCCAGTTCAGGCCTTCGGCGAACTTGGTCGCACCACGCACCGGGATCGCGCCGGTGCGGCCACCGGCCACCCACTCGTTGATCGCCTTCTGGTACTCGGTGTCCTTGGTGCCGCGGTCGTTGATGTTGTTGTGGTTCTGATCGGTGTTGGCCCCGAAGAACACGTCCTGGCGGCTGCCGCTGATGCCGAACTTGGCGCCGAGTTCACGCGCGAAGGTATCGGTGGCGATCACGATCCGGCTTTCGATCAGCACCTGGTCGACCGGACGGTCGATCACGCTGATGAGCTCACGCATGCGCGCGATCTTCTTCGGAATGTCGCTGATCATCAGGGTGTTGGTGCGCTCGTCGGCCACGATACGGCCGCGCGAGGACAGGAACCCGCTGTCTTCCTGCGAGCTGCCACCACTGCCACCGCTGCCGCCGCCGATACCCTTGGCTTCGGTCAGCGCTTTGAAGATCGCCCCGGCGTTGTGGTAGTTGATCTGCACGTAATCGGTGACCAGATCCTCGCGGTTCTCGATCGCGATGCGCGCGTCTTCCTTGTCCTGCTCGAACTTGGCCAGTTCCGGCTGCGGTGCCACCCAGATCACGCCGCCATCGCGACGCTTGTCCAGGCCCTTGGCCCGCAGCACGATGTCCAGCGCCTGGTCCCACGGCACGTTGATCAGGCGCAGGGTCACGTTGCCCTGCACGCTGTCGGAGGCGACCACGTTGAGGTTGGATTCCTCCGCGACCAGCTGCAGCACGGTGCGAACCGGCACGTCCTGGAAGTTGAAGGTGACCGGCTTGCCGCTGTAGCCGCGCTGGCCCAGGGCCGCCGCGGCCTGACTGACCGAGCTGGCAGTGACCGCGCCCGTCGCCGGGGCGGCCTGGCGCGGGCTGATCTCGACCACGTATTCGTTGCCGCTCTGGTAGGCCAGCGACTCGAACGCGGTGTTGGTGTTGAGCACCAGCTGCGTGCCGCCGCCATACGGCTTGGGATCGATGCGCTGCACGGGCGTGGCGAAGTCGGTCACGTTGATCGACTTCTGCAGGTTTTCCGGCAGGCGTGCGTTGCCGACGTCGATCACGACGCTGTTGCCCTGGCTGCGCAGATCCGGGCTCGCGCCCTGGCCATCGAACTGCAGGATCAGCCGGCCGGCGCCATCGTCGCCGCGCTTGAAGTCGATCTTGGACACCGACAGCGAGGCCGGCGCGGTCGCCGGCGCGGTGGTGGCCGCCGGTTTGGGCACTGCGCCGCTGGGCGTGGCCGCCATCAGCGTGCCGTTGGCCACCATGAGCGCGACTCCCAGCGCGCACAGGTGAAGCAACTTCTGGCGCCGGACGGAACGCAGCCGCATGGCGTTGGAAAAGGTCATCGTGCTATCCCCATAATCATTCATTGATCTTCAAGCGCGAGCGTTGCCGGCCGTTCCAGCCAGCCACCCGCGCCATCCGGCACCAGTTCAATCAGCTCAATCCGGTCCTCGAAGACCCCGGTCACCCGCCCGTCGCTCTGCCCCAGATAGACGCCCGGACGCACCCGATAGGTGACTTTGTCCGGTGCCATCACCAGCACGACGAGTCCGCCCCCACGGCCGATCGAACCCACCATGTCCAGGCTGTCCAGCGGGAAATCTTCCAGCGGCTCCTTGCGGCGGTTCGGATCCGGACGCAGCCCCGATCCCCCTTGCGGATTGGTCCAGGCGTCGGTGAACGGGTCGCGCATCCCCTGCGCGGAATATTCAAACGTCTCGAACTGCTGCATCACCGGCAGCGGCTCAAGCGGCGGTGCCGGACGTGCACGCACGTCGGCCACCCACTTCTCCAGGTTCGGTGCATCGCCGGGCGTACTGGTCACGCCGCGTGCGCAGCCGGCCAGCAGTACCACCATCAACAGACCACCTACCCGTGCGGTCGACGTCAGAGGGCTCATTTCCGGCCTCCCTTCGCAGCCGTTTCTTTCTCGGCGGCGGCCTTCTCCTGGGCTTCCATCTCCACGTCATCCAGGTAACGGTAGGTCTTGACCGTTCCGGACAACTCCAGCGCACCGCTGCGGGCGGTGATGCCGGTCTTGGGATCCTTCGGCTTCAGGTTGATGTCGTGCATGGTCAGGATGACCACACGCGGCAACGAGGCCACACCACTGACGAACGCGCCGAACTGGTGGTAACTGCCCACCATGCGCAGGGCGATCGGCTTTTCGGCGTAGAACTCCTTGGGCTGCTCCGCACCGGGCTGGAACAACTCGTTGGACAGGCCGCTGGACAACGCGGTCTGGGAGATGTCGATGATCAGATCAGGCATCTCGGTCTTGCTGGGCAGCTGGCGCAGCATCTGCTGCAGCACCTGCTCCATCTGGGTCAGCTGCTGCTTGAGCGGCTCCAGATTGACCGCGCGGCCCTGTTCCTTTTCGAACTCGGTGCGCAGCTGGGTCTCGGTGCTTTCCAGCGACGCGAGCTCATCGCGCTTGCCGCTGATCAGCAGGAACCAGGCCATGATCACGATGAACAGCGCCAACAGCGCGCAGAACACGACCTTGGCCTTCTGCGGCCAATTGCCGATGTTGTTGAAGTCCAGCTCTTTGAGGTTGATCTTCTGGCTCATGCGGCGGCCCCCTTCTGGGCCGGGGCCGGCGCCGCCGGTTGTGCAGGTTGTGCAGGTTGCGCGGAGGGCGTGGGCGGCACGATGCGGCTGTTGCCGGCCGGCGGGGCCGGATCAGCAGCATCGGGCGAGGCCGGTGCGTTGGGCGCCGGGGCCGGCGACAACGGGGCCACCGGCGGAACCGGGGTAGCGCCCGGCGGTGCCGGATCGGCGGTCGGCTCGATCACGCTGCCATCGGCGGCCAGCTCGGTAACGCTGCTCTGGGCCGGCAGATTGACCTTGACCACGAACATGTACGGCAGCGACTTGATGTCCGCCACCGGGCTGCTGGCGGCACCGGCCCTGTCACGCTCCGGCGCCTTGGCCTCGATGATCGACAGCTCCGGATTGGTCATCCAGCCCGAGCTTTCCAGGTTGCGCATGTAAGCACTGACACGGGCATTGGACTGGGTGCGGCCTTCCAGCGTCAGCACGTCGCCCTCCTGCTTGAGCGTGGTCAGCACCACCCCATCGGGGATGGTCCGGACCAGCGCATCGAACAGGTGCACCATCTGCGAGCGCTTGGCCTGCAGTTCCTCGATCACGGCCTTGCGCGCCAGCAGGCGGTCCTTCTGGCGGTCCAGGCGCTCGATCTCCTTGTTCTGCTCCTTGACCTTCTCGATCTCGGCCTGCAGGAAGGTGTTGCGATCGCTCTGCCCGCTGACCTGACGGTCGTAGTAGAACCAGATCAACAGCGACAGCAGCAACCCACCGATGGCGGCGGCACCGAGCATGGCGTAGAAGTCGCGCTGGCGTTGCTTGCGCCGCTCGGCGCGCCAGGGCAATAAATTGATGCGCGCCATCAGTCAAAGCTCCTCAGCGCCAGACCGGTGGCGATCATCAGCGCCGGAGCATCCTGGGCCAGGGCATGTGCCTGCACCTTCGGGCCGAGCGTCATCTGTGCCAGCGGGTTGGCCACCACGGTGGCCACGCCCAGCTGCTCTTCCACCATGTCCGGCAGGCCGGTCAGGGCTGCGCAGCCCCCGGCGAGCACGATGTGATCGACCCGGTTGAACTCGCTGCCGGCATAGAAGAACTGCAGCAGACGGCTGATCTGCTGGACCGTGGCTTCCTTGAACGGCTCGAGCACTTCCATCTCGTAGCTTTCCGGCAACCCGCCCTGGCGCTTGGCCAGCCCGGCTTCTTCGTAGGTCAGCCCATACCGGCGCATCACTTCGTCGGTCAGCTGCTTGCCGCCGAATACCTGCTCGCGGCTGTACAGGCTGCGGCCACCGCGCAGGACGTTCAGGGTGGTCATGGTGGCGCCGATGTCCACCAGCGCGACCACGCCATCACTGGCCACCGGCAGCTCGCTGGCGACCAGGGCAAAGGCGTTCTCGACCGCGAAGGCCTCCACGTCCATGACCCGTGCCACCAGCCCGCCCAGTTCCAGCGCGGACTGGCGCAGCTCGACGTTCTCTGAACGCGAGGCGGCCAACAGCACCTGGACCATTTCCGGGTTGTTCGGAATCGCACCCAGCACTTCGAAATCGAGGTTCACTTCCTCGATCGGGTACGGGATGTAGTTGACCGCTTCGAGCTCGACCTGGGCTTCCATGTCGTTCTCGTCCAGATCGGCAGGCATCGGGATCAGCTTGGTGATCACGGCCGAGCCGGCCACGGCGGCGGCGGCGTGCCGTGCCTTGGTTCCAGAGCGGTTCACGGCGCGTCGAATGGCCTCCCCGACCGCTTCGACCTCCACGATGTTCTTTTCCACGACCGCATTCGGCGGAAGTGGTTCCACGGCGTAATGTTCCACGCGGAAACGATTGCCGCTGCGGGATAACTGCAACAGCTTTACTGCAGTCGAGCTGATATCGACGCCGATAAGAGGCGACTGGCTTTTTGGGATAAGCCCCACGGTTTCTCCCCTGCCGATGGGCACTTGGACGCAGAACCTGCGACCGCGCATTAATAACGTTTTTTTTGCAAATCGCAACCGTCAAGCTGTAAAACGAGCACTACGGCTCGTTTCACGCGTCCCCAGACGGTGATCGACTGCTCTCCCCGGGAACACCCCCAGCCGTTCCCTTGCGTAATCTATACTCTGCGACCACGAAATTCGCAATCGGAATCTGTCACTGATGACACGTCTTCGCCGTTGGCTGCGCTGGATGCTGGTCGCGTTCCTGGTCCTGGCATTGATCGGCGCCGCGGTTGCCGGTGGCCTGTATTACGCCGTCTCCTCCAAGCTCCCGGACGTGCAGACCCTGCGCGACGTGGAGATGCAGGAGCCCATGTACGTCTATGCCAGCGATGGCAAGTTGATGGCGGTGTTCGGGGAAACCCGGCGCACCCCCATCACCATGAAGGACGTCCCCGAGCGCCTCAAGCAGGCGTTCCTCGCCACCGAGGATGCCCGCTTCTACGAGCATGGCGGCGTGGACTACAAGGGCATCGGCCGCGCGGTCTGGCTGCTGGCCACCACCAATGACAGGCGCGTGCCCGGTGGCTCGACCATCACCCAGCAGGTCGCCCGCCAGTTCTTCCTGAGCTCGGAATACAGCTACACCCGCAAGCTGGCCGAGATCCTGCTGGCACGCAAGATCGAGAGCGAGCTGAGCAAGGACGAGATCTTCGAGCTGTACCTGAACAAGAGTTTCTTCGGCAACCGCGCCTACGGCGTGGCCGCCGCGGCCGAGTTCTATTACGGCAAGAAGCTGGGGGAGCTGGACCTGGATGAGATGGCCTCGCTGGCCGGCATCCCCAAGTTCCCCTCCTCGGGCAACCCGATCAGCAATCCCGAACGTGCCCGCGAGCGCCGTGACTTCTATGTGCTGCAGCGCATGGCCAGCCTGGGCTTCGTCTCCCAGGCCGAGGCCGACGCGGCCAAGGCCGTGCCGATGCATGCCACCGCGCACGAGCCGCCGGTGCAGGTCGAAGCGCCCTACGTGGCCGAGCTGGTGCGCCAGGAAATGATCGCCCGCTTCGGCGGCGACGTGGTCAACAAGGGTTACCACGTGACCACCACGATCAACGCCGAGCTGCAGACCGCGGCCAACCTGTCGGTGCGCGATGGCCTGCTGGCCTACGACCACCGCCACGGCTGGCACGGCGTGGAGCAGCACGTGGAGGTGCCGGCCGATGCCGATGCCGCCGCGCTGGCCACCAAGCTGTCCGGCATTCCGGCACAGACCGGCCTGCTGCCGGCGATCGTGGCAGCCACCGCTGCCGATGGCAGCGCGACCGTGGTGCTGGGCAACCGCAGCGAAGTGGTGCTGCCGGCCAGCGCCGCCCGCTGGACCAACAAGACGCCGGCCAAGCTGGTCACCCGCGGCGACATCGTGCGCGTGCGCGCCGGCGAGAAGGAAGGCGAGTGGCTGCTCGACCAGATCCCGCGCGGCCAGGCCGCGCTGGTCTCGCTGGACGCTGAAAACGGCGCACTGAAGGCACTGGTGGGCGGCTTCAGCTTCTCCGGCAACAAGTTCAACCGTGCCACCCAGGCGCGTCGCCAGCCGGGCTCGAGTTTCAAGCCCTTCATCTACGCGGCCGCCTTCGACAAGGGCTTCAACCCGGCCTCGATCGTGCTCGATGCGCCGGTCGTGTTCCGCGACCGCCGCGGCAAGACCTGGTCGCCGCAGAACGACGGCGGCGGTTTCCGCGGCCCGATGCGCCTGCGTGAAGCGCTGGTGCAGTCGCGCAACCTGGTCTCGGTGCGGCTGCTCGATGGCATGGGCGTGGATTACGCGCGCAAGTACATCAGCGAGTTCGGCTTCGCCGAGGCCGAGCTGCCGCCGAACCTGTCGATGTCGCTGGGCACCGCATCGCTGACGCCGCTCTCGGTGGCCCGCGGTTACGCGGTGTTCGCCAACGGCGGCTCGCGCGTGGACACCTGGCTGATCGACCGGGTGACCGACCGCGACGGCGTGGAAGTCTTCAAGGAAAACCCGGCCATCGCCTGCCGCGACTGCGCCGGCACCAGCGGGGTGCCGGTCAGCCAGGTGGTGGATGGCTTCAACTTCGGCTCCGCGCCGGCGGCCAATGCCGCGCCGGCCAAGCCGCAGCAGGCTACGTCCACCGCCGCCACCGAAACGCCGGTGCCGGTGAACCCGGATGCCAAGGTCGCCCCGCGCGCGATCGATGCGCGTACCGCATACCAGCTCAACTCGATGATGCGCGACGTGGTCCAGCGCGGCACCGGCACCGCGGCCAAGGTGCTCGGCCGCGAGGACGTCGGCGGCAAGACCGGCTCGACCAACGATCACCGTGATGCGTGGTTCTCCGGTTTCGGTGGCCCCTACGCGACCACGGTGTGGGTCGGCCGCGACGACTTCCGCTCGCTCGGCTACCGCGAGTACGGCGGCCGCGCCGCCCTGCCGATCTGGATCGAGTACATGCGCGTTGCGCTCAAGGACACCCCGATCGCGCAGAACGAGCCGCCCTCGGGCATGGTCCAGGCCACCCTCAACGGCGCAACCGAGTGGGTCAAGGTGGAGGACATGGAGAAGCTGGAGGAGTACGACTTCAACAGCCATGCGCCGCAGGCCGACGACGCCGCGTTCGATATCTTCTGACCGCATGCGCCGGGTCCGCCCGGCGTCCCATCGCCCCGGTAGAGCCACCCCATGGGTGGCTGCACGCAAGCCCTGATCGCAGGCACAGCCACCCATGGGGTGGCTCTACCCGCCTGTCACATCGCCGGTGTACATTGCCGTGCAGGTCGCCAAGGAGTATCGGTCATGCATCGAGCCCGCCAGCATGCAGCCACGCAGACCCGTGAGCGCCGCCACCAGCTGGCGCACGAAGCCGCCCGGCTGATGGCCGAGGGCGGCATCCGCGACTATCACCAGGCCAAGCTCAAGGCCGCCACCCGGCTCGGCATCCACGATGATGCCTCCCTGCCCCGCAACACCGAGATCGAAGATGCCCTGCGCGAGTACCAGCGCCTGTTCGCCGGTGCCGACCATGGCGCGCAGTTGCGCCAGCGCCGCGAGGCCGCCCTGCGGGCGATGGACTTTCTGCAGGGTTTCTCACCCCGCCTGTGTGGCCCGGTACTGGAAGGCACCGCAGACGCCAACAGCCCCGTGCAGCTGCAGGTGCACAGCGACGATGCCGATGCCGTGCAGCGCTATCTCGATGAGCACGGCATTCCGGCCGAATCACGGACGCGCCGGCTGCGGCTGGACCGCGAGCGCAGCCTGGATGCGCCGGTCTGGGTGTTCAGCGCCGAAGACCTGACCTTCGACATCGCCGTGCTGCCGTATGACGGCCTGCGCCAGCCGCCACTGTCGGCGATCGACGAGAAGCCGATGCGGCGCGCGTCGGCCACGCAGCTGCGTGAGCTGCTGGCGGACGGCGAGATCGAGGGTTATCTGGGCGGTCGCTGAAACGACGCCCGGCCTCCTTCAGGCCTCGGCGAACTTGACCAGAAAGCGCTCGATCGCCGCGACCAGGGCCAGCGGCGTTTCGTTCATCGGGTAGTGACCCGCATTCTCCAGCACCTCCAGGGTCGCCTGCCGATAGCGGTGCAGGTAGGTCCTGTCCATGAGGGCCGCGTTGAACACGGGATCATGCTCACCGATCAGCACCTTCACCGGATGTCGGCCGATGATCTCCATGCTGAAGTCCGTGTCCGCCCAGGCCGGGAGGTACGCCGCGAATGCCTCCGGCGACGCGTGCGCCATCGAGTACTGCGCCTTCCAGTCCAGCCACGCGGCGGGCAACCGCCCTCCGGTGCTGCGATCGATGATGCCCCGACGGATGCTCACGCTGCCTGCGGCCGCTTCAAGCACCTGCCGCGCGGGCGAATCGTAGGCGATGCCACCGCACGGCACGGGTGCCACGGCGACCAGCGCGCGCACGCGATCCGGGGCGAGCACCGCGATCCGCTCGATGGCCATGCCACCCATCGAATGCCCGACCAGGCTGAAGGTCGGGATGCCCAGCGTGTCGGCCAAGGTCAGCGCGTCATTGGCGATCTCGTCGATCGTGTAGTCACCGGGCACCCCGCGCATGCCACCGTAGCCGCGGCAATCCATGAAGAGGTAGCTGAACGCCTCGCCGGACAGCCATGGCTCGATCGGTTCGAAGGCGTGGGCGTCACCAAACCAGCCATGCAGGACCAGGACAGGATGGGCGCCAGTGCCGACGCGATGAAAGGTAGTAGTGGGCATGGCTGCACCGTGCGGACGTGAGGTCGGGCCGCGATGTTAGGTCGACTGCGCGTGGCCCGCCGTCGATATCAGGCCGATGGCGATAGAATCCGGGCCATGCGCAATACCCTGCTCGATCCCTTTGAAGATCTACCTCGCGCCGTGGTGGTCACCGCCAACGACTACGCCGCCGGATCCGTCTTCCCCGATCACGCGCACCGGCGCGGTCAGTTCGCGTTTGCCTCGCGCGGCACCATCAGCCTCACCACACCCGAGGGACGCTGGCTGGTACCACCGCAGCGTGCCTGCTGGGTGCCCGCAGGCGTCGCCCACGCCATGGCGATGCGTGGCCCGGTCACGATGCTCAATGTGTTCGTGGCAGCGGACGAAGTGGCGGCGGTCCGGTTGCCTGCGCGCTGCGGCGTGTATGCCGTATCGGCGCTGCTGCGGCACCTGATGGACGATGCGGTCGACCTGCCGGCGATGTACGACCTGGACGGTCGCGGCGGTCGGCTGATGCAGCTGCTGGTCGCGGAGATCGCCGCGATGCCACGCCTGTCACTGCATGCACCGCTGCCCCGCGACCCGCGCCTTGTGCGCACCTGCCAGCAGCTGTTCGATGCGCCCTCGATCGCCGCCTCGCTCGATGAGGTCGCCGCCGAGGCGGGCATGAGCCGGCGCACGTTCACCCGCCAGTTCCGCGCGGACACCGGGGTGGGCTTTGCCGAATGGCGCCAGCAGGTCTGCCTGCTCGCCGCGATCGAACGCCTGGGTGCCGGGCAGCCGGTTACGCGGATCGCACTGGATCTGGGATACGCCAGCCCAAGCGCGTTTTCGTCGGCGTTCCGCCGCGTGCTGGGGGAGTCGCCCAGCCGTTACGCGGAAGCACGCTGACGATCACCATGCGCTGAACGCCAAACGCCCCGCAATGCGGGGCATCCGACGGTGCAGGAAAATCAGCGCGTGCCGATGATCCGCACATGCTCCACATCGATATCGGTGGGCTTGAAGCGATGCGTATCGACTTCTCCCTGCAGCTCCACCACGGTCGTCGCGCTGACGGGCTGCCGGTCGGGCAGATCCTTGTCATCGATCTCGACGTCGATCTCGCCGGTGGCATCCTTGAAGCGATAGCGTTCGTGGCCGATCTTGGCGATCAGCGTGCCCTGCAGTACGACGGGCTGGTCATCGCGCTGGTCGCGGGCTTCAGCGACGGTTGTGACCGCGCTGGTCGCGCCAGGGCCGGTGTACTGGGCATGTGCGCCGGCGCTGACCACGCTCAGCGGTGCGGCGATGAGGACTACGGCGATCAGACGATTCATGAGGGACTCCATGGGCGTGAGGATGACCGCCAAGGTTGTACCTCGATCGAAGTGAGGCCCATGCAAGAAGTACGAAAAGAGGTGACCGGCGGCGCCCAAAAAAAACGCCCCGCAGTGCGGGGCGTTTTCATCACAACCTGCCGGGGCGATCAGCCCTGGTAGTCGCGCACGTCGCTGCCGGTGTAGACCTGGCGCGGACGGCCGATCTTCATTTCCGGATCGACCTGCTGTTCCAGCCAATGGGCCACCCAGCCGGAGGTACGGCCGAGGGCGAACATGACGGTGAACATTTCGGTCGGGATCTGCAGCGCCTTGTAGATGATGCCGCTGTAGAAATCGACGTTCGGGTACAGCTTGCGGGCGACGAAGTAGTCATCCTGCAGCGCGGCCTGCTCCAGCTTGACGGCCACGTCCAGCAGCGGATCCTGCACGCCCAGCTGTTCCAGCACCTTGCCGGTCATCACACCGATGACCTTGGCGCGCGGGTCGAAGTTCTTGTACACGCGGTGGCCAAAGCCCATCAGGCGGAAGCCGGAGGTCTTGTCCTTGGCCTTGAGCACGGCGGACTCGACGTTGTCGGCCGAACCGATCTCTTCGAGCATCTTCAGCACGGCTTCGTTGGCACCGCCGTGGGCCGGACCCCACAGCGCGGTGACGCCAGCAGCGACCGACGCGTACGGGTTGGCACCGGTCGAACCGACCAGACGCACGGTCGAGGTCGAGGCGTTCTGCTCATGATCGGCGTGCAGGATGAACAGCAGATCCAGCGCCTTGACCACGTCCTGGTTCAGCTCGTACTGGCCATCGGCCGACTCGAAGGTCTGCTTCAGGAAGCGGCTGACGTAATCCAGCGAGGTGTCCGGCTTGTTGGCCGGCAGGCCCTTGCCGTGGCGGTAGATCAGGGCCGACAGGGTCGGCACCTTGGCGATCAGGCGCACCGCGGCATGACGACGCTGTTCGGCGTCGGACAGGTCCAGCGAGGCGTGGTAGATGCCCGACAGCTGCGCGATGGCGGCGGTCAGGATGGCCATCGGATGGGCATCCTTGGCGAAGCTGCCGATCAGCGTGTTGATCGACGGATCCACATCGGCTTCGGCCGCCAGCTCGTCGGTGAAGGCCTTCAACTGCTCGGCGCTCGGACGCTCGCCGTTGATCAGCAGGTAGGCCACTTCGACGTAGCTCGACTTTTCCGAGAGCTGCTCGATGGGATAGCCGCGATACAGCAGCACGCCCTGGTCACCGTCGATATAGGTGATGGCGGACTTGCAGCTGGCGGTGGCGGTGAAGCCGGAGTCGTACGTGAAGAGACCGGTTTCCTTGGTCAGCTTCGAGATATCGACGCAATCGTTGCCGAGCGTGGGTTTGATGACTGGCAGAACAACCGACGTGTCGCCGGCGTTGAGCGTGACCTGATCAAGATCGGACACTGTGTGCGCTCCTCGAGGGAAGGCGCCCGCCCAAGCGCATGGGTCAGGCACGTGAAGGAAGTCCACGATCGTTATCGTGGATCCCGCCATTATCGCACAGCAACATTTTCGACGCCCTAGGACGGAAGTCGTAGACGCAGGTTCCTGACCGCGCCGCAGGCGCTATCCCAGCGTGCGCAAGGGCGCGCGCCAACGCACGGACACAGCGTTCCGTCGGCGGGGCATGTGGGCCTCACCTGGCGTTCAGCAAACCGGGAACAACAAAAAACAACGGCCGCCAAGGCGACCGTTGTTTTCAAGCAGCTGCGTCGACAGATCAGGCCGCGGTCGGCGCCGGCTTGCCGAAACGCTTCTGGAACTTGTCGATACGGCCGCTGGTGTCGATCACCTTGTGCTTGCCCGTGTAGAACGGATGCGAAGCCGAGGAGATTTCAACCTTGACGAGCGGATACTCGTTGCCGTCTTCCCACTTGATCGTGTCCTTGGTGGACATGGTCGAACGGGTCAGGATCTTGAAATCAGAGGTAACGTCGTGGAAAACCACGTCGCGGTAAGCAGGATGAATATCGGCCTTCATGGGCGCGCACCGTAATAAGGGCTGGTGGTCAAGAGCGGCATTATAGTCTCGGCCGCCGCAAAGGGCAAGCCGGGTCCATCAACCGTGCGAAAGGTCCGCCGCAGCGGCGTCATCAGACGCCGAGTGCCGCCCTCACCTGGGCCTCGAAGCGACCCTGGTCGTAGGCCATCAGCAGCTGAGTGTTGTCAGGCTGCCCGGTCTGGCGGTTCCAGTCGACAATGGTAGCACCCCGGCTGTGCACACCGGCCAGTTCCACGTTCAGCGGACGGGATTCGACCCGCAACGCGCCTTCCGGCTGCAGCGCCCAGGCCATCGCCAGGGCATCGGCGGCGTACCAGCGCTCGCCACGGCTGTCTTCGGACCACAGGCGGGTCTGGCGCGAGATCAGCTCGTAGAAACGGGCCTTGTCGCTATCGGCCGCCAGCCACTGCTCGACGTCGGCATGCAGCAGGCCGTGGGCGACGGTGGCCTCCCAATCGGCCACTTCGATGTGCGGGAAGCCGGTGAACACGATGTGCGCCGCCTCCGGATCGAAGGCGATGTTGAACTCGGCGGCCGGGGTGATGTTGCCGTGGCAGGTCACCGCCCCGCCCATGACCAGGAAGCGCTTCACGCGCTGCGGCAGGGTCGGGTCGAGCTTCAGGGCCAGCGCCAGGTTGGTCAGCGGGCCGAGTGCAACCAGGAACAGCTCACCGGCGTATTCGTGCGACAGGCGCAGGATCGCCAGCGCGGCGTGCTCGGCCTCGGCCTGGCGCTTGGCAGCCGGCAGGTTCACATCGCCAAAGCCATCGGCGCCGTGCACATGGGCGGCATCGACGGAGGGGTGCAGCAGCGGGTCGGCGGTACCGGCGTAGACCGGCACGTCGTCACGGCCAGCCACTTCGCACAGCTTCAGGGCATTGCGGACCGTGTGGTCCAGGCCTACGTTGCCGGCGGCGATGGTCAGGCCAACGATATCGTGGCGCTCATCGGCAAAGGCCATCAACAGGGCCAGGGCATCATCGACACCGGGGTCGGTGTCGATCAACAGCGGAATCTTCTTGCTCATCGTTGCCGTCTTGATAATCGGCAAGGGACTTTCGCACCCTGTCATGACAAATACAAGGCGGTGCCCGCCTGCTCCTCATGGTAGCCAGAAGGCTTATCGGCAGCAGATGTGCGTGGCTGCTGCTTCGCTTGGTTTCCTCGCAGTCGGATGGGCCACTCCGCGGCCGGCAGGCCTGTCTGCGAATGCCCCCCGGTATCCGCCTGGCGGCGGACTATGCCGACGCGTACCGCACGGCCGTGCCGATCCAGCGCCGCACGACCTGGTCGGCCACGTCCGGCGCCTCCGCCAGCAGCCGCTCGGCAAGCGCGTGCACGCCGGGCAACAGATCCGCATCGCGGGCCAGATCGGCCATCCTGAAGCCGGCCAGGCCGGTCTGTCGTGTGCCCAGCAGTTCGCCCGGGCCGCGCAGCTCCAGATCCTTCTCGGCGATCAGGAAGCCATCGTTGGTCTGCCGCATCGTTTCCAGCCGCTCGCGCGCCATGGTCGACAACGGCGCCTGATACAGCAGCACGCACCGCGAGACCGCCGAGCCGCGCCCTACCCGGCCGCGCAGCTGGTGCAGCTGGGCCAGGCCGAGACGCTCGGCGTTCTCGATGATCATCAACGAGGCATTGGGCACGTCCACGCCGACCTCGATCACCGTGGTGGCCACCAGCAGATCGATTTGGCCGGCCTTGAAGGCGACCATCGTGGCAAGTTTCTCACTCGCCTTCAGCCGCCCGTGCACCAGCCCCACGCGCACGCCCGGCAGCAGCGCCTGCAGCGATTCGAACGTGGCCTGCGCCGGCGTGGCATCGAGCTCTTCGCTTTCCTCGATCAGCGTGCAGACCCAGTACACCTGCTGACCTTCGCGGCACGCGACCGCGATGCGCTCGATCAACTCCGGCCGGCGATCATTGTTGAGTGCCACGGTCTGCACCGGCGTGCGTCCTGGCGGCAGTTCGTCGATCGCCGAGACATCCAGATCGGCGTATTCGGACATCGCCAAGGTGCGCGGAATCGGTGTCGCGGTCATCACCAGCTGGTGCGGCACGCTGCGCCCATCCGCCCCCTTGTCGCGCAGCGCCAGCCGCTGGTGCACACCGAAGCGGTGCTGCTCATCGACGATGGCCAATGCCAGGTCCTTGAACACCACACTGTCCTGCATCAGCGCGTGCGTACCGACCACCACCTGCGCCTCGCCCGAGGCGACCTCGGCCAATACCTTGGTGCGCGCCTTGCCGGTGACCTTGCCGGCCAGCCATGCGGTGCGCACGCCCAGCGGCTCCAGCCAGGCGCGCAGATTGTTCATGTGCTGCTCGGCGAGCAGCTCGGTGGGTGCGGCCAATGCGACCTGCTTACCCCGCTCCACCGCCAGCATCGCCGCCAACGCAGCCACCACGGTCTTGCCCGAGCCGACATCGCCCTGCACCAGCCGCAGCATCGGATGCGCCTTGGCCAGGTCCTTGCGGATCTGCTCGAACACGCGCTGCTGCGCACCGGTCAGCTGGAACGGCAGGCTGTCGCGCAACTGCGCCACCAAGGCACCCTGCCCGCGCAGCGATGGCGCGTGATGCGCCTGCAACGCCATGCGCTGACGGCGCAGACTCAAGTGGTGCGCCAGCAGTTCTTCGAGGGCCAACCGGCGTTGCGCCGGATGTCGGCCCGCGGCCAGCGCCACCAGATCGGCGTCCGGCGGTGGCCGGTGCACGGTCAACAGCGCACTGCGCAGCGAGGGCAACCCCAGCCCCGACAACCAACCGGCTGGCAGCAGTTCCAGCGTGGATTCTTCCGGCAGCCTGTCCAGCGCCAGGCCGATGAACTTACGCATCGTCGCCGGCCCGACCCCCTCGACTGCCGGATAGACCGGATCGAGGCTGTCGCCCAGCTCGTCATCCTCATTGCCGCCCATCACCCGGTAACTGGGATGGACGATCTCCAGCCCGTGATGGCCAGGCTTGGCGGTGCCGTAGCAGCGGATGCGCGTGCCCACGGCAAACTGCGCGACCTGCTGGGCACGGAAATGGAAGAAACGCAGCACCAGCGTGCCGTACGAATCATCCTCGATCGCGACCTTGAGCACCGGCCGATAGCGGAACCCGCGCTCCACCGCACTCACCCGCCCCTCCACCTGCGCCGCCAGCCCCGGCTGCAACTGGGCAATGGTGGTCAGCCGGGTACGGTCTTCATAGCGCAGTGGCAGATGCAACCACAGATCCTGCAGCGACGACAGGCCACGGGCGGCCAGCTTGATCGCCACCGCCGGCCCGATACCGGAGAGCATCGACAACGATGCCTCCCCGGCCGCGGCCAGCGCCGGTGCAGGAGCCCGTGACCGCGCCACGTCAGGCCTGGTCGAGCACCATCACCGCATCGACTTCAAAGTTGGCGGCCTTCGGCAGACCCGCCACTTCGATGGTCGAACGTGCCGGGAACGGCGCCTTGAAGTAATCCTGCATGACCGCATTGACCTTGGCGAATTCGCCCAGATCGGTCAGGTACAGGCCCAGGCGCACGATCTGATCCAACGAGCCACCGGCCTCTTCGGCCACGGCCTTCAGGTTGTCGAACGCACGACGCGCCTGCGCCTCGATATCGCCGGCACCGACGATGTCACCGGTAGCCGGGTCCAGCGGAATCTGGCCCGAGAAATACACGGTATTGCCCGCGCGCACAGCCTGCGAATACGGACCGATGGCCGCCGGGGCCTTGGCACTGGTAATGATCTGACGGGACATGGAAGCTCCAGGGGGACAAAAATGGGCCCACCATTGTACCGCCGGACTCGCCCTCCCCGAGAAGCATCCGAAGCCGCAATCGAAGCCGCAATCTCTGGTAGAGCCGACCGTTGGTCGGCTGGCCGGAGAATGACGAAGACGATTGGTCGGCTGGCCGGAAAATGACGAAGACGATTGGTCGGCTGGCCGGAGAATGACGAAGACCGTTGGTCGGCTGGCCGACCATATCGATCATCGCCGCGCGGTGGGCGAGCAGCCGACCAACGGTCGGCTCTACCCCGGGGTGTGCCCATTGCCCGGCGATGAGGCATTGGAGCCGATCATCGCCGCGCGGTGCACGGTAGCCGACCATCGCCGCACGGTGCACGGCAGCCGACCAACGGTCGGCTCTACCCCGCGGTGGTGTGCCCATTGCCCGGCGAAGAGGCGTTCGAGCCGGCCATCGCCGCACGGTGCACGGTAGCCGACCAACGGTCGGCTCTACCCCGGTGGTGCGCCAAGCGCGCCGGGGCCCATCATCGCCGCGCGGAACGCGGTTTATTGCCGGCGAACCGACTGCACCACCGACAACCGCCGCAGACGCCGCATCACTTCCGCCAGATGGTTCCGATCACGCACCTGGATATTGAACGCCAGCACCGCCGCGTTGAAATCGCGGTCCAGATAATCCACCCGCTCGATGTTGGAATGGCTCTGCGCGATCGCCGCCGCCAACTGCGCCAGCACGCCGGTCCCGTTCTCCACCTCCACGATCAACGACGTGTCGTAATCCCCCGACACCGTCGTATCCCATCCGATCGGCACCCAGCGCTCCGGCGACTTGCGCAGCTCGGCCAGGTTCGGGCAGTCCAGACGGTGCACCACGATGCCCTTGCCGGCCGTGTGGTAGCCCATGATGTCGTCGCCCGGAATCGGCTGGCAACAGTTCGCGAAGCTCACCACCCCGCGCTCGCTGCCGTTGATCAGGATCTTTTCCTGCGAATGCTTCGAATGCGCCCCACCGCGCAGCTCCGCATACGCCATCAGCGCCTGTGCGGCCTGGTTGGGCATCCAGTTGCCCAGCGCCACTTCGGCCAGAAGGGCCTCCAGGCGCGGATACCGGTGCTCGGCCAGGAACGCATCCAGGCGGCCCTTCGGCAGCCGCTCCAGCGAGCTGTCCATCGCCTCCAGCGCGCGGTCCAGCATTCGATGGCCCAACTGCACCGCGTCCTCGTGCTCCAGCTGCTTGAGCTGATGGCGGATGGCGGTGCGTGCCTTGGAACTGACCACGAACTCCAGCCACTGCGGCTTGGGCGTGGCCGAACGCGCGGTGATCACTTCCACCGTCTGCCCACTGACCAGCTTGGTGCGCAGCGGCACCAGCTTTTTGTCCACGCGCGAGGCCACGGCCATGTTGCCCACGTCGGTGTGCACCGCGTAGGCGAAATCGAGCGCGGTGGAATTGCGCGGCAGCGCCAGGATCTTGCCCTTGGGCGTGAACAGATAGACCTCGTCCGGGAACAGATCCACCTTGACGTTGTCCAGGAATTCCAGCGACGAGCCGGCGGCACGCTGCGAATCGATCAACTCCACGATCCACGCATGCGCACGGCTCTGCGCGCTGTTGGGCGAGTCGCCCCCGAACTTGTAGGTCCAGTGCGCGGCCACGCCGCGCTCGGCGATCAGGTCCATTTCCTCGGTGCGGATCTGCACCTCGATCGGCGAGCCATACGGCCCGAACAGCACCGTGTGCAGCGACTGGTAACCGTTGGCCTTGGGGATCGCGATGAAATCGCGGAAGCGCCCGTCCAGCGGCTTGAAGGTGGCATGCACCGCGCCGAGCGCGTGGTAGGCGCTGGGCACGTTGCGCACGACCAGGCGGAAGCCGAACACATCCATCACCTGGTCGAAGGATTTGTTCTCGTCGTGCATCTTGTTGTAGATGCTCCACGGGGTCTTGATGCGGCTGACCAGCCGGTGCTCCAGCCCTTCCTTGGCCAGCCGCTGGGACAGCTGCACCTCCACCTGCGCCATCGCCTCCCGGCGCACCACCGGCTGGCTGCGGATGTGCTTTTCCAGGATGGCGTGGCGCCACGGGTACAGCGCCTTGAAGCCCAGGTTCTGCAGCTCGCTTTTGACCAGGCTCATGCCCAGGCGCTGCGCGATGGGGGCGTAGATTTCCAGCGTTTCGCGGGCGATGCGGCCGCGCGCTTCGCGGCTTTGCGCACCCAGCGTACGCATGTTGTGCAGGCGGTCGGCCAGCTTGATCATGATCACGCGCAGGTCGCGCGACATCGCCAGCAGCATCTTGCGGAAACTCTCCGCCGCCGCCTCCTGGCGGTCGCGGAACTTCAGCTTGTCCAGCTTGGTGACGCCATCGACCAGTTCGGCCACGGCTTCGCCGAACTCGGCGGCCAGCTCCTCGCGGGTCAGCGGCGTGTCTTCGATGGTGTCGTGCAGGATCGCGGCGATCAGCGCCTCCACGTCCAGTCCGAGCTCGGCCAGCACCTGCGCCACGGCGACCGGATGGGTGATGTAGGGCTCGCCCGACTTGCGGGTCTGGCCGGCATGCGCGGCGGCGCCTACTTCCCAGGCGCGGCGCAGCAGTGGCAGTTGGTCGGGCGGCAGATAGTGCGCTGCGCGCTCAAGCTGGAGGACATAGTCGGGTACGGCCGCGCCGGCGGGCGTGGCGACCTTGGCAGTGGGGCCTGGGTTCATGCTCAAAGACTATGCCAGCGGCGTGATATCGGCAAATCCTGAACAGGGAGTTTCACCTGCAACAACACGGCCCCGCCGCGGCCACTGGCGGCACAAACGAAACAGCCCGCCAAAAGGCGGGCTGTTCGCAGCAACAACAACGGACGCGCGAGGCGATCAGTCGTCGTTCTTGGACATGTCTTCGTCGGCGACGACTTCGGCAGCGGCCCATTCCAGTGCTTCACGCTCGGCACGCTCGCGCTCGGCCTTCTCGACTTCGTCGATCAGGGCGTTGTCGATCTTGCGGGCGGCAATTTCGCGCAGCGCCAGCACGGTCGGCTTGTCTTCGGTTTCGCTGTTGTCCAGGGTGGCCTGGACGCCATTGGCCAGCTGACGGGCGCGCTTGGACGCCATCATGACCAGTTCGAAACGGTTGTTCACGACTTCCAGACAATCTTCTACGGTGATGCGGGCCATGCGGGCTCCCGGCAGCCGGTGAGGGCTGCTCAATCGAATGAGGGAAAGGGGACGGATTGTACCGGCCAGGGCTGGACAAAATCAAGCCAACCGGCTAGCACCCCGTTGAGAATCAGTCAGTTGTGGCCGGATCCTGGGTCAGCAGGGCCTGGATGAGGCCCGCGTGGCGGACCTTCTGGGCTTCCCGGCGCAGGCGGCTGGCCGTGAAGATGGCACACAGCTCGTCCACCGCGGTCTCGAAGACCTCGTTGACGATCACGTAGTCGAAGTCGTTGAAGTGCAGCATCTCTTCACGCGCGGCGGCCAGGCGCTGGGCGATCACCGCCTCGCTGTCCTGCCCGCGCTTGCGCATCCGGTCCTGCAGCGCCTGCTTGGACGGCGGCAGGATGAACACGGTGACCGTGCCTGGCACCAGCTGGCGGACCTGCTGGGCGCCCTGCCAGTCGATCTCCAGCAGCACGTCCTGGCCGGCCGACAGCTGCGGCTCGACCGACTGCCGCGCGGTGCCCTTCCAGTCGCCATGCACCCAGGCATGTTCGAAGAAGTCGCCGGCGGCGATCATCCGCTCGAATTCCTCGGCGCTGACGAAGTGGTAGTGCTCACCATTGATTTCACCCGGGCGCGTGGCGCGCGAGGTGAACGAGATCGACAGGGCGATCTGCGGGTCGCGGGCCAGGGTGGCGTTGACGATGCTGCTTTTGCCGGCCCCGGAAGGCGCGGCCACGATGTACAGGGTGCCGCGCGCAGGCGCGCCGACGGGCGGGATCGGGCTGCTCATTCGATGTTCTGCACCTGTTCGCGGATCTGGTCGATCAGCACCTTCAGCTCGACGGCGGCATTGGAGGTGCGGCTGTCCACCGATTTGGAGCCCAGCGTATTGGCCTCGCGGTTGAACTCCTGCAGCAGGAAGTCCAGGCGGCGACCGACCGGCTCACGCTGCTTGAAGACGCGGCGGATCTCGGCGATGTGGCTGCCCAGGCGGTCCAGCTCCTCATCCACGTCCAGCTTCTGCAGCCACATCACCAGTTCCTGTTCGGCACGACCGGGATCGACCGGGTGCGGCAGGTCGGCCAGGCGGGCCGCCAGCTTGGTGCGCTGGCCTTCGCGGATCAGCGGGATCAGGGTGGTGACCTCGGCGGCAATGCGCTCGATGCTGTCCACGCGCTCCTGGATCGCGGTGGCCAGCTTGTCGCCTTCACGCTCACGCGCGGCAACGAAGCCGTCCAGCGCCGTATCCAGCAGCGCCAGGGCTTCGGCATGCAGCGCGGCGGCATCGACCGCCTCGCCCTGCATGACACCCGGCATCTGCAGCAGTTCGGTGAAGCTCACCTGCAGGCTCGGGAAGCTCGAGGACAGCCGGGTCGCCAGCTCGCCGAGCTGGCCCAGCAGCGCATCGTTGACCACAAGTGCACCGGTGACCTCCGGCGCGCGCAGGCGAATGACCAGATCGATCTTGCCGCGGCTGCAGCGGGAAGCGACGCGCTCGCGCAGGTGCGGCTCCAACGCACGCAGTTCTTCGGGCAGGCGGACGCCGACCTCCAGGAACCGGTGGTTGACCGAGCGCAGCTCACAGGCCAGCGTGCCCCAGCGGGTGGCGCGCTCGCCGTTGGCATAGGCGGTCATGCTTCGAATCATGCGGGTTTCCGGTGCTCTCAAAGTGCAAATGGTACCCTAGCGGTCTCCTTAGAGCCTCCTCGCCCGCCGGTCCCCGGCCCGGGCGTGGCCCCGCATCCCCCGTCTTACCGGAACTTGAGCATGACTGATTCCCGTCCCAGTGGCCGCCAGGCCGACCAGCTGCGCGAAGTGCGCATCGAGCGCGCCTTCACCCGTCACGCCGAGGGCTCGGTGCTGATCAGCTTCGGCGAGACCCGCGTGCTGTGCACGGCCAGCGTGGAAAACCGCGTGCCGGGCTTCCTGCGTGGCAAGGGCGAAGGCTGGGTGACCGCCGAGTACGGCATGCTGCCGCGTTCGACCCACACCCGTAACGACCGCGAAGCCGCCCGCGGCAAGCAGGGTGGCCGTACCCTGGAAATCCAGCGCCTGATCGGCCGCACGCTGCGCGCCTGCATCGACCGCGGCGCGCTGGGCGAGCGCACCATCACCCTGGACTGCGACGTGCTGCAGGCCGACGGCGGCACCCGTACCGCCGCCATCACAGGCGCCTACGTGGCCCTGGTGGATGCGGTGAACTTCCTGATCAAGCGCGGCGACATCAAGCGCAACCCGATCTTCGGCGCCGTCGCGGCGGTGTCGGTGGGCGTGTACCGCGGCACCCCGGTGCTGGATCTGGATTACGCCGAAGACAGCGACTGCGATACCGACATGAACGTCGTGATGAACGACGGTGGCGGTTTCATCGAACTGCAGGGCACCGCCGAAGGCCACGCCTTCCGCCGTGATGAACTGGATGCGCTGCTGGTCCTGGCCGAAAAGGGCATCAAGGATCTGTTCGCTGCGCAGCAGGCGGCCCTGGCCAAGGCATGAACCGTCGTATCGCCCTGACCACCCTGGTAGTGGCCGACTACGACGAGGCGATCGCCTGGTACACCGGCGCGCTGGGCTTCAGCCTGATCGATGACATCGACCAGGGCGACAAGCGCTGGGTGGTGGTCGGGCCGGGCGACGGCAGCGCGGCCGCCTTGTTGCTGGCGCGTGCCAGCAACGACGAACAGCGCGCGCGGATCGGCAACCAGACCGGTGGCCGGGTCGGATTTTTCCTGAACACCGATGATTTCTGGCGCGACCACGCAGCGATGACCGCGCGTGGCGTGGTCTTCCTCGAAACCCCACGCGAGGAGGTCTACGCGACGGTCGCGGTGTTCCGCGATCTGTACGGCAACACGTGGGATCTGCTGGAGCCCAAGCAATGAAACTGGTCCTGGCCAGCGGCAACGCCGGCAAACTGAAGGAACTGCAGGCCATGCTCGGCGGCCTGCCGCTGGAGATCGTGGCGCAGGGCGAACTGGGCGTCAGCGACGTCCCGGAAACCGGCCTGACCTTCGTCGAGAACGCCCTGATCAAGGCGCGCCATGCCTGCCAGAGCACCGGCCTGCCGGCGCTGGCCGACGATTCGGGCCTGATCGTGGATGCGCTCGACGGCGCACCCGGCCTGTACAGCGCGCGCTATGCCGGCAGCCCGACCAACGATGCCGCCAACAACGCCAAGCTGCTCGAGGCGATGCGCGATGTACCGGCCGATCGGCGCAGCGCCCGCTTCTATGCGGTGATCGTGCTGCTGCGCCATGCCGATGATCCGCAGCCGCTGATCTGTGAAGGCAGCTGGGAGGGCGTGATCCTCGATGAGCTGCGTGGCAGCCACGGCTTCGGCTACAACCCGCTGTTCCTGGACCCGGTGCTGGCGCAGACCGCGGCTGAAATGGCGCCGGACCTGAAGAACGCGATGAGCCACCGCGCCAAAGCCCTGCAGCTGCTCAAGCAGAAGCTGCCCGCCCTGCTGTGATGGCACACGACCCCTGCTCCCACCTGCCCGGCGAAACCTGCACGGGTGATCACGACCACGCTCCGCGGTTGGTTACGCCGCCGCTGGCGTTGTACGTGCATCTGCCGTGGTGCGTGCGCAAATGCCCGTACTGCGATTTCAACTCGCATGCGGCCAAGGGCGAGCTGCCGTTCGAGGCGTACATCGACGCGTTGATCCGCGATCTCGATCAGGATCTGCCGCTGGTCTGGGGCCGGGTGGTGAGCAGTGTGTTCTTCGGTGGCGGCACGCCGAGCCTGTTCCCGCCGGAGGCGATCGACCGTTTCCTGCAGGCGGCCTCGGCCCGGCTGCGTTTCGCGCCGAACCTGGAAGTGACGCTGGAGACCAACCCGGGCACCGCCGAGCACGGCCGTTTCGACCGCTACCGCGCGGCCGGGGTGAACCGGATCAGCTTCGGCATCCAGACCTTCAACGACGAGGCGCTCAAGCGCCTGGGCCGCATCCACGACAGCGGCGAAGCCGAGCGTGCGGTGAAGCTGGCCCAGGATGCGGGCTACGACAACTTCAACATCGACCTGATGTACGCGTTGCCGCAGCAGACGCTGGCCCAGGCCGAACATGACCTGGAGCGCGCGTTCGCGCTGCAGCCCACCCACATGTCGCACTACCAGCTCACCCTGGAGCCGAACACCGTGTTCTTCGCGCGGCCGCCGCAGGGCATCCCCGATGAAGATTCGGCATGGGACATCCAGGAGCACTGCCAGCAGATGCTGGCCGAGGCCGGCTATGCGCAGTACGAGGTCAGCGCCTACGCAAAACCCGGCCGGCAGAGCCAGCACAACCTCAATTACTGGCGCTTTGGCGACTACCTGGGGATCGGCGCCGGTGCACACGGCAAGATCAGCAGCGGCGCTGAAGAACACGTGCTGCGCCGCTGGAAGCACAAGCATCCGCAGACCTTCATGGACACTGCCGGAACCGCAGCCTCGATCGGCGGCGACGATGTGATCAGCGCCGAGCGACTTCCGTTCGAGTACATGCTCAACCTGCTGCGCCTGCATGAAGGCTTCAGCCTGAAGGATTTCGAATCGCGGACCGGCCTGGACCGGGCGCGGATCGCCGAGCCGCTGCGCATTGCCGTGGCCAAGGGCTGGATGACCGTGGCCGGCGATGACGCCATGCCAACCGAACTGGGCCGGCGCTTCACCAACGACGTGGTCGAGCTGTTCCTGCCCTGAGCAGGCGGCGCCTGCCCGGACGGTAATGCCGGCCGCTGGCCGGCGCCGGGAACCTCGAACCTTGTCGCTTCTGGCAGGGACCGGGCGAAACCGTTAGATTCCGTGTTCTCAGGGGAGCTGGAAGAACATCGGATGTCTGCGCCCGCACCTTCGTCGTCCCAGCCCGACATGACCCGCTTTGCGGACGTGGCCGCGCCGCCGCGCGTGCGTCGCCTGCTGGCCGCGCTGCACGGGCTGGCAGTGCAGACCCTCACCGCGCCACTCAAACTGACCATCGTGGAGCTCGAGCGCGAGCTGTTCCGCGATGCCGAGCGCGCGCGCAACAGCCAGATCCAAGCCGACATATTCGCGCAGGCCCGCCAGCTGCATGAGGTCAACGCGCAGTTCGGCCCACGCTTCCTGGAGGCGGTGGCGGTGAGCCTGGCCAGTTTGCGCGGTCCACGCCACGCCCAGCGCATCGTCCCGACCGAGGTATCCGTTTCGGCCACCGCGCTGACCCTGGTCAACGACACCGACGTGGACCGCGACATCGTGCTGGTGGACATCATCCGCCGCGAAGCCCAGCGCTCGGCCACCGCCCTGCAGTTGCTCGGCCAACGCTTCGGGGTGCTCGCCGCCGGACCGGCCTTCGATGTCGATGACCTGCCGTTCGGCCCGCAGGCGCTGTGCCGGATCGTGCGCGAACTGGGTGAAGACTTCGCGCTGGGCCTGGAAACACAGCTGGCGCTGTACCGCGTGTTCGACCGTCAACTGCTGGAGCGGCTGGGTGAACTGCTGGAGCGCGCCAACATCCTGTTGGGGCACGAAGGCGTCCTGCCCGGGCTGGTCTACACCCCGTATCTGGCGCGCTCGGCCACGACGCGCCGGATCATCACCGGCCCCGAGCGCGGCCTGCCCGGCGCACGCGGCGGCGCGGCGGCGCGGCCCCTGACCGGCTGGAACGGCAGCGCGCCGAGCACCGGCTGGGCAGCAATGACCGAGCACGCCATGGCCTTGACCACGGCGTCCACCGCGCCGGACAGCACCACACCCATCGGTGGCGCGGCGGCGGCCTCGCCGACGGCATCGGCGTCAGTGTCTGTGTCAGCGCCGAGCCTCCCCACCAGCCCCATTGCCGCCGACCTCGGTGCACCGGCGATGTCAGCGCTGCACCAGCTGTTGGGCGCTGCCCGGCAGGCACATGCGGCCGGCGCGGTACCTGGCGGCGGAGCGCTGGCCGCGCAAGCCGTCGGCGCCTCGGCCCAGGCCGTTGCCACCCCCACGGAAAACGCCTTCCTGGCGCCCGAGGCGCTCCCCGCGCTGGCGGTACCCGCCGAAGCCGTGCACGCCACGCTGGCCAGGCTGCAGGGCCAAGCGGTCGCTCCCGGCGGCGCCCGCCGCAGCATGGCCGATCTGCACAACGCGCTGCTCGCCCAGGTCCGTGCCGAGCATGGCGCGCAGGCCTCATTGACGGTCAAGGACAGCGACACCTTCGACCTGCTCGACATGCTGTATGGACAGATCCAGCGCGAGGTGCGGCCCGAGGCCGTGGCCGCCGACCTGCTGACCCGCCTGCAGGTGCCGGTCGCCCGCGCGGCCCTGTCCGACCCGGCCTTCTTCGTGCGCGACCAGCACCCGGCGCGCGAGCTGCTCAATGCGGTAGCCGAGGCCGGCGCCAACTGGCTGGGCGAGGAAGATGTGGATCCGCAGCTGGTGCAGAAGCTCGGCCACGCGGTCGACCAGGTGGTCAACGCGTACGACGGCGATGTGGCGGTCTTCGACACCGCCAACGAGGAGATCCAGCAGCACTTCCGCGCGCTGGCGCACAAGGCCGAACTGGCCGAGCGCCGTCATGTCGAAGCCGCCCGCGGCAAGGAGCGCCTGGAGGCGGCCAAGCAACAGGCCAGCACCAGCATCGAGCAGGTGTGCGCGCAGGCCGCGCCCCCGCGCTTCGTGCAGGCGCTGCTGAAACAGGCGTGGTCGGATGTGCTCACGCTCACCCTGCTGCGCAACGGCGAGACCTCGCCGCAGTGGCAGCAGCGCCAGCAGGAAACCGCCCGGATCGCCGAGGTGACCTGCCTGGCGCCGGGCGTGGCCGAGCGCGATGATGCGCTGGGCCAGCAGGTCGAGTCCGCTCTGCTGCAGGTCG
The DNA here is from genome assembly GCF_039673135.1 of Stenotrophomonas sp. TWI1151. NCBI lineage: Bacteria > Pseudomonadati > Pseudomonadota > Gammaproteobacteria > Lysobacterales > Lysobacteraceae > Stenotrophomonas > Stenotrophomonas sp. TWI1151. The sequence continues at coordinate 234,990 of NZ_JBDJLA010000005.1, forward strand.
GCTATCACCAGGACGAAGCAGCCGCGATCGCGCGGCGCCTGTCCACGCCCGGCGGCGAGGATGACAGCAGTTCACGTACCGAACTCACCGCCCGCCTGCGCGCCCGCACCCGGCTGGGCGAACAGGCCGATGCCAGTGATCCGCGCAAGGTCGCCCCGCTCGCGCGCAGCACCGCCGAGGACGACTGCTATCGCCAGCTGCGCACCCTGCCGTTCGGGACCTGGTTCGAGTTCACCACCAACCAGCAGGGCGACGTGCGCCGGCAGCGGTTGTCCTGGTACAGCCTGATCACCGATAACGCGCTGTTCGTCAATCAACGTGGGCAGAAAGTGGGCGAGCATTCGTTGGATGCCCTGTCGCGGTTGATGGCCCATGGCCAGGTGCGAATCGTCACCGAAGACAAGGGCAGGCTGATTGATCGTGCCTGGCAGGCCACCCTGCGGACCCTGCGCTCGCTGGCCGGCACGCCTGCGGAGAGCGCCGAATGACCACACCCGATACCCGCCGCGCGCCGCGTCGCCAGGTGGCCGAGCTGGTCCCCGTGACCGATCTGATGGCCGAGACCGTGATCGGCCGACTCGGCAATGTCTCCGAAACCGGCATGCTGATGCTGGCCTCGGTGCCGATGCAGGACGATGCGCTGTACCAGCTGCAGTTCACCATCCCCGGCCCGCAGGGTCAGCCGCTGCTGATCGACGTCGGCGTGCACCTGCTCTGGAGCGAGCAGACCCATGCACCGGGCCAGGCCTGGGTGGGCTTCCGCTTCCTGACCTTGGCGCGCGAATCACGCGAGCAGCTGCGGCAATGGATCGCCGAGGAAACTTCGGCAGTCTGAGCGCCGGTTCCGGCACAGCGCCCGCTGGCGGATTGCGGCAGAATCTAGGGCTGCATTCCGCACTGCCAGCGAGCTTCATGCCATGAACCAGCCAGACCTCGGCGCCCTGTATTCCCACCATGCCAGCGTGATGCGCCAGCGCGCCGATGAAGCGCTGGCCCGTGGCGGCTTCGACCATCTGGTGATTCCCAGTGGCACCCTGCATTACCAGGCCTTTGATGATCGCGATTACCCGTATGCGGTGAACCCGAACTTCAAGGCCTGGCTGCCGCTGACCAAGCTGCCCAACAGCTGGCTGGTGTACACCCCCGGCAAGCGCCCGACCCTGATCTTCCATCAGCCCTTCGATTACTGGCACGTGGTGCCCGGTGCGCCGAATGGCTGGTGGGTGGAGCATGTCGATATCCAGATCATCCGCACGCCGGACGAGGCGCTGGCGCTGCTGCCCAAGGATGCCGCGCGCTGCGCGATCCTCGGTGAGCCGCAGAGTGCGCTGGGCGCCTTCGTACCGAACAATCCCGCACCGGTCATCGATTACCTGGACTGGCAGCGCGGCTACAAAACGCCGTATGAAATCGCCTTGATGCGCGAAGCGCAGCGACTGGGCGTGCGCGGCCACCGTGCCGCCGAAGCCGCCTTCCGCGCTGGCACCAGCGAGTTCGAGATCCACATGGCGTACTGCCGTGCGGTCGGCCAGGACGCCAACGAACTGCCCTACGGCAACATCATCGGCCTCAACGAACACGCGGCCGTGCTGCACTACACCGATCTGGGCCGCAGCGCGCCGACCCCGCTGCGCAGCTTCCTGATCGACGCCGGCGCCAGCGCGTACGGCTATGCCAGCGATATCACGCGCACCTATGCGGCCAGCGGCCATGACGAATTCCAGGCGCTGATCGATGCGGTGGATGCGGCCCAGCAGCAGATGGGCGCCGGCGTGCGCGCGGGCGTGGATTACAAGCAGCTGCACATCGACGCGCACCTGTCGCTGATGGGCATCCTCAAGGACTTCGGCGTGCTCAACGTCTCGCCGGAAGCGGCGCTGGCCACCGGCGTGAGCGCGGCCTTCTTCCCGCATGGCCTGGGCCATCTGATCGGGCTGCAGGTGCATGACGTGGCCGGCTTTGCGGCCAGCGACCGCGGTGGCCGCATCGAGCGCCCGCAGGGTCACCCGTACCTGCGCATGACCCGCGTGCTGGAGCCGGGCATGGTGGTCACGATCGAACCGGGCGTGTACTTCATCGACATGCTGCTGGACGAAGTGAAGCAGGCCGGCAATGGCGCCAGCATCAACTGGGACCGCGTGGATTTCTTCCGTCCGTATGGCGGGGTGCGGATCGAGGACGAGGTGCTGTGCACCGAGGGCGATGCGGACAACCTGACCCGCCCGGTGTTCGCGGCGGCCAGCTGAGGGGAAATGCGGGTGCCGGCCAACGGTCGGCACCACCCCGACAATCCCGACATCGCGGTAGTGCCGGCCGCTGGCCGGCTCCTCACGATGCCTGGATTCCATGAGGAGCCGGCCAGTGG
>NZ_JBDJLA010000006.1:0-226915 GCF_039673135.1 Stenotrophomonas sp. TWI1151
GACCGGCATCGCAGGCAGTACGGGGAGCCGGCCAGCGGCCGGCACTACCTGGGGCTCACGCCCATAAAAAAACGCCCCGGGAAACCGGGGCGTTTTTTTGTGTGAGATGTTCCGCTGCGATCAGATCTCGACCGGGCCGACGTCCATGCCGTCGTAGTCTTCCACGCCGTTCGCTTCGGCCAGGGCCTGCAGCTCATGGTTGCGGGCATCCAGCGAGGCTTCGGTGTGCACCTCGGCGCGCTCCACGTGCAGCACGTGGTACGGGTCTTCGCCTTCTTCAAGGTCCGGTTCGAACACTTCCACCAGGGTGTACCCCAGTTCGACCAGCTTCTCGCCCAGGCCGTGCAACGGCTCCGGGGTGGTGTTGACGAAGAAGTAGCCCCACAGCATCGGGCCGTTGAGGTCCCAATCGGTGTTTTCACGGATGTTGGCGAACATCTCGTTGATTGCGGTGATATCCATCTGGGTGTCCTGTATGCGTGTTGCGGTGAGCGCCGGCACGTGGCCGACGCTGCGATGGATGTGCTGGGCCGGGCGGCCACAGGCGTGATGCCGGCGAGCCTACCCGGTTATGGCTTACTTGTCGCAGCCCTGCAGCTTGATGCTCTGGCCCTGCCTGAGCGAATAGGCCGGCGCCTTGAGGCCATTGGCCCGTGCCAGGGTCGGCACATCGCACTGGAACTTGGCCGCGATCCTGCCCAGCGTCTCGCCCTTGCCCACCTTGTAGCTGCGGGCCGGCTTGGCCTTGGGCTTGGCGGCCGGGACGGCTACCGGCGCGGCCGGGGTCACCGCGGGCATGGCCTGCGCCTGGGCGACCGGGACCACGCTGCCCACCGCCACGTTGCCGGTGTAGCTGACCGCCGTAGGCCGCACGATCGCCGCATTGAGGTCGGCGGTGATGAGGGTGCGGGCCAGATCGGCGCGCGGGCCGCTGACGCAGAACCGGTTGTACAGGCCCGCGATGCGGGTGGTCGCGTTGATGATGGTGCCGGCCGGAATCCAGCCGTCGGCCTCATAGCGCGGGTTGAGGTTGCGCAGCGCGCGCATGTAGCCGTCACGGGTACCGGTGCTGCCCAGGCAGATGGTCAGCTCGTAGATCGTGGTCGACTTGGCCAGGCGGATGGTCGCCGGCTGCGCGCTGATCTTCGGGAATTCCACGCCGTACTGCTGCGGGTGCAGATAGATCCACGCCGCGGCGATCACCATCGGCACGTAGTCCTTTGTCTCGCCCGGGAACTGGTTGTAGACGCTGTCGGTCCAGAAGCCCTGCCCCGGGTACTGGCGGAACACGCGGATGGCACGGCCCTCACCGCCGTTGTAACCGGCCAGCGACAGCTCGACACTGTTGTTGAGCTCACGCATACGTTCGTTGAGGTAGGTCGCGCTGGCCTCGGCCGCGCTGCGGGCATCAAAGCGCGTATCAAAGCCGGTGCCGTCCGGGCCGAGACCAAAGCGACGCCCGGTGGCGGGCATGAACTGCATCAGCCCGGCGGCGCCGGCACGCGAAGAGGCGTGCACGCGGCCGTTGGATTCCTTGGCCATGATCCCGAACAGCAGCGCTTCGGGCAGGCCGCGCTTTTCCCACTCCGGCCACATCACCGCACGCAGGTTCTGGTAGTTCTCGTAACTGGTGAGCAGCGCCGGGCGCATGTCGGTCAACCAGCGGCGGATGCCGGCCTGCACGGCCGGGTTGTACTCGACCATGGTGTCGAAGGCGTGCCGCTTGTCGTTGAGCAGCGCTGCAGCGCGGGCGGCTTCCGGCACATCGGCGGCCAGCGGGCCGACATGGTCCGGGTCGGCCTCCAGCAAGGTGCCGTCGGCGATGGCCGTGCCGTCCTCGCTGTCCTGCTGGCTGTCGGCGTTGCTCTTGAGCAGGCGCTTGTAGGTCGGCAGCAGGTTGCTGACCTGGCAGCCCTTCTGGGCCACACAGGCGCTGATCACATCCTCCATGTCCTCCAGCGCGGCGTCGGCCTCGTTGGTGCCTTTCGGGTCGGCATTGTTCACCAGCACCAGCGCCGCGTTGTAGCGCTTTTCGGCGGCTGTCATGCGCTGGTCGAGCGCCTCCACCTTGGCCTTGTCGCGGGCGGAGACGCGCTGGGCATGGGCCTCGGGGACGATCGACAGCATCGCGGCAACGGCCAACAGCGGCCAACCACGGACAAGCAAGACAGGAACGGGCATTTTTGGCACTGTGTGCGAACGATGGGGCAGAGTAGCCGCGCCGCTTGCATCTGGGCAACCCGTCTGCCGGCCGGCCAACGCCGACGTTTAGAATCCCGCCTATTCACACTGCGAGTTGACCATGGATCCGATTCTGCTCGGCAAAGGCATCACCGACGATATCCCCGTGACCCTGTTGCCGCGGCTGGGCAACCGCCACGGCCTGGTGGCCGGCGCGACCGGCACCGGCAAGACCGTCACCCTGATGACGCTGGCCGAGGGCTTCTCGCGGATCGGCGTACCGGTGTTCCTGGCTGATGTGAAGGGTGACGTGTCGGGCTTGGCCGTGCCCGGTGCCGGGACCGAGGCGCTGCTGCAGCGCGCGACCGATCTCGGCGTGGCCGATTACGCGCCCGCCGCCAGCCCGACCATCTTCTGGGACCTGTACGGCAAGCTCGGCCACCCCGTGCGCACCACAGTGAGCGAGATGGGCCCGACCCTGCTCGCGCGCATCCTGGAACTCAACGACACCCAGGCCGGCGTGTTGGACATCGTGTTCAAGCTCGCCGACGACCGCGGCCTGCTGCTGCTCGACCTGGACGATCTGCGCGCCCTGCTCGGCCTGGTCGCCGAGGAGCGCAAGGACATCTCCACCGAATACGGCCTGGTCAGTGCGCAGACGGTGGCGGCGATCCAGCGCTCGCTGCTGCGCCTGTCACAGGACGGTGGCGAAGCGTTCTTCGGCGAGCCTGCACTGGAGCTGGCCGACCTGATGCGCGTCAACCACGATGGCCGCGGCGTGATCGGCATCCTCGCCGCCGACCAGCTTGTGCTCAAGCCGCGGCTGTATTCCACCTTCCTGCTGTGGCTGCTCTCGGAGCTGTTCGAAACGCTGCCGGAAGTGGGCGATCTGGAGAAGCCGAAGCTGGTCTTCATCTTCGATGAGGCGCACCTGCTGTTCGATGACGCACCGCCGGCGCTGGTGCAGCGCATCGAGCAGGTGGTCCGGCTGATCCGCTCCAAGGGCGTGGGCGTCTACTTCTGCTCACAGTTCCCGGATGACGTGCCGGCCAACATTCTCGGCCAGCTCGGCAACCGCGTGCAGCATGCGCTGCGTGCGTTCACGCCGCGCGACCAGAAAGCAGTGAAGGTCGCCGCCGAAACCTTCGTGCCCAACCCGAAGCTGGATGTGGCCGCCACGCTGGCCAAGCTGGGTACCGGTGAAGCGCTGGTGTCCACGCTGCAGGACAAGGGTATCCCCTCGCCTGTGCAGCAGACCCAGATCGCGCCACCGCGTTGCCGGATGGGCGCGATCACCGAGGCCGAACGTGCGCAGGTGCGCGCCGGCAGCCCGGTCGGCACCCGCTACGACACCGCGATCAATCGCGAATCGGCGGCGGAACGGCTGGCGCAGCGCGCGCAGAAGGCGGTCGAGCAGGCCGATGCGCCCAAAGCCCGCACCCGCCAGCAGGATGAAGCGCAGGAGGGCGGCTTTGGCCAGAGCATCAAGGACGCGATCTTCGGCACCAAGCGCCGCCAGGGCATGATCGAAACCATGGCCAAGCAGACCACCCGTACCGTCGGCACCAAGCTGGGCAACCAGATCGTGCGTGGCCTGCTGGGCGGTATTTTCGGCGGAAAGCGCTGATACTTCGTGTCGCGCCCTGTGGCGCGGCACCTTTTGACGAGCACAAGCAGACCTGATGTCGCGTTGGCGTCCCCCCGCGGAAAAAAGCACGGCCCTGATCACCGCACAGGGCCACCAGCGGTTGAAGACCGAACTGGATGAGCTGTGGCGGCACAAGCGCCCGGAAGTGGTGAAGGCACTGGCCGCCGCTGCTGCGGAAGGCGACCGGTCCGAGAATGCCGAGTACACCTACCGCAAGAAGCAGCTCGGTGAGATCGATCGGCGCGTACGCTACCTGACCAAGCGACTGGAGGCGCTGCGCATTGTCGATACCGCGCCGACCGATCCGAACGCGGTGTTCTTCGGCGCGACGATCGAGCTGGAGAACGTCGACTCGGGCGACATCCACGTGTATCGCATCGTCGGCCCGGACGAGACCGACGCCGGTGCGGGCTGGATCAGCATCGATTCGCCGTTGGCGCGCGCGCTGCTGAAAAAACGCGTGGACGATGAGTTCGAGGTGGAGCTGCCCAGCGGCCGCCATGGGTTCGCGATTCTGTCCGTGGCGTACCCCGGCTGACAGGGTGCATCCACGCATGGCGTGGATCTACACGTGACGCCGGCAACCCGCGGGGATGGCGCCACTGCCGGATCACCCCAGCGTTGCGGGATACACGCGCCCCGGGCGCAACGGTCGGAAGTAGTCGGCCCGCGCATAGAAGGCCGCCTCCTGCCGCGCGTGCCACCCGGGAATCCCCGCCAACGGCAATGGCCGCAACTCCAGGGGGTCATTGAGCAGCGCGCCGTCCGTGATGGCCTGCGCCACTGCCGCGACCGCAGTGGCATCATCATCACTCTGTACCACCACGCACTTGCCGACCAGCAGGCGCTCCGGCACCAAGGCCTGCTCCAGCAGCGCATGCCCGATCACCGCCGCGACGGCAATGTCGCCCCGTCGCCACCGCCCTGCCCCATCCCAGAGCAGCGCCTGCCAATCATGCTGGTCCCACGCGCGCAGCAGCGCCGGTTCGCGCACACGCACGATCACGCCGCTCTCGTCGAATTGGGTCAACGCGGCCTGCGCGCGGTTGCGCTGCCCTGGCGCCATCGCCGCGATGTGCCGGCATTGCTGCCGGTTGAGCGCGCGCTTGATGGTGGGGTAACGCGCCCAGACCAGGGCATTGAACAGGTCATGCCAGTTGTCCGCACGCGTGGCGATCTGGCCGCGCCCGGCGATGCGCGTTTCATAGTGCAGGCCGTCGGCCAGCAATGCCTCGTCCTGCTCGGCCAGATGCTTGTCTGGCAACGCGAGGCGTGCATCGAGCGCTGCGATGGTGGGCCAGCTCGGCGCCACCATCAGGTCCTGCATGTCGCTCAGCCCGGCGTAGATCGGCTGCGCGAAGCAGGCCGCATCCACCGCCTCACGCGGCGGCGCGATGAAACGGCGACGACCACCGATATCGGCAGCCGTCACCACTGCGATCACAGCACCTGCAGATCGAAGGGCTTGCGCGCTTCGGTGGCGAGGATCGCGTCACCGAACAGATCGTGGTCGTCGCTCTCGGTGATCTCCACATCGACGAACTGACCCACGCGCAGCTTGGCTTCTTCCGCGTTCTGGATATGCACCAGACCGTCGATCTCCGGCGCATCGGCCTTGGAACGGGCCACCGCGATGCCGTCTTCGATGGCATCGACCAGGCACTGCTGCACGGTGCCGATCTTGGCTTCCAGGCGCGCGGCGGAGATCTCCGCCTGGCGCTCCATGAAGCGTGCCAGACGTTCCTGCTTCACTTCTTCGGGCACCGCACCGGGCAGATCGTTGGCGGTCGCGCCGGTGACCGGCGAATAGGCGAACGCGCCCACGCGGTCCAGCTGCGCCTCGTCCAGGAAGCTCAGCAGCTCCTCGAACTCGGCATCGGTCTCGCCCGGGAAGCCGACGATGAAGGTCGAGCGCACGGTGATATCCGGGCACAGCTGACGCCAGCGCTGCACGCGCTCCAGGGTCTTGTCGACCGCCCCCGGGCGCTTCATCAGCTTCAGGATGCGCGGGCTGGCGTGCTGGAACGGAATATCCAGGTACGGCAGGATCCGGTTTTCGGCCATCAGCGGCACGATCTCGTCCACGTGCGGGTACGGGTACACGTAGTGCATGCGGGTCCACGCATCCAGCTCGGACAGGCCTTCGCACAGCGCCTTCAAGCGGGTCTGGTAGGCCTTGTCGCGCCACATGCGCTCGGCGTACTTCACATCCACGCCATAGGCCGAGGTGTCCTGGGAGACCACCAGCAGTTCCTTGACGCCCCCCCGCACCAGCCGCTCTGCTTCGCGCAGCACCTCATCGACCGGGCGCGAGACCAGCTTCCCGCGCATCGAGGGGATGATGCAGAAGCTGCACTTGTGGTTGCAGCCTTCGGAAATCTTCAGATACGCGTAATGGCGGGGGGTCAGCTTGATGCCGTAATCAGGCACCAGATCCACGAAGGGATCGTGCTTGGGCGGCAGCGCGGCGTGCACGGCCTCCATCACGCTCATGTAGTCCTGCGGGCCCGACACCGCCAGCACGTTCGGGTAGGCCTCGCGGATCTGCTCCGGGCGCTTGCCCAGACAGCCGGTGACGATCACCTTGCCGTTCGCGTTCATCGCCTCGCCGATCGCATCCAGCGACTCGGTCACGGCCGAATCGATGAAGCCGCAGGTGTTGACCACCACCACGTCGGCCGCGTCGTAGGAGGGAACGATGTCGTAGCCCTCGGACCGCAGCTGGGTGAGGATGCGCTCGGAATCGACAAGGGCCTTCGGGCAGCCAAGGCTGACGAAGCCGACTTTGGGGTTCAGCTGGGACATGGATCGCAAGGACTCTGGGGGCCTGGGCCCATGCCGGAATGGCGTGGGGGACCTGGGGCCGGAAACGGCGGCAAGTATACCGGCGTTCAGCCCACGCCCCTGAACCGGATCGGGTTGATCCCGCCAGATCCGGCATGCCCCCTGACATCGCGCTAACCGGCGCGGGGCCGATAATGAATGCCTGAACCAACGGGAGTCTCGCACCATGGGTGAGTGGATCACACTCGATACGCATTACGGACCGGTCCGCGCCTGGCAGGCGACGCCGGAAGGCAAGCCGCGCGGGGGCCTGGTAGTGATCCAGGAGATCTTCGGCGCCAACCCGCACATCCGCGCAGTGGCCGACGATTACGCCGCCAAGGGCTATGCCGTACTGGCCCCGTCGTTCTTCGATCTGGCCGAGTCGGCCCCGGACAGCACCGAACCGCCGGAGCTGCCTTACGACAGCGATGGCGTGGCCGCCGGCCTGGCCATGGTCGACGAGCTCGGGGTCGAAAAGGCGCTGGAGATCGTGCGGGCGGCCGCCTCGCGGCTGGCTCCGGCCGGCAAGGTCGGCACCGTCGGCTACTGCTGGGGCGGCAGCATCGCCCTGCTCTCCGCGCTGCGCCTGGGCCTGCCCTCGGTCAGCTATTACGGGGCCCGCAACGTGAAATACCTGGACGAGACGCCCAAGGCGCCGGTCATGTTCCACTTCGGCGCGCAGGACAAGAGCATCCCCCCGGAGGCGATCAAAGCCCACCGCGAGAAGCTGCCGCAGATGGCCACCTTCGTCTACCCGGCCGATCACGCCTTCAACCGCAGCGTCGGACATGCGTATGATCCAGACAGCGCCCACCTGGCGCTGGAACGCACCCTGGACTTCTTTGCGGAGCATCTTGGATGAGCGAGTTCGAACTGGATTCACGCCTGGCCACCGACAGCGTACTGGTAGCAGAAGGGCCGTTATCGCAAGTGCGATTGATGAACGATGAAAGGTATCCCTGGCTGATCCTGGTGCCACGCCTGAGTGGCGTGACCGAATGGATCGACCTGGATGGCGAGCAGCAGGACAAGCTGCGGACCGAGTTGAACCGGGCGTGCAAGGCGCTCAAAGGCACCGATGGGGTCGAGAAGATCAACATCGGCTCGCTGGGCAACATCGTGCGCCAGCTGCATTTCCATGTGATCGGGCGCCATGTCGGCGATCCGGCATGGCCGGGCCCGGTCTGGGGCCAGGGGCAGGCACACCATTTTGATCCACAGGTGCTGGCCGAGCGTGTCGCACTCTGGAAGGAACGGCTAGGATATTCGCCCCAGCCCTAGCGGACCCTGCCCCTGATGCGCTCCAACCTTGTCGCCGCCATTGTCCTGATCCTCGTCGGCCTGTTCCTGCTGGCCAGCAATCTCGGCTGGACCAACATGAACATGGGGAAGCTGATCCTCACCTGGTGGCCGGTCGTGCTGGTAGCGGTGGGCATCGGCCTGCTGTTCGGCCGCGGCAAGTAGAGCGGACCGTTGGTCCGCTGCTGTTCGGTCCGCTGCTTTTGGTCACCACGCCGCACGTCGGACCAAGCCACAAAAAAAGCGCGGAGTACTCCGCGCTTTTTCTGTGGTCGCCCCTTGATGGGTAACGGTAACCACAGAAGCAGCCGACCAACGGTCGGCTCTACCAGGCGCGGACGCGGCAGCACGCCCGGGGATCGATCAGGTGCGCCGCGCCACCCGCGTGATCATCAGGTACGCGGCAGGGTGACGCCGGTCTGGCCCTGGTACTTTCCGCCGCGATCCTTGTACGAGGTCTCGCAGATGTCGTCCTTGTCGGCCTGGAAGAACAGCATCTGCGCCACGCCTTCATTGGCGTAGATGCGCGCCGGCAGCGGCGTGGTATTGCTGAATTCCAGGGTCACGTGGCCTTCCCATTCCGGCTCCAGCGGGGTCACGTTGACGATGATGCCGCAGCGCGCGTAGGTGCTCTTGCCCAGGCAGACCACGAGCGTGTCGCGCGGGATGCGGAAGTACTCCACGGTGCGCGCCAGCGCGAAGCTGTTGGGCGGGATGATGCACTCATCACCCACGATGTCCACGAAGCTGCCCGGGTCGAAGTGCTTCGGGTCCACGATGGTGGAGTTGATGTTGGTGAACACCTTGAACTCGCGCGAGCAACGGACGTCGTAGCCGTAGCTGGAGGTGCCGTAGCTGACGATGCGCTGGCCGTTGGCCTGCTTGACCTGGCCAGCTTCGAACGGCTCGATCATGCCGTGCTGCTCGGCCATCTGACGGATCCAGCGGTCACTCTTGATGCTCATGGGGGGTCCTGGGTGCGGAAGGAACAACGGCACCGCCAATGGGCGCCCGGGTGTCGATTCTAAACAGCGGCCCCGGCCGCGACCAGCGTCGACGCCGTCGCGGCAACTGCCTGGCCATTGGGGCCTGGAAACGAACAGGCCCGGCGGGGCCGGGCCTGGAGGATACGGGGGAGGTTTTCGCGCTCAGATCAGCGACGACAGGATCGGAATGCTGGCCCGCGGCCGCTTGGCCACTTCCTCGATCAGCCGCTCGGCCGCGCGCAGATAGGCCTGGGCCGCAGAAGACGCCGGCGCGGCGGCGGTGATCGGCGTACCGGCATCGCCCTGCTCGCGGATGCCGATCTCCAGCGGCAGCGACCCCAGCAGCGGCACCCCGTACTGGGCGGCCATGCGCTCGCCGCCGCCCTCGCCGAACAGATGCTCGACCTGGCCGCAGTTGCTGCAGGTATGCACGGCCATGTTCTCGACGATACCCAGCACCGGCACTTCCACCTTCTCGAACATCTTCAGCGCCTTCTTCGCATCCAGCGTGGCGATGTCCTGCGGGGTGGTGACGATCACCGCCCCGGCCAGCGGGATCTTCTGGGTCAACGTCAGCTGGATGTCGCCCGTGCCCGGCGGCAGATCGATCAGCAGGTAGTCCAGGTCGTCCCACAACGTATCGTTGAAGAACTGCGTCATCGCCGAGGTCGCCATCGGGCCGCGCCAGATCATCGGCGTCTCGTCCTCGATCAGGTACCCGATCGACATGGTCTCAACCCCGAACGCGCGCATCGGTTCGATCGACTTGTTGTCCGGGCTCTCCGGGCGACCGCTCAGGCCGAGCATTGCCGGTACGCTGGGGCCGTAGATATCGGCATCCAGCAGGCCCACGCGCGCGCCGAGCGCGGCAAGTGCGACAGCCAGGTTGACCGCGGTGGTGGACTTGCCGACCCCGCCTTTGCCTGACCCCACCGCGATCACGTTGCGCACGCGCGGATGCGGTGACAACCCCTTCTGCACTTGGCTGGCGTGGGGACGACGCGTCTGGCTGGCACTCACTGCGGGCACTCCGGAAACACAACAAGGGGACGCAACACTATACAACCTTGACTGCACCTGACTGAGAATCCCAGTTGCTACGAAACCATGCAATTTTCGTTAAGTTCATGTTACGGTCGAAACGCACTACGTTGAGCGTTTTCCGCGCGTTTCGGGAGGGAATCATTGGCGTCAGTGCTTTTCTGTTTTGTTCTATGGACTATCAATGAATTACAGCACCACCGCACGTCGCAACACGCTCGCCGCTGCATTGTTCTCCGCCCTGATCGCCACTGCAGCCGCTCCGGCCATGGCACAGGATAAAGCCACGACGTTGGACAAAGTCACCGTCACCGGCTCGCTGATTCCGCAGACCGATATCGAAACCCAGACCCCGGTGATGTCCATCACCGCGCAGGACATCCAGACCCGCGGCTTCACCAGCGTGGCCGAAGTCCTGCAGCAGTCCTCGCTGACCACCGGCGGCCTCCAGGGCGGCCAGACCTCGGCGTCCTTCACCCAGGGCGCGGAAGCCTCGGGCATGTTCGGCCTGAATCCGGGCTACACCAAGTACCTGATCAACGGCCGTCCGATGATGTCGTACCCGGCGCTGTACAACGGCGGCGATACGTTCAACAACATCAGCGGCATTCCGATCGACATCGTCGAGCGCATTGAAGTCCTGCCGGGAGGCCAGTCGTCGCTGTACGGTTCGGACGCCATCGCCGGCGTGGTCAACATCATCCTCAAGGAACGCATGGACGGCGGCAGCATCTCCGTCCGTGGTGGCACCTACACCGAAGGCGGCGGCAACAGCGTGCGCTTCAGCGGCGCGCATGGTTTCAGCGCGTTCGATGACCGCTTCAACGCACTGGTCAACGTGCAGATCGAGTCGAGCAACCCGATCTGGGGCTACCAGCGCGACCTGACCCGCACCACCAATGCCAACGGCTACACCGCGCAGCTGCCGAGCAATGATTTCGCCGTCATCGACGCCGATACCAACCGCCTGTACATGATGGACCCGAACAACTGCGCCAACGTGGCCGGCCAGTTCGGTGGCACCACGGTGCTGGGCAATCGCCCGACCGGCCAGTCGTGCGGCACCTACTTCGGCGCCGGCTACAAGACGCTGAAGAACGGCAAGGACAGCGGCCAGTTCTATTCGGCGATGACCTTCGACGTCAACGACAACCTGCAGCTGTTCGCCGACGTGCTCTACAGCAAGGAAAAGACCGAGTACACCTCCGGCTCGAGCTACCTGTGGTGGGGCACCAAGAGCGGGATGGGCGGCTTCTACGACCAGTCCTCGGGCAAGGTGGTGAACCTGCAGCGCGCGTTCGCCCCGGAAGACATCGGTGGCCAGGGCTACAACGACGTTCTCAACAGTGACGAGAGCCGCTCCTACCAGGTGACCCTGGGCGCGAAGGGCATGGCCGGCAACTGGGACTACAGCGCCAGCTTCACGCGCGGTGAGTACAAGCTCACCGAGAACAAGTTCATGCGTTGGAAGGACCCGATCAACAACTACTTCGCCGAACACGTGCTGGGCCCGCAGCTGGGCACCACGGCCGACGGCTGGGGCATCTACAACCCGAACTACGACGCGTTCTACTCGCCGATCTCGCCGGAAGATTTCGCCAGCTTCACCGGCTACGCGACCAACCGCAGCCGTACCTGGCAGAACCTGGGCCGCGTGCAGATCACCAATGGCTCGCTGTTCTCGCTGCCGGGCGGTGACGCCGGCTTCGCGGTCGTGGTCGAAGGTGGCAGCGAAGGCTGGGATTACTCGCCCGACCAGCGCCTGCTGGACGGCCAGGTGTGGGGCTCCTCGGCCGTGGCCGGCAATGGCCACCGCAGCAATTATGCGGTGACCTCCGAACTGCGCATGCCGGTGCTGGAGCAGGTCACGGTGACCGCTTCGGGTCGCTATGACGCGTTCAAGATCGCCGACAACACCGTCGACAAGGCCACCTACAGCCTGGGTCTGGAATACCGCCCGATCGACAGCCTGCTGTTCCGCGGCAAGTACGGCACGGCGTTCCGCGCACCGACCCTGTCCGATGCCTTCCAGGGCAAGAGCGGGTACTACGCGGCCAACTCGACCGACTACTACCGTTGCGGCACCCTGGGCTATGCACCGGGCAACACCGCCGACTGCCGTTACCACGACAACGTCTCGGTGTACTCCGAGCGCGCGGGCAACCCGGACCTGGAGCCGATCACGGCCGACGTCTGGAATGCAGGCGTGGTCTGGGCACCGATGCCGAACCTCTCCATCTCGGCCGACTACTACAACTGGAAGATCGAGAACGAAGTCGATACGGCCAGCACCGACCAGCTGCTGCTGGCCGAGTACTACTGCCGCAACGGCCTGCCCAACGGCTCTTCGGCCAGCTGCCAGAACGTGGCCGACTGGGTCGTGCGCGACGCCGCCGGCAACCTGAGCAGCCTGTACACCCCGAAGATGAACGTGGCTCGCCAGAACCTGCAGGCCGTGACGGTCGGCTTCAAGTATCTGCAGGACATCGGCCGCTTCGGCTCGCTGCAGTTCTCGGCCAACTACACCAACATGCTCAAGCGTGAAGTGCAGTCGCAGCCGGGCGAGGAGTTCCAGGATCTGCTGGGCAACCCGATCGCGATGTGGAACTACGACAACTTCGCCAAGGTCCGCAGCGATGCGTCCGTGGGCTGGTCGGTCGACAAGTTCACCACCACGCTGTACGCGAACTACATCGGCAAGACCCCGAACTACCTGGCCGGCATCAATGGCTATGACTACGTCCACCCGGCATCGGGCAAGGCCGCAGGCAAGTGGGGCTCGTACACCACGTACAACCTGAGCGTGAACTATCGCGCACAGGACGACCTGACGCTTTCGCTGATGGTCAACAACGTGTTCAACAAGATGCCCGACGGCCAGGCCTACAGCTACCTGGGCACCTCGGGTGCGCCGTACAACACCGGCCTGTACAACGCGTACGGCCGTGCCGTGTACGTCCAGGCCAAGTACGACTTCGGCAAGTAATCGCCGCAGGCAGCACCGGCGACCGTGCAGGGCCCTGCCCTGCCGGTTCGCCAACCGGAACGCCCCGAAAGGGGCGTTTCGCGTTTGTGCACCTGCAACCGGCGTGATGCCCGTCCGCCGCCCTGAATGCAACGACACGCGTCGCCGCGAGAGAGGCATGCATGTCCGACGTTTTGATGGTGCGATGCGTCTATGGGACAGGCATACGCACACCGATCTCAGTTGTTAATTCCGCGCCATAGTCAGCATTCACTCATTGACGAAACATAAATAAAATTTCATTTACGCCCAGGCAATTGTTTTTCAACGCCTTTCAGTTTGCGTCAATGCACCGCCCTTATCGGCGATGACCATTCAGCGTATTTCACGTTAAGCGTGTGTTACGTTCGCCGCACGCCGGTTTCAACTGAACGCAGAATGAAACTACCAAGGATGGCCGCCCAGGCCTGATACCGGCTCGCTGTTGAACGCAGTCAAGAAGTCCCACGGAAGGGAAAGCCACGACATCACCACTACATGGGGTTGCACATGTCTCGCCAAGGTAATTCGATCTCGCGTCATCCGCTTGCCGCCGCCGTCCTCACCGGCCTGCTGCTCACCAGCGCCACCGTCTTCGCACAGGACAACGCCGCCACCAATCTCGATCGTGTCACTGTCACCGGGTCCTTGATCCCGCAGACCGAGATCGAGAACCACACGCCGGTCCTGACTGTCACCGCCGAAGACATCCAGACGCGCGGCTTCACCAGCATCTCCGAAGTCCTGCAGCAGTCTTCGCTGACCACCGGTGGCCTGCAGGGCGGCCAGACCGCCGCCTCGTTCACCCAGGGCGCCGAAGCGGCCGGCATGTTCGGCCTGGACCCGGGCTACACCAAATACCTGATCAACGGCCGACCGATGCTGCAGTACCCGGCGCTGTACAACGGCAGCGACGCGTTCAACAACCTCAGCGGCATTCCGATCGACATCGTCGAGCGCATCGAGATCCTGCCCGGCGGCCAGTCCTCGCTGTACGGCTCGGATGCGATCGCCGGCGTGGTCAACATCATCCTGAAAGAACGCATGGACGGCGGCGTGCTCAACGTCCGCGGGGGCGCCACCACCGAAGGCGGCGGCAACAACATCCGCGTCAGCGGCGCCAGGGGCTTCAACAGCGCCGATGACCGCTTCAACGCACTGGTCAATGTGCAGTACGAAAAGAGCAACCCGATCTGGGGCTACCAGCGCGACCTGACCCGCACCAACAACCGCGTCGGTTACAGCGCGCAGGTGCCGGCCAATGATTTCCTGGTCTACCTGCCGGCGGACAACAACGCGTTCGTGATGATGGATCCGACCCGCTGCGCCAGCGTCGCCGGCCAGTTCGGCGGCACCACCGTGCTGGGCACCCGCGCGGCCGGCGAGTCCTGCGGTTCGGCCTACGGCGCCGGCTACCGCACTCTGAAGAACGACAAGGAGAGCAGCCAGTTCTACAGCTCGATGACGTTCGATGTGAACGACAACTTCACCCTGTTCGCCGATGCGCTGTACAGCCTGGAAGAGGTCAAGTACACCCCGGGTTCGGGCTATACGTTCTGGGGCAGCGACCTGAGTTTCGGCGCGTTCTATGACCAGGACACCGATCAGTACATGAACCTGCAGCGCGCGTTCGCGCCTGAAGACATCGGGCCGAACGGCTACAAGGACATCCTCAACACCGACCGCAACAAGGCCTACCAGGTCACCCTCGGCGGGCGTGGCACGTTCGGCAACTGGGACTATAGCGCCAGCTTCAGCCGCGGCGAGTACAAGCTCACCGAGCGCGGCTTCGTGCGCTGGGCCGATGACATCGACAGCTACTTCGAAGACCGCGTGCTCGGCCCGGTGCTGGGCACCACCGATGACGGCTACAACATCTACAGCCCGAACTGGGGCGCGTTCTATTCGCAGCTGCCGGCCGGTGATTTCCAGAGCTTCACCGGATACACCTACAACCAGAGCAAGACCTGGCAGAACCTGGGCCGCTTCCAGATCACCAACGGCTCGTTGTTCACCCTGCCCGGTGGCGATGCAGGTTTCGCCGTGGTCGCCGAAGCCGGCAGCGAAGGCTGGGATTACCGCCCGGACGAGCGCTTGATGGATGGCAGCGTGTGGGGCACCACCTCGGTAGCCGGCAATGGCCATCGCAGCAACTACGCCGTCACCTCCGAGCTGCGCCTGCCGCTGATCGACTCGTTGACCGTCACCGGTTCGGGTCGCTATGACGCCTACAAAATCGCCGACAACACCGTCGACAAGGCCACCTACAGCGTCGGCGTGGAGTTCCGTCCGATCGAAAGCCTGCTGTTCCGCGGCAAGTACGGCACTGCGTTCCGTGCACCGACCCTGCCCGATGCCTTCCAGGGCGAGAGCGGCTACTACGCCAACGGCGCAGTCGATTATTACCGTTGCGGCCAGCTCGGCTATGCTCCGGCCGATACCCTCGCCTGCCCCTACGGCAACGAATCGGTGTTCGGCGTGCAGGCCGGCAACACCGAGCTGGAACCGATCACCGCCGATGTCTGGAATGCCGGCGTGGTCTGGGCACCGATGAACAATCTGTCGATCTCGGTGGACTACTACAACTGGAAGATCGACAACGAAGTCGACACCCTGAGCTCGGACCAGCTGCTGCGCGCGGAATACTACTGCCGCAATGGCCAGGGCAACCCGACCTCGGCCAGCTGCGAGAACGTTGCGGACTGGATCACCCGCGATGCCGCCGGCAACATCGAGCAGATCTTCACGCCCAAGCTCAACGTCGCGCGCCAGAACCTGCAGGCACTGACGGCCAGCTTCAAGTACGTGCAGGACATCGGCCGCTTCGGCTCGCTGCAGTTCGCCAGCAACTACACCAACATCCTCAAGCGCGAGCTGCAGCCGCAACCGGGCGATGACTACCTGGATCTGCTGCGCGACCCGTATGCGATGTGGTACTACGATGCCTACGCCAAGGTCCGTACCGATGGTTCGGTGGGCTGGGCCAAGGACCGCTGGACCACCACGCTGTACTTCAACTACATCGGCAAGACGCCGAACTACATGTCCTACCTGGGCGAGAGCTTCGACTACGTCCACCCGTCCGGTTACAAGGCCGGCAAGTGGGGCTCGTACACCACCTACAACCTGAGCGTGAACTACCGGGCGTTGGACAACCTCACCCTCTCGGTGATGGTCAACAACGTGTTCAACAAGATGCCCGACGGCCAGGCCCACAGCTACGCCGGCAACATCGCCTCGCCGTACAACAGCAGCATCTACAACCCGTACGGCCGCGCGGTGTACGTGCAGGCCAAGTACGATTTCGGCACCAAGACCAACTAAGCCGCACCCGGGATGACACCCCCCAAGCCCCGCCGCAAGGCGGGGCTTTTCCTTGGCCGCCCCGGGCCAGGGCCACGTCCGGAGTTGACCGGATCGGGCCTCTTGCCATCGGCCATGACCTTCGACACCCTTGCAGGCCGGGCCGGCGGCGTATCGTCTGGCCCACAGGCTCTTCGGGGCCATTCCTGCATGACTTTCCGGCCTGGAGGCCAATCACGTGATCGCTCGTACACCCAAACTGGTACTGCTGACCCTGGCCGTTTCGGCCGCGCTGGTCGGCTGCGGCAAGAACGAAACCCCGGCGACGGACAGCGCAGCCTCCGCCGCCGCGCCGGCCGCCACGGCCGCCACCGAGTACAAGCTCGACGAGAGCAAGCTGCCGGCCTACAACGCCTTCCACCCGTCCGATCTGGACACCAGCATGGACGCCTGCGGTGCGTTCGGTGACTACGTCAACAGCAAGTGGCTGGCCGCCAACGAGATCCCGGCCGACCGTACCAGCTGGGGCGCCTTCACCATCCTGGACGAGCGCTCGGTCGCCGTGCAGCACCAGCTCGCCGAGCAGGTCGCGGCGGTCAAGAATCCGGCCGGCATCGAAAAGATCGTCGGCGACTTCTGGGCCACCGGCATGGACGAGGCCAAGATCAATGCCCAGGGCATCGAGCCGATCAAGGCCGACCTGACCGCCATCGACGGCCTGCAGGACAAGGACGCGATCGCCAACTACCTGCGCACCAGCGCGGCCAAGGGCGAAAACGTGCTGTTCGGCTTCGGTCCGGAAGCGGACTTCAAGAATTCCAGCATGAACCTGGCCTATGCCAGCCAGGGCGGCCTGGGCCTGCCGGACACCACCTATTACACCGACGCCAAGAACGCCGACAAGCTCAAGGCCTACCAGGCCCACGTGGCCAAGGTGCTGGAACTGGCAGGCGTGGCCACGGCCGATGCCGAGAAGCAGGCCGCCGACGTGGTCAAGTTCGAAACGCGCCTGGCCAAGGCCTCCAAGTCCAGCGTCGAGCTCTCGCGCGATGTCTCGCTGTTCTACAACCCGGTCACCGTGGCCGATGCGGACAAGCTGACCCCGAACTTCAGCTGGACCGAGTTCTTCAAGGCCCAGGGCATCGCCGCCCCGGAGAAGTTCTCGCTGGCCATGCCGAGCTTCCACCAGGAAGTGAGCAAGGCACTGGGCGACACCGATCCGTCGGTGTGGCGTGCCTACCTGCGCTTCCACACCGTGGACGGCGCCTCGCCGTACCTGGCTGATGCGTTCGTCAATGAGAACTACAACTTCTACGGCAAGACCCTGAACGGTCAGAAGGAGCAGAAGCCGCGTTGGAAGCGCGTGCTGGGCACCATCGAAAACGATGCCGGTGATGCGTTCGGCCAGCTGTACGTCAAGGTCGCTTTCTCGCCGGAAGCCAAGGCCAAGATGGAAGAACTGGTCAAGAACCTGGCCGCCTCGCTCAAGGAGCGCATCCAGGGCCTGACCTGGATGAGCGACGAGACCAAGGCCAAGGCGATCGCCAAGTGGGAAACCTTCACCCCGAAGATCGGCTACCCGGACAAGTGGCGTGACTGGAGCGGCCTGACCACCGGCCGCGACAGCTACCTGGGCAACGTGCGCGCGGCGAACGCGTTCAATTACATGTTCGCGCTGTCCAAGATCGGCCAGCCGGTGGACAAGACCGAATGGGGCATGACCCCGCAGACCGTCAATGCCTACTACAACCCGCTGCAGAACGAGATCGTGTTCCCGGCCGCCATCCTGCAGCCGCCGTTCTTCGACCCGAAGGCCGATGACGCGCTGAACTACGGCGGCATCGGTGCGGTGATCGGCCACGAAATGACCCACGGTTACGACGACCAGGGCAGCCGCTTCGGGCCGACCGGCAACTTCGAGAACTGGTGGACCGAGGCCGACACCAAGAACTTCAGCGGCCTGACCGGCAAGCTGATCAAGCAGTTCGATGGCTACAAGGTGGATGGCCAGCCGGTCAACGGCAAGCTGACCCTGGGCGAGAACATCGCCGACCTGGGTGGCCTGGCCACCGCCTACGATGCCCTGCAGAAGGCCTCGGCCGGCAAGGAAGACCCGAAGGTCGACGGCTTCACCCGTGACCAGCGCTTCTTCTTCAACTGGGCCACCGTGTGGCGCACCAAGTACACCCCGGAGAACATGAAGGTCCGTCTGGCGACCGACCCGCATGCCCCGGCGCAGTTCCGCGCGATGGGTGCCCCGTCGAACCTGCCGACCTTCGCCGCGGCGTTCCAGTGCAAGGCCGGTTCGCCGATGGTGCGCGCAGGAGACCAGCAGGTGGTGATCTGGTAACGACTGCCCTTCATTGAGCGTCTGACCATTCGAAGGCCCGGGGAAACCCGGGCCTTCGTCGTTCAGTGCCCTCACTTTTCAGGAAAGCAACAACTGGATCTGTGTGTCTCTGATGTAAAAACGAAATGACGGAATTATTGCAACGCGACCATTTATTTGATATTCAGCTATCGGGGCTTCATTAAGCACCCGTTAATTCTTTCAATCAAATGGGGGAAGTTGATGATCAAGCAAGCCATGCCGCTTCGTCGGGCCACACTGACCATCGCGCTGGGCCTGTGCCTGGCCGGGGCAGCGCACGCGCAGTCCGTTACCGGCAACATCTACGGTACCGGCGAACCTGGCAGCACCATCAGTGTGCAGAACCTGGATACCGGTACCAGCCGTACCGTGACCGTCGACCGCAATGGTCGCTACCGTGCCAGCGATCTGCCGAACGGCAATTACAAGGTGACCGTGGAGAAAGAGGGCCAGGTGATCGCCGTCCGCGAACGGGTGCAGGTCGTGATCGCCAGCGGCACCGAGGTTTCCTTCTCCAGCACCGGGGTCCAGGAGCTGGACCGCATCGAGGTCAGGGCGACGGCCGTGCCCAAGATCGACGTCAGCCAGACCGACACCCGCACGGTGTTCACCTCCGAACAGTTGAAGCAGATCGCGGTCGGCCGTGATATCGCCAGCGTGGCACTGCTGGCGCCGAGCGTGATTTCCAACGCGAGCTACACCTCCGGTGGCGTCACGGTCCCCAGTTTCGGCGGTGCCGCATCGTCCGAAAACGCGTTCTACATCAATGGCTACGCGGTGACCAACCCGTTGTCGTCGATCGGCTCCACCACCCTGCCTTTCGATGCGATCTCGCAGCAGCAGATCCTGACCGGCGGCTACGGTGCCGAGTTTGGTCGCGCCACCGGTGGCGTGGTCAACATCGTCACCAAGCGCGGCACGAATGAATGGAGTGGCGGCGGCTACGCCTACTGGAGCCCGGAGGCACTGCGTGCAAACCCGCGCAACAGCTACTTTGCCGATACCGGCTTCTACGGTGCGGACAATCCTGATCCGACCAAGCGCACGGATGGCCAGCTGTACCAGCTGCGGAACAAGAACCAGAGCTGGACGCAGACCACCGGCGCGTATGTCGGCGGCCCCATCGTCAAGGACAAGCTGTTCATCTACGCCAACGTCGAGGTGACCAAGCGTGAGGGTGCCGGCGTGTCATCGACGAGCCAAGCCGCGGCAACGACCACCAACGCATGGCAGGAATACTCCTACGAGTATCCGCGTTGGGCAGCGAAGATCGATTGGAACATCACTGACAACCACCTGCTTGAGTTCACCGGCATCTCCGACGTCACCAAGTACGACAGCGCCGGCTATACCTTCAACTACGCCGATTTCACCCACGGCAACGAGCAGAACGCGGGCACGAACAACGAGGACAAGGCCAAACTGTACATCGGCAAGTACACCGGCTATCTGACCGATGACCTCACGGTGTCGGCGCTGTACGGCACCCAGAAGATCGATCACAGCCAGAATCCGTGGGGCTACGATCCGGCCTGCCCGCGCACGTCCGCCGCGGCCACCGCACGTGCACCCGGCATTCCCGCCGCCAACTATGCCGGCTGCTGGACGGCTGCCACGGTCAACGTCCCCGGCGCCTACGATGAAACCAAGGGCTGGCGCCTGGATGTCGGCTATCGCCTGGGCAACCATGACCTGCGCGCCGGCCTGGACGTCATGGAAGCGGAGTCGTTCACCGGCAGCGAGTACGGCGGCGGCTTCATCTGGGTCTACAGCCGTTCCAACAACGCCAATGCCGCCATCGATGCCTCACACGGCGTCGGTTCGCCGGCCTCGGCCGGTGGCCTGGGCAGCCAGGGCTACTACGTTCGCCAGCAGTACTACACCCAGATCGCCAAGGTGAAAACCGAGCAGTCCGCGCAGTTCCTCGAGGACCGTTGGCAGGTCAGCGACAACGTCCTGCTGACGCTGGGCCTGCGCAACGAGACCTTCAAGAACTTCACCAGCGCCGATGAGGTGTACGTCAAGCAGGACAACCAGTGGGCACCGCGCCTGGGTGGCGTATGGGATGTCCATGGCGATGCCTCGTTGAAGCTGTTCGCCAACGCGGGACGTTATCACCTGGCCCTGCCCAACAACGTGGCCGTCCGCGCCGCGTCCGGCTCGCTGTATACGATGGAGTACTTCACGTATACCGGCGTTGCTGCGGACGGCACGCCGACCGGGCTGGTCAACGTTTCGGTCGACCCGAGCCTGGGATACACCTGCCCGGGCAACCCGAATGCCATCTCCTCCAACCTGGAGTGCGGCGATGCACCCGATCCGCGCACGGTTGCCGCGGTCGACCTGAAATCGCATTACCAGGATGAGTTCATCGTCGGTATGGAACAGGCCTGGGGCGAGAACGCCATCTGGGGGGCCAAGGTGACCTACCGCGACCTCAAGAGTGCGATCGATGACACCTGCACGCCGGCACTGGGGGGCGGCTGCTTCATCTTCAATCCGGGTGAAAGCAACACGTTCTGGGAGGAGCAGGCCGACGGTACGCTGGCCAAGCACACCTACTCCGCCGCTGAACTCGATCTGCCCAAGCTCAAGCGCCGGTACTACGCGCTTGACCTGTTCCTGGAAGGCTCGATAGGTGACAGGTTCTACGGCAAGGTGAACTACACCTTCGCACGCAACTACGGCAATACCGAAGGCCAGCTGGCATCGGATCTTGATACCGGCACGGGCGGTCAGACCGACGTTTCGGTGACCCAGGACTGGGATCTGCCGCAGCTGATGGTCGGCGCCAACGGTCCGCTGCCGAACCACCGTGCGCACCAGATCAAGGCCTACGGTTCTTACAGCATCACGCCCGAGTGGCGCGTCGGTGGTTCCCTGCTGATCGACTCCGGCCGCCCGCGCTCTTGCACCAGCTATTACCCGACTGCGGACCAGGGCCTGTACAACGGCGCGTACTACCACTTCTGCGGCCTGGCCGGCAGCGGCACCGCCCCGGGGAGCGCCGGTTACATCCCGCCTTCGGCTGACTACCGGTTCTCGCCACGCGGCGACAACGGCACCACGCCGTGGGGCTTCAACCTCAACCTGTCACTGGCCTATACGCCGAACTGGGCGGACAACAAGTTGAACCTGCAGGCGGACGTGCTGAACGTGCTCAATCGCCAGATTGCCGGGTCCTACTACAGCAATTACGCGACCGACCGGGTGACCCCGGATGCACGTTACAACCAGCCGCTGAACTACAGCTCGCCGCGCCAGGTTCGCCTGAGCGCTCGATACGACTTCTGATCCACCCTGCAGGGCCCGGCCATCTGGCCGGGCCCTGGTTGGCCTGCCCGTGCTCTCTCCTGCCCCGCTCCGGCGGGGCTTTTTTGTACCGGCGCCGCCCCGTGGCCCGCAGCGCCCTCCGCCCCCCCTTCCTGCATGCCGCCATGCGTCGCGGCTTGATACACTCGCGCGATCTTCAATCCTCGATGGATTTGCTTTACATGCCCAATTTCCGTCCGCTTGCCATCGCCCTGGGCATCAGCCTGGTCACCCTGGTCACTGCTCCCGATGCGCACGCCGCGCCGAAGAAGAAGGCCGCCGCCCGCGCGCCGGCCGTCAGCGCCCAGTGCAGCGACTTCTACGAGGCCACCAACGCGACCTGGCTGAAAGCCAATCCGGTGCCGCAGACCGGTGCCACCACCGCACTGGGCCAGCTGGCCGACCGCGCGCGCCAGCAGCAGCGTGAACTGCTGGATGGGGCGATGACCGCACCGCAGGGCAACGTGCAGAAGCTGCTCGGCGACTTCTGGGCCAGCGGCCTGGACGAGGCCGCGGTGGAAGCCGACGGTTCCAACCCGATCGCCCCGTTGCTGACCCGCATCAACGCGATCAAGAAGGCCAAGGACGTGCCGGCCTCGATCGCCGCGCTGCACCAGGTCGGCATTCCGGTGGCCTTCAACTTCGCCCCGGACGTCGACCTCAAGGCGCTGGACCGCCACATCGGCTACTTCATGCAGGGCGGCATGGGCCTGCCGGACCCGGCGTTCTATACCCGTACCGATGCCGACACCGTCGCGCTGATGGCGCGCTACCGCACTTACGTCAAGCAGGTGCTGGCGCTGACCGGTACCCCGGCTGACAAGCTCGATGCCGAATCGCAGTCGGTGATCGCGCTGGAGACCGAGCTGGCGCGCAATGCGCAGTCGCTGGCCGGCATCAACAATCCGTTCAACAACTACGCGCCGATCTCCACCAAGGAGCTCAACAGCCGTTACCGCAACCTGCAGCTGGAGGCCTTCCTGAAGGCGCAGGGCGTCAATGACGACCTGGTCTCGCTGTCCGATCCGGCGCTGTTCAAGCAACTCGACGGCATGGTCACCCGGCTCAAGCCGGAACAGTGGAAGGTCTACCTGCGCTGGCGCGTGGGTGATGCAATGGCCCCGTACCTGTCCAAGGCCTACCGCGATGCCGAATTCGAATTCCGTGGCCGTGTGATGCGTGGCCAGACCCTGCCGCCGGCGCGCTGGGAGCAGGTGCTGGATGCGATCAACGTGGCTGCCGGCCCGATGGTCGGCCGCGAATATGCGGCCAAGCACCTCTCGGCCGACGACCGTCGCAAGGCAGCGCTGGTCGTGGACAAGATCCGCGAAGTGCAGATCGATGCGGTCAAGCGCAGCACCTGGATGAGCGATGAGGCCAAGACCGAAGCACAGGCCAAGCTGGCTGCGCTGAAGATCGAGATCGGCACCCCGCTGCGCGATCTGGACTACACGGTGCAGCCGATGGGCCGCGGCAGCTTCGGCGGCAACATGCTGATCGCCTCCACCTGGCGCCACCGCGAGGAAATGAAGCGCATCGGCAAGGGCAACGCCGACCGCCGCTGGGACGTGCTGCCGCAGCAGCCGGCACTGGCGTATGACATCGCGCAGAACCGCCTGATCGTCACTGCCGCCGTGCTGCAGGGCCCGGTGTTCAATGCCAAGGGCGACACCGCCGACCTGTTCGGCAGCTACGGCGCGCTTGTCGCGCACGAGCTGACCCGTGCGATCGACGCCAAGGGCGCGCTGGTGGATGCCAAGGGCGAACTGCGCAGTTGGTGGACCCCGGCCGACAAGACCGCCTGGACCCTGTTCGGCAACCGCGTGGCCGCCCAGTACAGCGGCTACGACTACCCGGGCGTGAAGGGGGCCAAGGTCAACGGTGAACTCACCCGCGAAGAGAATCTGGCCGACCTGGCCGGTCTGGAACTGGCGTGGGAGGCTTACAAGGCTGTCGAACCGGCGGCCAAGCCGGCCGCCCAGCAGGGCTTCTTCCGTGCGTGGGCGAGCCTGTGGCCGCAGCAGCTGTCGCCGAACGTGGCCGCCCAGCGCGTGACCTCGGACATCCTGGCCCCGGGCCGCTGGCGCACCAACGGCCCGCTGTCCAACCTGCCGGCGTTCGGTGCCACGTTCACCTGCAAGCCCGGCCAGCCGATGCAGCGCGTGGATAACGACCAGATCAAGGTCTGGCGCTGAGCCCCCTGCCGGACCTGCACTGAGCCGCAGCGGCTGACGAAGAAGGCGCCCCCAAGGGCGCCTTTTTTTTGTGTCCATAACCCGCCAACCAGGCAAAAAAGACCCCGGCAGGCGCCGGGGTCGAAGACCCGTCCACGGAGAGTGAGGGAGTACGTCAGAAGTCGTAGGACGCCGACAGCCGAACCGTGCGCGGCGCAGTAAAGTAGGTCCCGATACCATAGAGATTGGACACGGTGTCGGGCCCTGCCTGGTACGTCGCATCCGACTGCAGCGCGCGGCGCTGGTTGAACACGTTGAACACATCCAGCCCGAAGCCAAGACGTTGCTGGGCGAACGTGGGGCGATACATCACGCCCAGGTCCACGCGCGTGGTCCACGGCTGGCGGCCGGCATCGCCCGGACGCGAGGGGCTGCCATTGCAATAGTGGTAGGCCGAGCCGTAGGCGATCGGATCACTCTGGTCGGCGCCGTAATAGCCCAGGCAGCTCTTCGGCGCACCGGACATCACGCGCAGCGTGGCCGACGCCGTCCACTCCGGCGTGAACTGATAGGCCCCGTAGCCCTTCAACTGATGACGGCGATCGTTGGCGAGATAGCCACCGGCGTACTCCATCAGGTAGGAAGAATCCCAGTCCTGGGTCTTGGAGACATCATCCTGGCCGATGTCCGATTTGACCTGTCCTTCGGTGTTTCCGAAACTGCGCGACCAGGTGTAGTCGAGACGGCCATACCAGTTGTTGCTCATCGGATGTTCGACAAACAGATCGACCGCCATGTAATCACGCTTGGCCTTGTTGCTGCCCAGCCCCCAGTCCGCCCCGCTCATGCTCACTGGCACGTAGCCGGAGCCGTCGGTCTTCTTGACCAGGAAGGTATTGGTCTTGCCCGGGTTGAAGATCACGCAGCCCGGCACCTCCAGGTTGCTGGAATCCACACCCATGGCATCGAGCTTGTCGTAGATGCGGTCCGAATCGCAGGTATCGTCGATCGCGGTCTGCAGGCGACGGTAGGTGACTTTCGCGCCGCTGTTCCACGCCGTGCCGAGGGTCTTCTCGAAGCCGAGGATCAGCTCGTCCTGGTACTGCGACTTCAGATCGCTCGGCGCCACGCTGCGCGGATCCGGCGTCTGTCCATACTCATTGTTGGCCGACACCGGGCCCGGCCCCAGTTCGCCCAGTCCGGTCGGATTGCCATTCGCGTCGATTCCCGTGTACGTGAAGTACTCGCGGGTGTAGGTCGACGCCGACGCACCGCGGATGGCCACACTGTTGGGCAGCGCCAGGTAATAGCGGCCCAGGTTGGCGAACACCTTCAGCGAAGAATCACCGAATACGTCCCACGCCGCGCCCAGCCGGGGCGCCCACTGGTCGCCGGTTTCGACATACGCCACGGCGGCGCTGTTGTAATTGGTGAACGTGTCGTTGCGTACGCCCAGGGTCAGCAGCCAGTTCGGCGTCACCTGCCAGCGGTCTTCAAGGTAGTACGCCTTCTGCTTCAGCGACATGCTGGTGGTGGTGGAGTAGATGTACTTCTGCACGAAGTAACCCTCGCCACCGGGCGGGGTGATATCGAAGCCAGGCGACGGCGACGAACCCGGGGCGATGCGCGAGTAGATCCAGGCGTAGCCGGGGCCGGTCATCGCCTCGCCTTCGTTGCTGCCCTGGAAGGTCATGTTGTCGATACCACCGGTGATCTCGTGATCGCCGATGCGGTACTGCAGGTCCACGCGCAGGCCACGCGACGTGCTGCCCGCGTTGTAGGCCTTGTCGTTGGCCGCCGGCTGATCGTTGCGGATCGGGGTGCCACCGGTGATCAACGGATCCTGGTTGTTGGCGCCACTGATGAGAGGATTGCCCGAACTCAAGGGATTGGAGTCCAGGTTGTCCTGCTTGCTTCGCCCCCACAGTGCGCTGAGCGTGAGGTCGTCGGTGAGGTAGCTGGTGAACTTGAAGACGTCGTAGGTGTCCTTCACCTTCGTCGTGTTGGCAAACGTCCCCGTGCGCTCGCCCTCGCTGCGGGTCTCGTAATCGAAGTCCCGGTAATAGGCGTCGTAACGGTCCGTGTTCTGGAGACGCGTGTATTCCAGCGTGTTGCTGTCATTGATGTTCCAGTCGATCTTGCCGTAGAACTTCGGGGCATCAATGGTGTAGTGGCTGCGCGACTGCTGCGCCGACTCGATGGAGGCCGTGGACACGCCGTCGGACTTATCCTGCTCGGCCGCCAGATGGACGAACAGCCGGTCTTCGATGAGCGGGCCGCTGACGTAGCCGCTGTAGGTGGTACGGGTCGCCTTGTCGCCGCGACGCGAGCGGTACAGCGTGCCGGGCAGTGTCGGATCCTCGAATTCATACCCCTCCTGCAGCCCGCGGTCCGGATACAGAATGTCGCGGGGCGATTCGGCCAGTGAATCGGGCTGCCAGGTGGTCTGGAATCCAAAATGCCATTCGTTTGTACCGCGCTTGCCGAGCTGGTTGATCACGCCGCCCGTGGAACGGCCATAGCTTGCGCCATAGCCACCGGTGAACGTTTCCTGCTGATCGATCGAGCCGTAGGGCAGGCTGACGCCACCGAGGCTGTTCAGCGGGTTGGTCGCGTTGAAGCCATTGATGTAATACGCGTTCTCGCTGACGCTGGACCCCCCGAAGGAAAGCACCGAGCGCGAGCCGTTGCTGAAGGCGCCGCTGCCGCCGACCACACCCGGGGCGAGCAGCGCGATGGCTTCCGCACTGCGGCCCAGGGGCAGTACATCCAACTGTTCGGAGGTGATCACCGAGCGCGACACCGTGTTGCTCACATCGATCTTGGGCACATTGGTCGCTGTCACATTGACGGTGCCGAGGGTGGTCGCATCGCCACCGGCGCTGCCACCGCGGCTGAAGGAGACTTCGGTACCGGCACCGACGATCAGCTGCACGTCGGTGCGCGTCTCGACAACCTGCCCGTCGCGCTGCAGGGTCACGGTGTAGCGCCCCACCGGCAGCGAACCCAGGGTGTAACGGCCGTTGGCATCGACGGTGGCCGAGCGGCGCAGGCCAGTGTCACTTTGCACGACAACCGTAGTGCCCGCGGCGGACGGCACAGAGCCGTAGACGGAGCCCGTGGTGCTCTGTGCTGCGGCGGCGCCGATGAAGGAGGTCAGGATGACGGCCAAGGCCGTGCGCTTCAGCCGATTGGCCGGGATGCTGGGTGTCATGGAGTGTCCTTGAGTCGGGAGTTGCATACCGAAATGTCAGCAGCGTTGCGGCGAAATGACGTTCATCCGCAACTGAACCCGATCTTAATTTCACTGTTTTGCAAGCCGCAATTCAAACTGAACTGACATCTAACTCACTGAATGAGAAGACTTTTATTCTAATTCCCGACGAAAAAAAGCTGATCACGACAATTATCCGAGGCATATCGAGATAATCCATCTCAGTTTTTTATCTGGATACGGGACGTTACCCACACTTTCTGTATGCTGATTGCGAAGGCACCCGGGCAAAGACGACGCACCACGAATAAAAAGGAGGCGAACACGACAACGCAGCCTCACGCCCGTCAGGGCGCAAGGTGCATTTCACGACATTCAACGCCTTACTTGATGCTGCGCAGGTGATTGGGTCGCTTCGGCGGGCCCGGCGGACGACGGTTGTTGAACGGTGGTTGGCCCCGCCAGTAGCGGATCAGCAGCCAGCCGAACAACATGCCGCCCAGATGCGCGAAGTGGGCCACGCCCGGCTGCCAGCCGGTGGCGCCCAGCATCAGCTCCATCGCACCGAACACGATCACGAACGTGCGTGCCTTCATGGGGATCGGCGGGAACAGCAGCATCACCCGCTGGTTCGGGAACAGCATGCCGTAGGCCAGCAGCAGACCGAACACGCCACCGGACGCACCCAGCACCGTGGCCGGATCGGCCAGCATCATGCCGACCAGCAGCTGGCACAGGCCGGCACCGGCGACGCACACCAGGTAATAGATCAGGAAGCGCTTCTCACCCCAGGTCTGTTCCAGCGGCGCGCCGAACATGAAGAGCGCGAGCATGTTGAAGAACAGATGGCCGAAGCTGCCATGCAGGAAGCCATAGGTCAGCAGCTGCCAGGGCTGGAAGTTGCCGCCCGGCGAGAACGGATCGAAGCCGCCGCCCAATGGCTGTAGCATGAAAGGCTCGAAGGTGCCGTTGCCGAGCAGGAATGGCTGCTGCAGCAGGAACAGCACGGCGTTGGCGATCAACAACGCTTTGGTGACAGTAGGCAGTCGCGGAAACATGGGGGCATCCTTTGGAACTGCGCCCATCATAGCCGCAGCGCCCGGCCGCCATCTGCGTGGCGGCGCCCGCGTTCAACCGACAGGCAGCGTCAGCCCGGTCCCCACAGGGCGGCATCCAGATCGTTGGCGCCGGCTACCGGCATGTCCCTCACCCGCCCCCGTTCGATCACCACGCCTTCGGCGCGCAGCCGCTGGCTCTGTTCCTTCCACCCTGCCGAGCCTTCGGGCATTGCAATGCGCCCGTCCGAACGCAGCACGCGGTGCCACGGCAGGTCCGGGTCGTCATTCATGCCAAGCACGCGCGCGGTCAGCCGCGCCCTGCCCGGCAGCCCCGCCTTGGCGGCGACCTGGCCGTAGCC
Source organism: Stenotrophomonas sp. TWI1151 (assembly GCF_039673135.1). Taxonomy (NCBI): domain Bacteria; kingdom Pseudomonadati; phylum Pseudomonadota; class Gammaproteobacteria; order Lysobacterales; family Lysobacteraceae; genus Stenotrophomonas; species Stenotrophomonas sp. TWI1151. The sequence continues at coordinate 28,777 of NZ_JBDJLA010000006.1, forward strand.
CATCACCTGCCCGCGCGGGATCGCGCGGATCACCGCCAGAATCCGTGCACGCGCCTGCGCCGCCGGGTCATCGCCCACGGCGGCCGCGTTCACGCGCGGACCCGGCTGACCAGTAGCACGCCGAGCAGGACCAGGGCCGTGCCGAGGATCTGCCACGGCCCCATGGGTTCGTCGAGCAGCCATAGACTCATCACGATGGTGGAGACCGGACCGAGCATACCCACCTGGGCGGCCAGCGACGAGCCGATCCGCTTCACCGCCAGCATGATCGCCATCACCGGCAGCACCGTGCAGACCGTCGCATTGATCAGCGACAGCCAGTACACCGGCGTGGGCGCCTGGCCCAGCGCGGACATCGGGTGCAGCACAGCGAAGTGCAGCACGCACAGCACGCAGGCCACGCAGCTGGCATAGGCGGTCAGGCGGATCGCACCGATCCGCGCCACCACCTGGCCACTGCCGAACAGATACAGCGCATAGCTCAGCGCACTGGCGAACACCAGTGCACTGCCCAGCACGATGCGCCCGCCTTCCAGCTGCAGGTCATGGCCAAAGGCCAGCAGCACGCCGAGATAGCTGAGCACCAGTGCCGCCACCTGCCAGCGACCCGGGCGCTTCTTCAGCAGGACCAGGCTGATCAGCAGCACCAGCGTGGGGTTCAAATACAGGATCAGCCGCTCCAGGGTGACACTGATGTACTGCAGGCCCTGGAAGTCCAGCAGGCTGGACAGGTAGTAGCCGGTGAAGCCCAGCCACACCACGCGACCCCGGTCGCCCCATGACAATGCCGGCGCGCGCCGCGCCGACCATACCGCCAGCAACGCGAACAGCGGGAACGCCATCAGCATCCGCAGCGCCAACAGCGTGGTGGCATCCACACCATGCCGATACGCGAGTTTGACGATGACCGCTTTGCCCGAGGCCGCGATCGCGCCAATCGCGGCCAAGGCGATGCCGCCGGCGGCGATGCGGCTGGAGGACGTGGGGAGCGGGGAAGCGGGTGACGGCATCAGGACGGCGGACAGCCGCTCGGGGGCGGCTGGTCAGGTGGGGGGCGGCCATTGTCGCATGCGTGGCGGCGGGTGTTCTGCGCCGGCAGACGCTGCGGGAACGGCGCTCCGATCCTGTTTCAACTGCGGAAAGGACACGGCAAGCCACCGAGCTGTGCGCCTGCGGAAGGTTGTGCCGCGCGGTGCGCGGTTGCCACGCATGGCGTGGCACTACCGGATTCCTGCCGAGGCTTCGGCGGCTGCACGCCGCTGATGCGCTTTCAGCGCATCAATACGACTTCTTCTGCGGAGGTCGGATGGATTGCCACGGTGTCGTCGAACTGGGCCTTGGTCACGCCCATCTTCACCGCCAGTGCAAACCCCTGCAGGATTTCATCGGCAGACTCGCCCAGCAGGTGGACACCGACCACACGCTCCTCCTCGCCCACGCAGACCAGCTTGAACAGGCTGCGCTGGGTGCCATCGGCCAAGGCCTGCAGCATCGGGCGGAAGTTGCTGCGGTACACGCGGACGTCGCCGTACTTCGCGCAGGCCTCTTCTTCGCTCAAGCCCACCGCACCAAGCGCCGGGTGTGAAAACACCACGCTGGCCACGTTCTCATAGTCCATCTTCGCCTGCGGCTGGCCACCGAACAGGCGGTCCATCAACTTGCGCGCCGCGGCGATCGCCACCGGGGTCAGGCCAACCTTGCCGGCGATGTCGCCCACTGCGTGCACGCTGGGTACCGCGGTGGTCTGCCACGCGTCAACCTCGACCTCGCCCTTGTCACCGATCACCACGCCGAGCGCTTCCAACCCCAGATCGGCACTGTTGCCGCGTCGCCCGGTGGCAAAGAACACCGCATCGAAATGACCGTCGGCCGGGCCATCATGGCCGAGCGCGACCACGGCATCGCCGTCACGCTGCAGCTCGCGCAGGCGGTAGCCGAAATGGATCTGTACGCCTTGGTGGCGCAGGTTCTCGGCAAGCTGTGCGGTCAGTTCTGCATCGAAGCGCTCCAGCAGCCGCTCGCCACGTACCAGCAGCGTCACGCGGCTACCGAGCGCCTGCAGCAGCCCGGCCAGCTCCACCGCGATATAGCCACCGCCGACGATGGCCACGCGCTCCGGTGCGCCGCACAGGTTGAAGAAATCATCGGAGACCAGGCCCAGTTCGGCCCCGGGAATCTCCGGCCGTTGCGGATACGCACCGGTCGCGATCAGGATGTGAGCGGCACTGATGCGCACGCCATCGCTGCACTCCACGGTGTGCGCATCCACCAGCCGGCCACGGCGCGGTACACGCACCACCTTGTTCTCATTGAGTCGCTTGAGATAACTGGAATGGATGTTGGCGATGTAGGCCTGCCGATGCACCACCAGTTCTTTCCAGTCCAGCGAGGGGCGCACCGGCACATCGAAGCCCATTGCGGCGGCCAGGCCGATACGGCCGGAAAGATCGGCCGCCAGCCACATCGCCTTCTTCGGCACGCAGCCGACATTGACGCAGGTGCCGCCCAGTTCGCCCGGCTCCAGCATCGCCACGCGCTGGCCGTGCTGCGCCGCGCGGAAGGCCGCGGCGAGGCCGCCGGAACCACCGCCCAGCACGATCAGGTCATAGTCGTATTGCGTCGTCATTGGCATCGCTCAACTCGGTAAGGGGCAGGATCGATCGCCGGCGCGCGGCCGTTGATCAGGTCTGCCATCAACTGGCCGGAGCCGACGCTCATGCTCGTGCCCAGCATGCCACGACCGGCTGCGATCCAGACGTGAGGGTGCGTGGCACCGCCGTGTCAGGCCCGGCGCAGCGGCGGCCACTGCAGATAGGTCATCGCGCGCCAGATCCACTCCAGCGGCCCGAACCGGAAGTACCGCAGCCACGCATGGCTGATCGCCACCTGCAGCGCGAACAGGGCCAGCGCGAACGGAATCTGCCACAGGCGCGGCATCGTTTCGAACGCGCCCAGTCCATAGCCATAGAACACCCAGGTACAGACCAGCGACTGGCCGATGTAATGGGTCAGCGCCATCCGCCCCATTGGCGCCAGCACCTGCAGGCGTGCGCGCCAGTGCACGATCCAGGCCAGATAGCCCAGGCACATCAGCAGCCCGGCCAGCGCGCTGACCGCATACGCCACGCCGCCGCGCAGGTCCAGCGTGCCGGGCGCCTGATAGGGGTGCCAGATCGCGCTGCCCAGCATCAGCACCAGCCCGACCGGCAACGCGACCCAGCGCAGCCGTGCATACAGCCGCGCGAACCGCTCGGGCTCGGCCAGCGCGCCACTGCGCGCGAACCAGCTGCCGATCAGGAACATGCCCAGCACTTCCGGACCGATCACGAAGATGCCCGACAACATCGCGCCGAGATCACGCAGCCGCTGTCCCACCGCCTGCCCCCAGCTGCCATGCGCGTACGCCTGGCGCTGCAGCTCGATCGTGCGTTGGGCCTGGGCGATGGCCTCGCGCAGCGGTTCCTGCGTGTGCTCCATGCTGGCCATCCAGCTCATCAACGCCCCCAGCACCAGCACCAGGGCGGCAGCGCCCAGATAGCTGGTCGCGCCCATCGCGGGCAACCAACTGCGCGGCGCCTCGCGGCAGGCAAGCAACAGCATCGAGATCAACGCATAGATCACCAGGATGTCGCCGGACCACACCAGCAGCGCGTGGCACAGGCCGATCAGCAGCAGCGCCACGCTGCGGCGCAGATAGAACGGTGCGAATGCGCGTCCGGCCGCTTCGGCGCGCTGCGCCATGACCGAGAACCCCGCGCCGAACAGCAGCGAGAACAGGGTGAAGAACTTGCCCTGGACCAGCACGTAGATGGCCGCATCGGCCCAGTAGTCCGCGCCCTGCCAATGCGGATCGATGCCGGTGAAGGACAGGTCCAGCGGACCGCTGAACGCCTCCATGTTCATCAGCAGGATGCCCAGCAGCGCGAACCCGCGCAGGATGTCGATGACGGCGATGCGCTCGTGGGCACTCACCGGCTGCAAAGGAGAAGAAGCTGCGTTCACAGGCAATCCGCTGACCAGGGCCGCCATTATGCCGTGCGCACGAGGGCCTGCCGCACAAACGAAAACGGCCCGCCGAAGCGGGCCGTTGGATCAACCAGGGGTTGCAGCACTCAGTGCTGGTGGCCGCCGTCGCCGTGCACGTGGCCGTGCTCGATTTCTTCCTTGCTGGCTTCGCGCACGTCGACGATCTCGACGTTGAAGTGCAGGTCCTTGCCGGCCATCGGGTGGTTCAGGTCGACATCGACCACGCTCATGCCGACCTTCTCAACGGTGACCGCGCGCGGGCCGAAGTTGGTCTGCAGCACGACCTGCTGGCCCGGGACCAGCTTGCTGGTGCCGAAGTGCTTCTTGGGCACGCGCTGGGTCAGGCCTTCGCGGCGCTCGCCGTAGGCATCGGTCGCCTTGACGTCCACTTCGAAAGTGGCGCCGGCTTCCTTGTCCATCATGGCGTTTTCCAGGCCCGGGATGATGTTGCCGTGGCCGATCAGGATCGCCAGCGGATCACGGTCCTTGGAGCTCTCGATCGGCTCCTGGCCCTGCTCGGCGACGGTGTAATGGAAACGGACGACGCGGTCTTTTTCGATCTTCATGCGCAACTCTGGTCTGGAGACTGCCGAGGGCAGACGGGTGAGGCGGGTTGTGGCCTGCCGGATACGCCGCCATCATGACGGCCTTCTAAGGTCGCGCATTATCCGGACAACATGCACATGACGCCAGTTTCGCGCCTGACCCGCCTGCCCGGCCGCCTGGCCCTGCTGGCGATCATCGCCCTGCTGAGCGCCTGTGGCGGCGGCAAGACCACCCGCCCGGCCCCGCCGCCCGCCTCCCCCCAGGTATGGCCGAGCGTGACCCCGAACGACCCCCAGGCCGCCAACGCGGTGCTGATGCGCGCCATCGGACTCGTCGGCACCCCCTATCGCTATGGCGGCAACACCCCGGAATCCGGCTTCGACTGCAGCGGCCTGGTCGCCTATGTCTATCGCGAGATGCTCGATCTGCGGCTGCCGCGCACCTCGCGCGATCTGGCCGCCGTGCAGGGGCCGAAGATCGATCCCAAGCGCCTGGCGCCGGGCGATCTGGTGTTTTTCGGCAACAAGGGCAACGTCTTCCATGTCGGCATCTATGTCGGTGAAGGCCGCTTCGTGCACGCCCCCAGCACCGGCGGCACGGTCCGTCTGGACTCGCTCGGCGGTCCCTATTGGAAGGACCACTACACCGGGGCGAAACGCGTCCTTGACTAAGCTGAACAGGGGTAAGGTCCAAATTTGTGACGTACATCACATAGTTGTAAACGAAAAATTAACGGAATTTGTACCTAATCACTGCGCTTACACGGCATCATCACCCATCGTTTTTATTCAGTGACCGCCGCGTGACGACAGACGACCTGACGTGCAAAGGCCAGACCGCCGCCACCCGGCGACGCGCCCGCCCCGCTTTCCTCGCTGCAGCACTCTGCCTGGCCAGCCTTCCGGCCTGGGCGCAGTCCGCACCGACGACCGCTCCCGAGGTTGCTGCACCCCCCGTCACTGTCACCCCCGATTCTTCCGCGCCGGCCAAGCCCAAGGCTGATGCGCCGGCCCGCAGCAAGGCTGATGCCGCTGCCAGCGCCACCCTCGCCGCCCTGCTTCCGCACCTGGCGGCCAACGACACCATCCCGCTCATGGATCGCTCGGCGATGTTCGCCGGTGACCTGAGCCGCCTGCTCGCCAACTACGACGCCAGCACCGGCGCCATTACCGTGGCCGGCGACGCCGCCGAAAACGGCAAGGTCCAGTCCCTGCTGCGCCGTGCGATGACCCTGCTCGGCACCCCGTACCGCTGGGGTGGCACCTCGCCGGACAGTGGTTTCGACTGCAGCGGCCTGGTCGGCTATGTGTTCCGTACCGCGCTGGGCGTGGAGCTGCCGCGCGTGTCGCGCGAGATGGCCCATGACGGCGCTGCCGAACTGATCAATGACCGCAACGCCCTGGCGGCTGGCGACCTGGTGTTCTTCGGCCGCAAGGGCCGGGTCGACCACGTCGGCATCTATGTCGGCGAAGGTCGCTTCCTGCATGCCCCGAGCACCGGCAAGGACGTCCGCGTCGACAGCCTGGTCAGCGGCTACTGGGGCGGCAAGTTCATGCAGGCCCGCCGCGTCGACCTCTGACGGGCCCTGCTGAACGCATGGATCGAAGGCCGCTGCCCTGCAGCGGCCTTTTTTGTTGGGCCCGGCGATGGCCGCTGACCGGCCCAACCCGCGTTCCTTTCTCTGTCACCGCCTGTTTTCCAGCGGGCGACACGCCCGGCGCACGCGCGCCGCGGCGGGGGACGGACCCGGACGTGGGGCGGCACGTCCTGGGCAACCGATCAGGCAGCAGACACCGCCCGTGATCCTCGTCGACAAGGTGACGCATGGCGGCTGTCCCCGATTTTCCTGCCCGGTGTGTGATCTGGTTTGGGCAACCCCTCGCGCTTGAACGCGCGACGCTGGCTGCGGCCGGCTGGCAGGTGCGCGGCGTCGCCCCCGAGCAGTGCGCCGGCATCGGCATGCGCGGCAGCGACCAGGTCGTCGGCCTGCTGGACCTGCGTACCGTGGTCCCGGCCAATCTGGCCCACCTGCAGCAGCTGCTGGTCGACCACCGCCACATGAGCCTGCTGGCGTTGTTGCCGGCGGCTCCGCTGCGCGCCTCGCCGGTGCTGGATGCGCTGCTTGCCGCCTGTGTGGATACCTATACCGCCCCGATCGATCTGCCGCGCGTCGTACAGCGACTGCAGCAGCTGGCGGGCGCCGCCCCCCTGCCCGCGCCCCATGGCCCGCAGTCCCTGATCGGCGACAGCGCGGTCCTGCAGGTCACCCGCGCGGCCATCCGCAAGTACGCACCGGTAGACCTGCCGGTACTGATCACCGGCGAAACCGGCACCGGCAAGGAACTCGCGGCGCAGGCGCTGCACGCACTGTCTGCGCGCCACGCGCGTCCCTTCCTGGCGGTGAACTGCGGCGCCATCCCGGCCGCGCTGGTCCAGTCCGAGCTGTTCGGCCACGAGCGGGGCGCCTTCACCGGTGCGGCAACGCGGCGCCTGGGCCTGTTCGAATCGGCCAGTGGCGGCACCGTATTCCTGGACGAGATCGGCGACCTGCCGCTGGATGCGCAGACCAATCTGCTGCGTGTACTGCAGGAAGGCACCGTCGAACGCGTCGGCAGCAACCGGCCGCTGGCGGTGGATGTGCGCGTGTTGGCAGCCACTCACGTCGATCTTGAAGCCGCGGTCGAACAGGGCCACTTCCGGCGCGATCTGTTCTATCGGCTCAACGTGCTGCGCCTGCCCCTGCCACCGCTGCGCGAGCGCGGCACGGATATCGCGATGCTGGCCCACCATTTTCTCGCCAGCTTCCGGCATCGCCACGTCACCCGGGCGCGCGGCTTCACCGCCGATGCCGTCCAGGCGCTGGAGCGCTTTGCATGGCCGGGCAATGTGCGCGAGCTGCTCAACCGGGTGCAGCGTGCAGCGATCGTCAGCGATGCCGAACTGATCACCGCCGCGGACCTGGAGTTGAGCCAGCCGCTGCTGCCCATCACCGCGCACGGCCTGCACGGCGCAAAGCAGGTCGCCGAACGCGAAACCCTGCTGCATGCCCTGCGCCAGAACGACTTCAACATCACCGCCTGCGCCCGCCACATGCAGGTCTCGCGGGTGACCGTTTACCGGCTGTGCCGCAAGCACCAGCTGGCGCTTCCCGAACTGCGCTGACCTTCAGCGGTGGCGTCGCAGCCTCCGCAGCGCGCCTACAAACTGTACGGCACCTTGAACGCCAGAGTGAAGTCCGGTGCATCCGGGGTCAGGCCGATACCCAGCAGGCTCACCAAGGTGGTCTTCTGGTTGAGGGCGTAGGTGATGCCCAGGTTCAGCGTGCCCGCGTTGGCGTCACTGCCGATCACCTTCAGCCACTGGCCGTTCTTGTAGCGCGTGGACGCGCGCGCGCTCAGCTTGTCGCTGAAGGAGATGCTCAGGCTGGTGCGCTCGTTGAAGGCGAACGCCACGCCGGCACCGAAGTAGTACGAGCCGCCCAGCTTCACATCCCCCGGGTTGGTGGTATCCGGGTTCGCGTCGATGTCATCGAAGCTGCGCGGGAAGGAATGGATGTAACCGATGTTGGCGAACAGGATCGCCGGATCGGCGGTCTTCACTGCGGAAAGCCCGACGTTGGCCTGCCACACCCCGTTGCCGGTGGGCTGCTGCTCGGGCACGGCGAAGCGGATGAAGTCATCGTCATCGCGCTCGAGCACCTTCCAGTCCAGCCCATACGGCGCACGCCCGGTCGGCGCGGTCGCGCCCACGGTCAACACGGTTTCCGGCAGCCGCCCCCGCTCGGCGAACAACCGATAGTTGGCGCTCACGCCAACATCGCCGATGCCGTTGCCGGTCGTCTCTTCCTGCGCGATGGCCGCGGCAGATCCGCCGGCACCGCCCTTCTGGAACACGGTCTTGCGAGCCAGGTAGGGCACATCCAGGTTCAAGGTAAGGCGCGGACTGACACCCCAGCGCGCGGCCAGGTTGTAGGTCAGCGTGTCCGACTCGACGTTCTCGATGGCGATGTTGCCCAGGAAGATCGCGTCCAGCGCCAGGAAGCCGTTGAGGCTGAGCTGCTTGCGGTCATAGCGCGCGTAGGACAGGCTGTTTTCGATCGTGAAGCGGCGACTGAACAGCGCGGCCTGCTGTTGTTTGACGTCATCCACGCTGCGCCGCGATTCCTGTTTGGCCTGCTGCGCTTCGGCCGCCGAGCTGGCGTAACCGTCGGCGCTGGCCGGCGCTGCAGGCGTGCCAGCCGGCAAGGCCTGTTGAGGTGGAGGTGCGGCACCGGCGACGGGCGCGGTCTTGCCGGTCAGCCGCGCCTGCATGGCCTGCACCTGCATGTCCAGCTCGCGCAGGCGCCGTACTTCCTGCGCGTAATTGGCTTTCAGGCTTTCCAGCTGCGCCATCAAGGCCTTGACGTCGGCTGCGTCATCGGGCGCCGGCTGTTGTGCCTGTGCCTGGGCGGACGCAGCCGCCATGAGTGCCAGCGCCGCCAGCGCCAGCGGTGTTACGCGGATCATCGTGTGCATTGCCTTGGCCCACTGTTGTGTTGTCGCTCCCCCTGCCGGGCCGATGGATCACTGGCCCGGCCCCATGCCTACGCCGCGTACCAGCGTCATCGCCTGCGCCACGTTCTGGTTGAGCGGAACGTTGTTGGCCAGCGATTGCCTCACGAGGTCGATCTGCAGCCGGTTGGTGACCGACTGTCCATCACTGCCCAGCGCGATGCTCTGGCCGACGCTGCCATTGCGGATCCATTGCTGGACCGCACCGACACCCTCGATCTGCAACTGCACCTTGGCCGTGTTGCCTTCCAGCTGGGCCAGCGCACTGACACCGCCCTGCTGCACGCTGGCCAGGTTCACGCCCTCGCCGGTGGGCGTGGGTGCCACGCCATCGCGCACGGTCAGCTGGGTGGCGTTGCTGGCGAGGTTGCCGTCGCCGGCCACCTGGATGCTCTGGCTGAGGCCGGCCACGTTCTGCAGGCCACTGGAGTCCACACTGCGCCCCGGTGTCACCGGCAGCGGTGCATCGGCAGCGGTCACGCTCACGCTCGGTGCGAAGCTGATCTTCGGTGTGCTGCCGCCGTGGCTGAAGTCCATGCCCAGCTTCAGCGCGCTCTGTGCCGACTGCCCGCCGGCGGTCTGCCATTGCGAGACCATGGTGACGCCGAACCACGCCACGGTGTTGCCACCGACGGTGTAGCGGCCCCGCATGAGGTTCAATTCCGGATCGGGGATTTCGCTCAATCCCTTGCCGGGCCGGCTCTCGTCGGCATGCGCCGGCGCAATGCCCAGCAGGGCGAGCAACACGATGCCGGGCGTCCAGGTTGCGATGTTCATGGTGCCTCCTTAAAACAGATCGGCATGGGTGAATCCGAAATCGACCAGTTCCGCATCGGTGATCGGCCCCTGCCTGGCGTACAGCGAACGGGCACTCGGCCGTTCACCGGGCTGCAGCAACGCCGTGTTGCGATCGAAGTCACTGCCGATCACGACAAACACGGCGCGCGACGGCCACGCCTGGAGAAATTCGCTGACGGGAATGCTGCGGTTGCCCAGAATCGGGTCGGCCACATCCACCAGATCGCCACGGACCTGTTTGAGGACCACGAAGTGGCGGAAGCCCCGCACATCCATCAGCACCAGCCCGGGCACGCGCAGTGAGCGCAGGCGCTCTTCATTGACGCGGTAGCCGCGCCCACGCATGCCCATCGATTCGACGTAACGCTTGATGTCCAGCAGCGAGAAACCGCGCTGGTGGACCAGTTGTGGATCCGAGACCCCCATCATCCCTTCGATCACCGTGCTCTCATCGGCCTCCAGGTGGTAGGCGTAGCGCAGGATCGTGGCCAGGGCAGCTGCGCCACAGCTGTAATCTGTGTGTTGCCGTACGACATTGCGGAAGCGCCGTTCCTGCATGCTTTCCACGCGCTGGGTGAGGACCGCCCCGTTGGGCAGCACACCACTGAAGCCGACGTCGCCGGCACGCACGATGCCCATCGGCATCATCAGCACCGACAAGGCCCACACCAGCATCCACGTGCGCATACGACTGGACATGTAGTACTCCGGCTCAGGAAGGAGCCCCTGCCCCAAGGGGGAGAAGGGACAGGGGCTCCCGGGGAGCCCGGTCATTGGCGGATGACCGGGTTTGTTGCGCTCAACGCGTACTGCTTGCGAAAACGGACAACCTTACTGTTCCGGACCGCCGCCACCGCCACCGCCGCCGGTGGAGGGCTGCGCAACCGCCAGGGCCAGACTGTTGGCCTGCAGGTTGCCGGTACCGGAGGCCACGTTCACCCCGATGTTGCCGGAGGCGCCGGAGAACGCACTGCCGGACAGCGCCGCGGTGTTGGTCGCATCCACGTTCACCCAACGGGTGGTGGAGACGGTGCCGCTCAGGCTCGCGTAGAGATCGGCCACGCCCAGTTCAACGAACTGGCTGGTGCCGCGCTCATCGGTATCGAACGCGATGCCGCCCACGCCCGGACGATTCGGGTTGGCGGTGGCATTCTGGATATCGCTATCCATGTCGATATGACCGGTTTCGCTGCCGCTCGGGTGATCCAGCGCGCCGCTCCAGGTATCCAGGTAGTAGTTGTCTTTCTGGTAGGCACTACCCGTGCCGCTGTAACGGCCCGCACCCACGGCCAATGTGGCACCGGCAACGCGACCACTCAGGTTCACGTCCACGGTGTCGGTCATCGACTGCAGGTAGCCGGCGTTGCTGACGGTGTTGCCGGAGGACACCTGGTTGGAGCTGATGCTCGAGGTCGCATAGGCGCTGGTGGCGACCGAGGCGGCGAGTGCGTTCTTCTGCTCGTTGTTGTTGCCGGAAGCGACGTTGGCACCGATGTTGCCGGACGCGCCGCTGAAGGCATTGCCACCCAGGCCCGCGGCGTTGGTCACGCCGGAGTTGAGGGTGGTGTTGCCACCGCCGAACTGGTTGACGAAGACTTCCGCATCGGCCATGCCGAAGCTGAAGGACGCATCGGCCGCGGACAGCGACGCCGCATTGTCCTGGGCGTTGTTGTCACCGGCGGCGACGTTGAAGCCCAGGTTGCCCGAGGCATCGGCACCGACGTCGTCGGCGATCGAGGCGCTGTTGGTCACCAGGGTGTTGCCGGCCAGATTGTTGGTGACCGACTGGCGGTTGTCGATGACGGCGATGGCGGCCGAATCGATGTCGATCGAACCGGTGATTTCCGGATCACCCGAGAAGCTGATGTCCGAGCTCAGGCGCAGGTCCTTTTCGATGTTCACGTCAACGCCGTGATTGTTCTTTTCCTGGCGTTCGTCGGCCTGGATGTTGCTGGTCTTGCTGACGTTCTCGGTGACGTTGCGGTTGCTGGTCACGTCGCGGTTGCTGGTGACGTTGGTGTTGCTCGTCACGTTGTCGTTGATGGTGGTGTTGGTGGTGCTGTTGTTGTTGCGGGTGTTGTTCCAGGTCCGGTTCCAGGTGCGCGAATCGGTATCGGTGTTGGTGGTGGTATTGGTTTCGGTGTTGGTATCGGTATTGGTGTTGGTGCGCGTTTCAGCCACGTTGTGCAGGTGGTTGATGTTGGCGCTCTGGTTCTGGTTGTCGCGGTCATTGCCCCAGCCATTGGCGCCGGCGGAGGCGGATGCAGCGGCGACGGCGATGGCCAGTACGGTCCGTTTCATGTTGGTGTTCATGGTGCCCTCTCTCTCATCACAGACAATCGGGTGGATGTGACTACTCACGGGGTGGACTGCACCGAAATGCTCAGTTGGTTTGCGGTGGCGTTGCCGGATCCCGCGATCTGATTGAGTTGCAGGACGCCGTCGAATCCCTGCAGCGCGGAGGCTTCGACCGCCACCCTGCGAGTTCCGGCCGACCGACCGCTGTTGACGGCCCCCTGCCCCCCTGCTGACGCGAGTGCGCCCGACGCGGCCAAAGCCTCGTCGTTCGTTTCGCGTATGCCCTGTTGCGCCAGCGTGGCGGTGACGACGTTGAGCGTCGCGTTGCCATTGCCGCTGGCCTGGTTGATCGATGCGACGCCACTGGCGCCGTTCAGTGCCTGGCCACCGAGCGTGGCGCTGGCGTCCATGGCGGTGTCGCCGAGGCTGACGTTGTTGGACTGCTGCTGGCGTGCATCCACCTGGATATGGGCGTTGCGGCCGTTGGCGATGCCCATCAGGTTGGCCTGCTGGTTCAGGTCACCGGCAGCCATGTTGACGGTGATGGCGCCATCGGCGCCGGCCAGGGTGCGGCCGTCGATGCGGCTCTGGTTGAGATAGGAGAGCATCGCGGCGTAGTCGTTGCCCTGCTGGGCGTGTGCAGCCCAGGGAGCCAGCACCAGGCTGGTCAACAGTGCCATGCGCAGGACGGTGTTCATTTGCCGGGCCCGCCCGCAGGCTGGCCGAGCGGGAACTGGGCGAGTGCGCCACGCACCTGGTCGCCAATGCCGCGGGTGGCGTTGCCGACGGCGCCCATGGGGCCGCCGATGGTGTTGCTGAACTGGCCGCTGGAGAGCATGCCGCTGTCGGTCACTTTGCCGAGCGTGCCGTTGACCGTATGGCCGGTGACGCGTTCGATGGTGGTGGCGTTGCGGGGAATGCCGGCGCCGGTGTTGGAGCCCAGCGAGGCGTAATCGTCATCGCTGAGTTCATCCATGCCGGTGGAGGTGCCGAGGGCATGGCCGATTTCGCGGCGCGGTGAGGGGTCTGCGATAAGCGCCATGCCGGGGGGCGCAGGACGGTACGCAGGCCGTGCGGAGACGTCACGCAGGAGGACGATTTCGCCGGGTTGTGCTTTGACGCCCTGGCGTGCGCCGGAGGCGTTGGCGGCGGCCGGCAGGATGAGTGCGGCGGCGAGCAGCCAGAGTGTGGTGTGTCGTGTGCGGTGTGCGGCAACGCTGTCCATGGCGACCTCCCGATTACATGCGGAGGGTTGGAGCAGCATTCGTGCCAAGTTCCCAATGGCCGTGTTTCCGGGGTTTTCCTGCGGCGCGGGTTAATCGCACGCAACATTGCTGTTACAGCGGCGTTAGCGTTTGTGCGTATGAATAGGTTTGGCGATGGACGGCGTTGCGCTGAGAGGCAAGCGTGGTGCGGGTGTATCACGGGTGTTACACCGGGTGATACAGGGGGTTACGGTGCGGATTCAGGCTCGCCCCGGGTTTGCTTGTAAAGCCTCAGCCAGTCGCTTTGTCGTGAGGGCCGGCGATGCCAAGCCTCGCCAGCCCGCCAGACATCTGCCTGTTTGGCAGGAAGAAGCGACGATGCGAAAGCAGTTGCACACAAGCAAAAAAAGACCGGCTCTCGCCGGTCTTTGGGTGCTGCGTCCGTGCCTGCATCAGGACGTTCGTTCTTCGCCTTCATCCACGCCGAGGTTGGTGGATGGGTTGTCGTAGATCTCGCGGTCGAGCAGGCCGGTTTCCTTGGCGACGATGACCGGGACCAGCATCTGGCCGGTGACGTTGGTCATGGTGCGCATCATGTCGAGGATGCGGTCGATGGCGTAGAGGTAGCCGATGGTTTCCAGCGGGAGATTGGCGGCGCTGAGGACGACGGTGGCCATCACGACGGCGGTGCCGGGGACGCCGGCGGTGCCGAAGCTGCCCAGGACCGAGGCGATCAGGACCACGATGTACTGCTCGGGGGTGAGCGGCACGCCGGTGTACTGGGCGATGAAGACGGCGCACAGGGCCGGATAGATCGCCCCGCAGCCGTCCATCTTGATGCTGGCGCCGAGGGGGACGGCGAAGGAGGCGTAGTCCTTGTTGACGCCGAGGTTGTGGGTGATCGAGCGCATCGCGGCGGGCATGGCGGCGAAGCTGGAAGAGCTGACGAAGGCGACCTGCATGCCTGGGGCGGCGCCGCGGAAGAACTTGAGCGGGTTCAGGCCGTGCATGAGCAGCAGGCTGCCGTAGACCACGACGATGTGCAGGGCGCAGGCGATGTACAGGGCGAGCACGAAGTTGCCGAGCGGCAGCAGTTTCTCAAAGCCGTAGCTGCCGACCAGGCCGGCGATCAGGCCGAAGGTGCCCAGCGGGGTGATCTCCAGCACGAAGCGGGTCACCTGGATCATGATCTCGCTCATCTGCCCGGTCAGCTTGCGTGCCTCGCTGACCTTGTCGCCGAGCTTGACCATGGCAAAGCCGAGCAGGCCGGCGAAGAAGATCACCGGGAGGATCGAGCCGCGGCCCGCGGCCAGCACGGTTTCGCCGGCGCCATTGATGCGGGTGCCGATGCCGGTCAACGCGTAGAAGACGTTGGAGGGCACGACATCCATCAGCACCTTGATCACGCTGGGTACTTCGCGCGGGGTGTAGCCGTGGTCCATGCTCAGGCTGAGCGCGCCGCTGCCCGGCTGCATGAGGGTGCCGACACCCAGGCCCACGCACACGGCCAGGGCAGCGGTGATGATGAACCACAGGAAGGTGCGCCCGCCCAGGGCCGCCACGGACTTCTGCCCGTGCAGCGAGGAAATGGCGTTGATCACGGCGAAGAACACCAGCGGCACCGCGATCATCTTGATCAGGGTGACGTAGAGATCGCCGAGCGGGCCGAACCAGGTTTCGGCCGCCGGGCCGAGCAGCCAGCCGGCCAGTGCGCCCAGCACGAAGCCGCCGAGGACCCGTTGCCAGAAGGGGATCCGCAGCCAGGCAGAGACCAGCTTCATGTGCGTTCCAGAGATGATTTGACAGCTAGGCACCTTACCCCAAGCGGGGCCGTGGCACGAGGCGTACACGGAAAATCAGCGTGTCATCGGCGTGCCTTGCGGCGTTCTGCATAATGAACGCCCGTTTCACATGTGAGATGCATTCATCCATGTCCCGTTTCACGCCTCTGGTGGCTGCCGTCACCACCCTGCTGCTTGGCGCCTGCGCCACTACCGCTCCCTCCTCCAGCGCCTCTGCCGGCGCGGTCCAGGTCGATGTGCCGGCCATTGCCCACCCCGCCGGGGAGACCCCGCAGTGGTGGTACCGCAGCGGTGCGGCGCGCGCGGCCAGCACAGGTGCGATGGACGGCAAGGCCAAGAACGTCATCCTGTTCCTGGGTGACGGCATGAGCCTGACCACGGTGGCCGCGGCGCGCATCTTCGAGGGGCAGCGCAACGGGCATCCGGGCGAGGAGAACCTGTTGACCTGGGAGCGCTTCCCGGCCACCGCGTTCAGCAAGACCTACAACATCGATTCGCAGACGCCGGATTCGGCCGGCACCATGACCGCGATCACCACCGGCGTGAAGACCCACATGGGCGCGATCGGCGTCAGTGCGGGCACCCGCAACGACTGCGCCGACAGCCTGAACAAGGGGCTGCTGACCTGGCTGCAGCTGGCTGACAGCGCCGGCATGGCGACCGGGGTGGTCTCCACCGCGCGCCTGACCCATGCCACCCCGGCGGCGACCTATGCACACTCGCCGGAGCGCAACTGGGAAAACGACACCGACGTGCCGGACGAGGCCAAGGCCGCCGGCTGCCGCGATATCGCCCAGCAGCTGTTGTCGACCTCGCGCTTCGGGCGCGGCCCGCTGGTCGCCCTCGGCGGCGGCCGCGGTGAATTCACCACGGTCGAAGAACGCGATCCGGAGTATGACGACAAGGTCGGCCAGCGCCTGGACGGGCGCAGCCTGGTGACCGAGTGGCAGCAGGCGCACCCGCAGGGTGCCTATGTGTGGAACGCCAGACAGCTGCAGGCCGCCGCGAACGCCCCGGCGATCCTCGGCCTGTTCGAGCCGGACCACATGCGTTACGAGGCCGAGCGCAAGGACGACCCGGCCGGTGAGCCGAGCCTGGCCGAGCTGACCCAGGCGGCGATCGCCAACCTGTCGCGCCACCAGGAAGGCTACGTGCTGATGGTGGAAGGCGCGCGCATCGATCACGCCAACCACAGCGGCAACGCCTACCGCGCACTGACCGATACGGTGGCGATGTCCGATGCGGTGCGCGCGGCCGTCGAGGCGACCTCCGACCAGGACACGCTGATCATCGTCACCGCCGACCATTCGCACACGCTGAACTTCGTCGGTTACCCGGCACGTGGCAACCCGATCCTGGGCAAGGTGAAGGACAAGGGCGGCGAAGACGGTGCCGGCAAGCTGGACCTGGCCCGCGATGGCCTGGGCCTGCCCTACACCACCCTGACCTACGCCAACGGCCCGGGCTACACCGGTGCCACCAACCAGCAGCCGGTCGGCCCGAAGCGGTACCCGCACAACCCGAGCAGCTTCGATCCGAGCACCGGCCGGCCGGACCTGACCGCGGTGGATACCGAGCATCCTGATTACATGCAGGAAGCGCTGGTACCCGCCAAGAGCGAATCGCATGGCGGCGAAGACGTCGGCATCTGGGCACGTGGCCCGGGCAGCAAGGCAGTGCGCGGCACGATGGAGCAGAACGCGATCTACCACATGATCGTGCAGGCCACCCCGCGCCTGCGCCAGCGCCTGTGCGAGGCCGGCACCTGCGACGCCAAGGGCGTGCCGGTCGAGCTGCCCAAGCCGACCGCGTTCGAGCGCCAGGCCGGCGACAGCAAGTAATGCGTCTGCCGACCTGCAACACGACGAAGAGGGGCCGCTACGTGCGGCTCCTGCTGCTGGCAGCCGGCCTGCTGGCCTCCGCCATGGCGTGGGGGGGCACCGGCAGCGCGTGCACCGTGCTTACCGAGGAAGATGGCCTGCAACCGCTGGCCGGTTGCCAGTGGCGCGATGGGCGTCTGGCGCTGGATGCCACGGCGCTGGCGGCGTTGCCCTACGACCAGGACGGGTTGGCAGCGGTCTACGCCGGCGGTGGCTTCCACTATGTCCGTGCCGATGGCCGCCAGTTGCCGGTGATCACCTTCGACAACGGCCCGGACTACGTGGTGGAAGGGCTGGTGCGCGGCCGCGTGGGCGCGCGCATCGGCTACTTCGATACCCAGCTGCGCCAGGTGTTCCCGGCGACCTTCGATTTCGGCTGGGCGTTCGATGACGGGGTGGCCCGGGTCTGCCAAGGCTGCCGACCAGGCACACCGGACGATCATGGCCACATTGCGATGGTCGGTGGCACCTGGTACCGCATCGATCGGCAGGGGCGTCCGGCGATGGATGCCGACGCGCCGTGATCCCCGCGCGTGGCATCGTTGCTACGCAGCACCGATACTGCCGGTCTGCCTGAGATCGCACTGCCCATGACGTCCCTGCTGCCGCCACCGCCCTCTGTCGTCCGCCCCGTGCTGGTGGGCTTCAGCGGCGGGCTCGATTCGACCGTCCTGCTTCACTGGCTGGCCACCTCGGCGGCCCAGCGCACCGCGGGGCTGCGCGCCATCCATGTCCATCATGGCCTGCAGGAGCAGGCCGATGCCTGGACCGTGCACTGCACGCAGGTGTGTGCGCGCTGGAACATTCCGCTGCGGGTGCTCCGTGTCCAGGTGCAACGCAATCAGGGACAGGGGCCGGAAGCTGCCGCGCGGCATGCACGCCGTGAGGCGTTCGCCTCGCAGCTGCTTCCGGGCGAACAGTTGGCGCTGGCCCACCATCGCGACGACCAGGCCGAGACCTTCCTGCTGCGGGCGCTGCGTGGCTCCGGGGTGGATGGATTGGCGTCCATGCAGGTCACCAGCGCATTTGGTGCCGGCACCGTATGGCGGCCGTTGCTGGAGGTTCCGCGCAGCACCCTGCGTGCGCATGCCCAGGCCGAAGGCCTGGAGTGGATCGAAGACCCCAGCAACGCCAGTGACGATGCCGACCGCAATTTCCTGCGCCTGCAGGTACTGCCGCAGCTTCGCCAGCGCTGGGCGCAGGCCGATGCCGCCTTCGCGCGCAGCGCGGCGTTGTGCGCGCAGTCCCAACATCTGCTCGACAGTGCCGACCGCGACGCGCTGGAACGCTGCAGCGTCGGCCCCGGCGTGATCGACTGCGCGCGGCTGATGCGCCAGCCGGTGGAACGACGTGCGCGCCTGCTGCGCCATTGGGTGCGCGGCAGTGGCCTGCCACCGCTGCCAGCCGCCGGGGTCGAGGCGGTCGAGCGCGAACTGTTTCCGGCTGCGCACCATGCCGATGCCCAGTTCGCCTGGCAGGGTGCGCGTATCCGCCGTTGGCGCGGGCAGCTGCACCTGCTCTCTGCCAGCCTGGCCCTGCCAGCCGACTGGAGCGTGCATTGGGATGGCCGCGCGCCGCTGGCATTGCCCGATGGGGGCGAGCTGCGCCTGCTCGGCACGGACGCCGGTTTCGATAGCCCCGTGCAGATCCGCGCGCGCCGCGGCGGCGAACGCATCCAGCTGCCCGGGCGCACACATTCCCATGCGCTCAAGGACCTGCTGCAACAGCAGGGCCTGCCGCCGTGGCAGCGCCGTCAGCTGCCGCTCCTGTTCGACGAAGACACCCTGCTGGCCGCAGGCGACCGGGTCATCGGGGCGGCATTGCAACCGTGGTTGCAGGCCCATCATGCGCAGTTGCAGTGGACCCCGGGCGCGGCGTGAATTGACCCCGCCGGGCCAGCAGCCCACACTTGGCGCATGGCAAAGAAGTCCCCCAATGAAACCTCCCCCGTCGCCCATTTCGAGCAGTCGCTGGAAGAGCTTGAGCAGCTGGTGGAGAAGATGGAAACCGGCGAACTGAGCCTGGAACAATCGCTCAGCGCCTACGAACGTGGCGTCGGCCTGTACCGCCAGTGCCAGCAGGCGCTGGAACAGGCCGAACTGCGCGTGCGCCTGCTCAGCGATCCGGCCCAGCCCGACACCGCCGTACCGTTCGACCCGCCCAGCCATGACGGTTGAGGCCACGTTCGCGCGTTGGCGCGACCGTATCGAAAGCGAACTCGACGCCAGCCTGCCTTCCCCGTCCGATGCCCCGCGCGGGCTGCATCAGGCGATGCGTTATGCGGTGCTCGGGGGTGGCAAGCGCATGCGGCCGTTGCTGGTGTATGCCGGCGGCCGGATCTTCGGCGCCGACGAAAACGCACTGGATGCACCGGCAATGGCGGTGGAGCTGATCCATGCGTATTCGCTGGTGCACGATGATCTGCCGGCGATGGACGACGACGCCTTGCGGCGCGGCCGGCCGACCACGCATATCGCCTTCGATGAAGCCACCGCGATCCTCGCCGGCGATGCCCTGCAGACGCGCGCGTTCAGCCTGATCGCCGACGCGGCGTTGCCAGCGCAGCTGCGCGTGGATTGCCTGCAGACCCTGGCGCACGCCTCCGGCGCGGCCGGCATGTGCGGCGGCCAGGCCTTGGATATCGACGCCACTGGCCATCAGCAGCCGTTGCAGGCGCTGGAACGCATGCATGCGCTCAAGACCGGCGCGCTGATCCGCGCCGCGGTTCGCATGGGCGCGCTTTGTGGCCAGGCACCTGCCGCGGATCTGGCGACGCTGGATACGGTGGCCTCGGCGCTGGGCCTGGCCTTCCAGGTGCGCGATGACATCCTCGATGTCGAAGCCAGTTCCGAACAGCTCGGCAAGACCGCCGGCAAGGACGAAGCACAGGCCAAATCGACCTTCCCGGCGCTGCTGGGCATGGACGGTGCCAAGGCGCATCTGCGCACGCTGAGCGAGCAGATGTTCGACGGGCTGGCCGGCTATGGCGAGGCGGCCGATGCACTGCGTGCGCTGGCCAGGCTGGCGGTTGAGCGGGATCACTGAGCGATAGTGCAGTCAGCCACGCATTGCGTGGCTCTACAGCGCCAGCACACAAAAAAGCGCCCGGGAATCCCGGGCGTTTTTTCGTTCCAGCGCTACGGATCGATTACTTGATCAGGCGCAGTGCGAACGGGTAGCGGTAGGCTTCGCCGTTGTTGGCCTTGACCGCTGCGATGATGCAGAAGATCACGTTGAGCAGGCCGACGATCGGTGCCAGCAGGCCACCGATGATGACGATGGTCAGCACGATGCAGATCAGCATCGCGATGGTGATCGTGATCTGGAAGTTCAGCGCTTCCTTGGCCTGATCGGTGACGAAGCGCTTGCTGCTGTCGTCTTTGTTGATCAGCCAGATGATCAGCGGGCCGAGGAACCAGGTGAAGATACCCAGCAGGTGGGCCACCAGGGCCATGGTGCGCTGTTCGGCCGGGGCCGGTGCGCTCACCGGCGGCGGCGGGGTGGTGACGTTATCGAAATCGCTCACGTGAAACTCCTTGTTCGAGGTAATGGGTATTGCACGCGGCAGGCTCCCCGCCTGCCAGGGCAGCCTCCATAGAATACGTCAATCGTTACCGGCAACGGTCATTCGTCCTACAAGGATCGAACCGGTGTGCACGTGCGAGCGCGTGTCGATGTCGGTGCCCACCGCTTCGATGCTGGCGAACATGTCCTTGAGGTTGCCGGCAATGGTGATGCCGTCCACCGGGTAGCTGATCTCGCCGTTCTCCACGCGGAAGCCGCCGGCACCACGCGAGTAATCACCGGTGACGCTGTTGACGCCCTGCCCCATCAGTTCGGTGACCAGCAGTCCATTGCCCATCTGCCGGGCAATGGAGACCAGATCACCCGCGTTGGCGGTGACCTTGAGGTTGTGCACGCCACCGGCGTTGGCGGTGGTCGGCAGGCCGAGCTTGCGTGCCGAGTAGCTGCCCAGGATGTAGCGCTCCAGCACGCCATCGCGGATCAGCGCAGAATTGCGGGTGGCCACGCCATCGCCATCGAAGGCTGCCGAGCGCAGCCCACGGCGCAGCAGCGGCAGCTCTTCGATGCCGAACCAGTCCGGGAACAGGCGCGTGCCGACGCTGTCGAGCAGGAAGCTGGCGCGGCGGTACAACGCGCCGCCGGACACGGCACCGAGCAGATGGCCGATCAGCGAGCGGGCCACCTCCGGCGAATACAGCACCGGCATCTGCGCCGTGGTCATCGAGCGCGGGTCCAGGCGGGCCACGGTACGCTCGGCGGCGCGGCGGCCGATCGAGGCGGCATCGTCCAGATCTTCGCGGGCCAGTGCGCTGCTGTACCAACCGTCGCGCTGCATGCCATCGCCCTGCCCGGCGATCAGCGCGCAGCCGATCGAGTGGTGGCTGCTGCGCTCGCGGCCGATGAAGCCGTGCGAGTTGGCATACACCGACAGGCTCTGCGCGGTCGCCGCCGAGGCACCGTCGGAATTGCTGATGCGGGTGTCGGCCTCACGGCCGGCCGCTTCGCAGGCCAGGGCCAGATCCAGCGCCGCATCGGCGCTGAGTTCCCAAGGGTGCCAGCCGTCCAGATCCGGGAATTCACGGGCCATCAGGGCCGCCTCGGCCAGGCCGGCCGCCTCATCATCCTCGGTGTGGCGGGCGATCGCGCAGGCCTGGGCCACGGTCGACTCCAGGCTGCTCTCGCGCAGGTCGGCGGTGCTGGCGCTGCCCTTGCGCTGGCCGAAGTAGACGGTCACGGCGATGCCGCGGTCGCGGGTGGACTCGACCGTTTCGACCTCGCCCAGGCGCACATTCACATCCAGGCCGCGCTCATCGCTGCAGCTGACCTCGGCCTGGCTGGCGCCCAGGGCCTTGGCCCGCTCCAGCAGGCGCTGGGAGATGTCGGCCAGCTGCTCCAGGCGCTGCAGGCTGTCGTCGGCCGGGGAGACTTCAGGGGAGATCACGTTCAATGCTTTATCCTGTACAGGTGAGTGCCCGGCGCGACGCCGGCACAGTTTACGGATGTGGAAATAAGACGATGCGCGGACGCGACGAAGAAACCGGTGAATTCCTTGATATCAGCCGCAGCCAGAACCGCCGGGCGGCGCTGGACGTGCTGGCCTTGGGCGAGAAGCTGGTCTCGCTGACCCCGGCCCAGCTGGCGCGCCTGCCGGTGCCCGAGGATCTGCTGCCGCACATCGCCGAGGCCAAGCGCATCACCGCGCATATCGCCCACAAGCGCCAGCTGGCGTTCCTGGCCAAGCACATGCGTCGCGAAGACGACGCCGTGCTGGATGCGATCCGCGATGCGCTGGATGCCAACAGCGAGACCTCGCGCCGTGAAGTGGCGACCATGCACCGCGTGGAAGACTGGCGCGAACGCCTGCTCAAGGACGGCGACAAGGCGCTGGGCGCGCTGCTGGACGAATACCCGCATGCCGACCGCCAGGAGCTGCGCACGCTGGTCCGCAACGCCCAGGCCGAAAAGGCCAAGAACAAGCCGCCGCGCGCCTACCGCGAGATCTTCCAGGTCCTGCGTACGCTGCTGCTGCCGGCCGCGCTCGGTCTGGAAGGCGTGAATGCCGCCTCCGAAGACGCGCTGGACGACGCGGTCGACACGGACACCGACAGCGACGAGAACGCCGAGGACTGAGTCCCGGCGCTCGCGCGGCGGCGCCAGCACCCCGCTGGCGGCCGCGTGATCAGGCAGCGCAGGCGAATGCATCCCGGCTCAGGCCTGGGTGCCGCCCACGGTGATGCCATCGATCAGCAGGGACGGCTGGCCCACGCCGACCGGCACGCTCTGGCCATCCTTGCCGCAGATGCCCACGCCCTCGTCCAGGGCCAGATCGTTGCCGATCATGCGCACTTTCTGCATGGTTTCCGGCCCATTGCCGATCAGGGTGGCGCCCTTCACCGGCGCGGTGATTTTTCCGTCTTCGATCAGGTAGGCCTCGGTGGCCGAGAACACGTATTTGCCGCTGGTGATGTCGACCTGGCCACCACCGAAGTTGACGGCGTACAGGCCACGCCTGACCGAGCGGATCATTTCTTCCGGATCGTGCTGGCCGGCGCGCATGTAGGTGTTGGTCATACGCGGCATGGTCATGTGCGCGAACGATTCACGGCGGCCGTTGCCGGTCGGGGCCACGCCCATCAGGCGCGCATTGAGCGAATCCTGCATGTAGCCAACCAGGATGCCGTCTTCGATTAGCGTGGTGCACTGGGTCGGGTGGCCCTCATCATCGATGTTCAGCGAGCCGCGGCGTCCGTCCAGGGTGCCGTCGTCAACGATGGTCACGCCCGGCGCGGCCACGCGCTCGCCGATCCGGCCGGCGTAGACGCTGGTGCCCTTGCGGTTGAAGTCGCCTTCCAGGCCATGGCCGACCGCTTCATGCAGCAGCACGCCCGGCCAGCCCGGGCCGAGCACCACGGTCATCACCCCGGCCGGGGCCGGGATCGCCTCCAGGTTCACCAGCGCCTGGCGCAGGGCCTCGCGCGCGAAGCCTTCCGGGCGCCCCTCGGCAAACAGTTCTTCATAGCTGTAGCGGCCGCCGCCACCGGAGTAACCGGACTCGCGCC
The DNA here is from genome assembly GCF_039673135.1 of Stenotrophomonas sp. TWI1151. NCBI lineage: Bacteria > Pseudomonadati > Pseudomonadota > Gammaproteobacteria > Lysobacterales > Lysobacteraceae > Stenotrophomonas > Stenotrophomonas sp. TWI1151. Next base: position 52,466 of record NZ_JBDJLA010000006.1, read on the forward strand.
GGCCATGCTGCTCGACGATCACCTGCACGTTCAAGCGCACCAGCGGGCGGATGTCGGCCGCAAGCACGCCATCGCTGCGCGCGATCAAGACCGTATCCACGCCGCCGGACAGGCTGACCATCACCTGCTGCACGCGCGGGTCGGCGGCGCGCAGGTAGCGGTCCAGCCGCTTGAGCATCTCGACCTTGGCCTCGTTGCCCATGCCATCGATGGGGTCCAGTGCCGGGTACAGCGCGCGGCCACTGCCCCGCACCAGCGAGCGGGCCGACTGCGCCCCACCCTCGCGGGAGATGGCGCGGGCCGAGTTGGCCGCGGCCAGCAGCGCGTCGCTGTGGATGTCGTCGGAGTAGGCGAAGCCGGTCTTCTCACCGGCGATGGCGCGTACGCCCACGCCCTGCTCGATCGAATGCGCCCCGTCCTTGACGATGCCGTCCTCCACGCTCCAGCTCTCGCGGCGCGCGTGCTGGAAATAGAGATCCCCGAAATCGATGCCCGGGCCCAACAGGGTGCCGAACGTGCGTTCCAGACCGTTCGCATCCAGCCCGGCGGGCAGCAGCAGACGGTCGGTGGCCAGCGAAAGTGCGTTGTTGTTCATGCTCTTTGATCTGTGGGCGCCGGGCGCAATCGCAACCCGGGCGCGGGAAAGGGATCAGCGCGCCGGCGGTGCGGCCGGGGCCGGCTTGGGCGCTGCGTCGCGGTCGATCACATCGACCTTGGGTTCGGCCCAGGGGCCGGTCACGCGGTAGGTCTTGGCGCCGATCTCGCCCAGCGGCTTGGACAGCACCGCATTGGCGGCCGCGCCGACCGCCGCCCCCACCGGGCCGCCGGCGACCGCGCCGACCACCGTCAGCAGGTTGCCCGCACGCGGGTTGACGTCGATGGTCTGATCGAAGCGTTGTTGGCGCAGGTCGGTCTTGCCGCGGATGGTGATGTTCGCCGCCGGGCCTTCGATCAGCACCTTGTCGGTGGTGGCCATGCCATCGGCGAACGCCACGCTGCCCTCGACCTGGTTGAAGGCGAAGCCCTTGGAGAAGAAATCGCGGAAATCGAACATCAACCGGCGCGGCAGCTGGGTCACGCTGAGCAGGCCGAGCACGCGCCCGGCACCGGGTTCGAGTTCCAGCAACTGGCCGTTGCGGGCCTGCACGTCGAGCTGGCCCTGCAGCGCACCGAGCTGGAAGTCGGATGGGCCGCCCTGCCAGCCGGCGCTCATGGTCAGCTGGCCCTGGCCGCCACGCAGCTGGCCGCCATAGTCCAGATTCTGCATCAGCCCGCCCAGGTCCTCGCTCTTGACCTGCACGTTGAACTGGCTGCGCGCGGCCTCGCCCATGCCCATCCAGCGGCCATTGACGTCGATCGCCTGCTTGGGCGCGCGGAACTGCAGCTGATCCACGCTCAGGCCGTTGGCCATGGGCCGCGTGCGCAATACCGCCTGGCCGAGCTTGGCCTTGCCGAACTGGAGGTCATCGATATCCAGCGACAGCGGCGGGATCTTGGCCGGATTGGTGTCATTGGCACTGGCCTGGACCCGCGCCGGCAGGGCCACGTCCGGTGGCAGCAGGATCGGAGCGCCATCGCTGGGCGCCTTGACGGGCGTCGGCAGCGACTGCCAGTGCACCCGGCTGAGCTTGCCGACGATGGTGCCGCCTTCGGCATTGGGCACGGTCAGGCCGCCCACCAGCGAGGGGCCGTCCAGGCGCACGTCCACGCTGCTGCTGGTCGGCCGCAGTTGCAGCCGGGTCTGCGGGAACACGCCACCGGCGAGCAGCAGCTGGCCGACCTGCACGTCCACATGCCGCAGCGGCATCGGGTCCTTGCCGTCGCCGCCGTCCGGCGAGCGGGCCAGCGCGATCCACTCCAGCGCATCCAGCGAGCCGCTGCGCCCGTTCACGACCAGCCCACTGGCCGGCGGATCACGATCCACGCGGTCGCTGCCGAGGGTGACCTGCACCCCGGTCTGGTTGTCATGCGTGCGCGCGGCCAGGGCCAGGCGCTGGCCGAAGGCGACATCAACGCGTCCGCTGCCCATCGGCAGCTGTGCGGTGACGTCCGTCGCCAACGGCGTAGCGGCGGGCTTGTCCAGCGGCGCCGGCAGTTCCAGGGTGGTGCCGACCAGATCCGAATGCAGCTTGAGCACGGTGGGCGGCTCGACCTTGCTGCCGGCCGCGACCTTGGGCAGGGTCACCCCGATGGTCCAACGCGAGGTGCCCTGGATGTAAGGCTTGAGCCAGTTCAATTCCGGGGCGCGGTCCAGCAGCGCCCCCGCCTCCAGCGAGGCGGTCAGTTCGGATTCGAAGGCCTGCTGCGGATCGCGCACGAACTCACCGGCGCGCAGGCTGAGCAGCCCGTCCTGGCCCTGGTGACGTACCGCCAGGTGCTCCGCATCGAAGCCGCCATGGCCATAACGGGCCGTGCCGCGCATGTTGTCGAAGACCAGGTCGAAGCGCTTCTCGGTGAGGGTCGCGCCATTGAGATCGACCGTGCCCTGCAGGTGACCGCGGCCTTCGTCGTGGTGCAGCGGCTGCAGCAGGTCGAAGGTGACCGCGGCCGGTCCCTTCGCGGTGAGATTGACCAGCGTCTCGCCATAGGTGGCCTGCAACGGGCTCTGCTTGAGCATGGCCAGCAGTGCACCGGCATCGCTGCGGCTGCTGGCCTTGACGTACAGATCGGTCTCGCCGAAATCAGGAATGCCGGCATCGAAGTGGTCCACCGCCACCCCGGCCAGGTCGCCCTTGCCATGCAGTTCGAAGCCCGGGCCGATGAAGGCGATATCGGCATCGACCTTGTTCATCGCCGGCCAGTCGTGCTGGAAGCGGATACTGCCGGCGTCGATGTGGCCGGTCGCCTCGAAGCGGCCGTTGTTCTTGTCGAACGGCCAGTCTTCCAGATCCCCGGTCACCAGGCCCACCCCGCCACGCACCTGCCCGGAGACCAGGGCAGCATCCAGCCAATCGGTCGCGGCCTTGCTCATCTTGGAGTGGATCCAGAAACGCTTGGCGGCGGTCATTGGCACATCGTCGATCTTGGCCGCCAGTTCCAGCCAGGGGCGCGTGCCGTTGTTCTGGAACCAGATGCCGCCGCGCACATCGGCGGCGTAATCGGTGCCCTGCACGCGCAGCGCCGGGGTCCCGATCCGCCAGCCGCCGGCCTCGTCGCGCCAGCCCACCAGTCGGCCGGCCAGGCGCACGTCGTGGCGCTCGCCAAAGCCGCTCGGCCAATCGAACTGCATCACCTGCTGCGGTTGCAGATCCAGGGTGAAGCCATCGGCATCGCCGTTGAAGCGCCCGCCCACACCGCTGAGCCCGGGCGAATGCCCGACCGCCGCGAAGCGGATGTCTTCCAGATCCCCCTCGACCGACAGCGGGCCGCCCTGCTCGCCTGCCACCCGCACGCGGGTCATGCGCACCTGCGGTGCGGCCTCATGCAGCCACTCGCGCAGGCCGGGATCGATCCGGTCGGTCAGCGCCAGCCCCCGCAGCAGCGCGGTGGCATCGATGTTGTCGCCAGCCAGCGCGAAGTGCTGCCCGCCGGCCAGCAGCAGCCCGTCCAATTGCTGGGTGCTGCCTTCCATGCCAATCCGCAACCGTGGCGCATCGGCGCGCCAGCCCCCCTGCACCCAGCGCCAGCGTGCACGCAGTTCCAGCGTGTCCAACGCCAGCTGCGGGTGGGTGCCGTCGGCCAGCGTCACGCCGCGCACCTGTACGTTCTGAAGGTCCGCATCGGTGGTGACCATCACCACCCGGTGATCGCGCAGGTCCACCCAGGCATTGAACTCACCGGTGCCCTGCTGCAGGCCGATGCCGCCGAACTGCAGCAGCGAGGCCCACGCCCGGAAGTCGGCCGGGGCGGCCGAGAACCAGGCCTGACCATCGCCGCGCTTGCGCTCGAATTCCAGCACCGCCGTCAGCGGCTGTGCGGACGGGTCGGCCCACGCACGCGCCCCAACCCGCAGGCGCTGGCCGTTGACGCGCAGGCGCAGGTCGATCCGCGGCAGCACGGCGTTCACGCCCAACGAGGGCGCATCCACCTTCAAGCGGCCACCGATCACCTGCAGCTCGCCCAGGCGGCGCAGTGTTTCCAGCGGGTCACCTGCACTGGACTGCGGCAGGCCCTGCACGGACCAGCGGCCATCGTCGGCGCGCTGCAGTACCAGCGCCACGCCACGCAGGCGCAGCTCGGTCAGCGAGTGGCCCGGCAGCAGGCCGGCATACATGGACACCAGCACTTCGGCCTCGCCGATGCGCAGGCCCTGCCCTTCACCGATGCGCAGCCCTTTGAGCTGCAGCAGCGGGCCGCGCCGTGTCCAGGCAGTATCCAATGCATCGAAACGCACCGGCTGGCCCGCGCGCGCGCTCAACCACGCCGCCACCTTGTCCGGGTGACGCTCGGCCAGCGGCAGCAGCTGGCTGGCAGTGCCGACCAGCAGGGCCACGCCCACGAGCAGGATCGCCACCGCATACACAGCATGGCGGCGGATCCGGCGCAGGCGCAGGCGGAGCGGTGTGCTCATCGGAACGTGGGGATGCCGGACCGGCCGCGATCAGAGCAGCACGACATCGAACTGCTCCTGCAGGTATTGCTCATCCGCCTGGAAGCGGATGCTCTTGCCCAGGAACTCCTCCAGTTCGGCCACCGCCGAGGATTCCTCGTCGGTGATGCGCGCGACCACCTTCGAGGAGGCGATCACCAGCAGGCGCGCCGCATCGAACTGACGCACCGCCCGGGTGATTTCGCGGAAGATCTCGTACGTCACCGTTTCGGCGGTCTTGATCGAACCCCGCCCGCTGCACTCCGGGCACGGCTCGGACAGCTGGCGCTCCAGGCTTTCCACGGTGCGCTTGCGGGTCATCTCGACCAGGCCCAGCGGCGAGAAGTCGTAGACGGTGGTCTTGGCGTGGTCGCGGGCCAGCGCCTTCTCCAACGTGCGAAGGACCTGACGGCGGTGCTCGGCATCGTCCATATCGATGAAGTCGATGATGATGATGCCGCCCAGGTTGCGCAGCCGCAGCTGGCGTGCCACGGCCTGCGCGGCCTCCAGATTGGTGCGGAACACGGTCTCTTCGAGGTTGCGCTGGCCCAGGAACGAACCGGTGTTCACATCGATCGTGGTCATCGCCTCGGTCTGGTCGATCACCAGATAGCCGCCCGACTTCAGCGGGACCTGCTTGTCCAGCGCGCGGCCGATTTCATCCTCGACCCCGAACATGTCGAAGATCGGGCGATCACCGCTGTACAGCTCCAGTTTCTCGGCCAGCACTGGCATGTACTTGGCCACGAACGCCTGCAACTGGTTGAAGGTCTCCTTGGAATCCACCTTGACCTTGTCCACGTCCTTGCGGATCAGATCGCGCACCGAGCGCAGCGGCAGGCTCAGGTCTTCATAGATCACGCTGAGCGGGGCGGCATCGCGGCCACGGCGCTCCACCACGTTCCAGACCCGCGACAGGTAGGCCACGTCTTCGGCGATCGCCTCGGCCGGCTGGCCTTCGGCATTGGTGCGCACGATGTAGCCGTAGCCGCCGTGCTGGGCCGACAGTTCGGTCACCAGGGTTTTCAGGCGGGCGCGCTCGGCCTCGTCCTCGATCCGGGCCGACACGCCCACCACCTTGGACTGCGGCAGCAGCACCATGTAGCGCGAGGGAATGCTGATCTGGGTGGTCAGCCGCGCGCCCTTGGTCCCGATCGGGTCCTTGACCACCTGCACCACGATGTCCTGGCCGTCGCGCAGCAGCTCGACGATCGGCACCGAGGACGGTGGCGGCAACGTGGTGCCTTCGGTATCCGGACTGGCCACCGGGGCCGGGCGGATCACATCGTTGGCGTGCAGGAACGCCGCGCGCTCCAGCCCGACCTCGACAAAGGCCGCCTGCATGCCCGGCATGACCCGCTGCACCTTGCCCTTGTAGATGTTGCCGACCACGCCACGGCGCCAGCCACGTTCGATATGCAGTTCCTGCAGCATGCCGTTCTCGATGACGGCGACGCGGGTTTCCCGCGGGGTGACATTGACCAGGATTTCTTCAGACATGGGCGACTCCCTTCAGTTCAAACGTCTGCAGCAACTGCTCGGTCTGTTGCAGGGGCAAACCCATCACACCCGAATAGCTTCCCGCCAGATGGCGGATATATCGTTCAGCGCCCCCCTGGATCGCATAGGCACCGGCTTTGTCCATCGGCTCGCGACTGGCCACGTAGGCGGCGATCCGATCCTCATCGATCGCCGCGAACGTCACCTCCGAGACCACCAGCACGCCCTGTTCCCGGCCAGCAGCGACCAGCGCCACGGCGGTCATCACCTGGTGGGTGCGCCCGGCCAACGCACGCAGCATCGCGCAGGCGTCGGCCGCATCGGCCGGTTTACCGAACACGCGCCCGTCGAGCACGACTTCGGTGTCCGAGCCCAGCACCACCGCCTCGGGGTCATGGGCGACAAGCGCCCACCCGGCGCGTGCCTTGTCGGCGGCGACCCGCTGCACGTAATCGGCGGCGGACTCGTCGGGCGCACGGACTTCGGGCACGTCAAGCTCAAGCGCCTGGAACGGTCGTTCCAGGCGCGCAAGCAGTTCGTTTCGTCGGGGGGATCGAGAGGCAAGATAAAGCATCGAGGAAGCATAACCTGAGCCTACTGTCTGAATCGCGAGCAACACGCTTGAATCGTGCTCAACCCCATCAAACCTCACGACGCGTTCATCGCCCCGACACCAACCTCAACGTCTTCACAAGGAGATGTACATGCGCCGCCCGTCCCTGTCCCCGTTGCTGCTCGCCCTGTCCCTTGCCCTGGGAGCTTCGATGACCGCCCACGCCCAGTCCCAGCCCACCATCGCCGTGCCGGCTGACGGCACCCTGCTCAACATCTCGGCCAATGCCGAGGCCAAGCGCGTGCCGGACGTGGCCACGCTCTCGGCCGGTGTGGTGACCCAGGCCGTGGACGGCAACAGCGCCATGCGCCAGAACGCCGAGCAGATGACCAAGGTGCTCGCCGCGATCAAGGCCGCCGGCATCGCCGAGCGGGATGTGCAGACCAGCGGGGTCAACCTGAGCCCGCAGTATCGCTACGCCGACAACGAAGCGCCGAAGATCACCGGCTACCAGGCCAGCAATACGGTCAGCCTGAAGGTGCGCGACATCGCCAAGCTCGGCAAAGTGCTTGATGCACTGGCCGCCCAGGGCGCCAACCAGATCAACGGCCCGCAGTTCGAGATCGACCAGCCCGAGCCGGTTTACGACGAAGCCCGCCTGGCCGCGCTGAAGAAGGCCCAGGCCCGCGCCGAAACGTATGCCAAGTCGCTGGGCCTGCGCGTGCGCCGGATCGTGAGCATCTCCGAAAGCGGTGGCGGCAACTTCCGCCCGGTGATGATGCGTGCGGCGGCCGCGCCGATGGCTGCTGATGTATCCACGCCGGTGTCGCCGGGCGAATCGACCGTGTCGGTCAACCTGGACGTGGTGTTCGATCTGGGCCGCTAACACTTCGCAGCAGAGCGGACCAGCCGTCCGCTCCTGCCAAGACATGACGGCGCCTGCGGGCGCCGTCATGCTGTTCGCCGCCGGATCCTGACTGCCAGCCAACTCCCCACCCTGCCCCTGACTTCCGGCCCGTGCCGGGCTCGGGTATTGCTGTCATTGCGCGGCCCCGCCTGACCCCACGCGCCGCGCAGGCACGTTGATGTTCCCGCACATCTGGCAAGGAGAGTGGAGCATGGTCCGTACCCCGTCCCCGGTTGTCCCGCTGCCTATCGAAGCGTCCCGCGTGCTCGGGTGGAGCACTGCCATCGCGGTCCACGCGCTGGCCCTGATGCTGTTGTTGATCCCGGCTACCCAGCCCCTGATCAAGGCACCGCGCGAACGCATGCAGGTGACCTGGGTACTGCCTCCGCCGCCGCCGGAGATCATCCGTCATCCGCCGGCAGACCCACCGCGGCTCCCCCCGGTGGTGCCCGTGACCACGCAACGCGCGCCGGCACCGCTGCCGAGCCCCACCGCCACCCTCGACGAGGCGCCCGCAGTGGCATCGATGCCCGCCAGCGAGACCGCCGCACCGGCGCTGGAACCGGCCCCGGCCACGCCGTCGCCCGCCGCCGGGGCCCAACTGCAGTACCGCAGCGCGCCGCCGCCACCGTATCCGGTCGCGGCGATCCGCTTGGGCCAGCAGGGGACGGTCCTGCTGCGTATCCGGGTCGACAGCCAGGGCAACCCGGTTGCGGCCAGTATCGAGAAGAGCAGTGGCTCGCGCGTGCTCGACCAGGCCGCACGCCAGCAGGTGCTGCGTCACTGGCGTTTCGTGCCAGCCCTCGTCGATGGGCAGGCCGTCGCCGCCGATGGCCTGGTTCCGGTCGATTTTTCGTTACCGCGCTGAGTGAATGGGAGCCCCGTCAGGGGGCTCCCCATTCACAAACTGAGACGCACAGCATCTTTTCCCAATTAAGCAATTTTTCACTCTTGCGTCACACGACGGAAACCTAGATTGGCGCCGTTGCCACCGTTCTGGTGTCGACTTATTGACATCTAGGTTTTCCCAGTCAGGAGAGAAGCTGTGAAACACCCGACCCAACGCCGCGACGACAGCCGCCGCAATACCCTGGCCCATTCCATTTCCACGATCCTGACCAGCGGCGCGCTGCTGCTGGTAGGGGCCATGGCGTCGTCCTCCGCGTTCGCGCAGGAGCAGGCGACCAACCTTGACCGGATCACCGTCACCGGGTCGAACATCCCCCGCACGAACACCGAAACCCCCTCCCCCGTCCAGGTGGTCACCCGCCAGGAAATCGACCGTACCGGCAAGACCACGGTCGCCGAGTATCTGCAGACCCTGACCGCGGACGGGTCGGGCTCCATTCCCAAGACCTTCGGCAACGGCTTTGCCGGCGGTGGCGCAGGCATCTCGCTGCGCGGCCTGGGCGCCGGCTCCACGCTGGTCCTGTTGAACGGCCGCCGCATGGCGACCTACGGCCTGGCCGATGACGGCCAGAAGGTCTTCACCGATCTGAGCACCATTCCGCTGGATGCGGTCGAGCGCATTGAAGTCCTCAAGGACGGCGCTTCTGCGATCTACGGCTCGGACGCCATCGCCGGCGTGGTCAACATCATCCTGCGCAGCGACTTCAATGGCGCGATCCTGCGCGCCTCCTACGGCCTGTCCGGTGATAGCGATGGCGACGCCAAGAAGGCCACGCTGACCGCCGGTACCGGCGACTTGGCCACCGATGGCTGGAACGCGTTCTTCAGTTTGGACGTGGGCAAGACCGACGCGATCAAGATCAGCGACCGCAAGAACCGCAAGTGGATCGGCACCGGTGATATCCGCCCGTGGGGCTATGGCAACAACGCCCAGTTCCTGGGTGGCGCCGCGCTCTCTGGCGGTACCCGTGGCGGTGTGGGTCCGAACGGTTCGGTGTTCGACGACCGTGCGGTGACGGATGACGATCCGGCCTTCCTCGTCGCGCTGCCAGGCTGCGCCGGCTTGACCACCATCCCCGGCCAGAACGATGTCACTGCCCAGCAGCAGGGCTGCCTGTGGGATCCGGCCCAGCTGTACCGTGACCTGACCCCGGAAGAGAAGTACGTCAACGTGTTTGGTCGCGCCAGCTTCGCCTTCGGCGAGGGCGGTGAGATCTACACCGAAATCGGCTACTCCAAGAAGGAAACCACCTTCAGCAACACGCCCTCCGGCGTATCCGGTGGCTGGGGCTATCCCGGCGGCCCGGTCAACGCCAACAGCGGCGACGGTGCCACGGTGCTCAGCCCGACCCACCCGGACAACCCGATCCCGGGCCAGGCCTCGCGCCTGCGTTACTCGGCCTGGGATGTCGGCCCGCGTGTGACCGAGAACACCAACGAGTTCAACCGCTTCCTGGTGGGCGTCAAGGGCAACTGGGGCGAGTGGAGCTACGACACGGCCTACCTGCATTCGGGCACCGACCTGGTCAACAAGCGTACCGGCTTCCTGAACTACGACGCCGTGCGTTGCGTGCTCGGCAATCCGGCCTGCCCGGCAGGCGTGTGGCGCATCGGCGACAACGCGGGGCTGAACTCACAGGCCCTGTATGACTACATCTCGCCGGACATCAGCGCACGCGCCAAATCCAGCCTGGACATGTTCGACTTCACCGTGTCGCGCAGCCTGATGGACCTGAAGGGTGGCCCGCTCGGCCTGGCGCTGGGTACCGAATGGCGCAAGACCAGCAACAGCCTGACCCCGCAGACGTTCACCGACCAGGGCCAGATCATCGGGCTGGGCTACTCGGCCTACGACGGTACGCAGAACGTCTACGCCGGCTATGTCGAACTGTCCGCCCCGGTGCTGGAGCAGTTGGAACTGTCCGGCGCGGTCCGCTACGACAAGTATGAGAGCGGCGAAGGCAAGGCGACGCCGAAGGTCGGCATCAAGTGGACCCCGGCCGACTGGATCGCAGTCCGCGGCAGCTATGCCGAAGGCTTCCGTGCCCCCAACCCGGCCGAGAACGGCGACGGCGGCCTGGCAGCGTTCTCCAATGCTGCCGATCCCGTGCGCTGCCCCGGCGGCAACCCGGCGCCGGGCGCGAACGATGACGATTGCGGCGCACTGCCGGTCGCCATCATCACCCGTCCCAATGCCGACCTGAAGCCAGAAGAGTCCAAGAGCTACTCGGTGGGTCTGGTGCTGCAGCCGACCTCCAGCACCTCGATGACGGTGGATGCCTGGCAGATCAAGCGCACCAACGAAATCGCCCAGGGCAGTACTGCCGAAGCGATTGCCGCGGGCAACGTGTTGCGTGACAACAACCTGCTCAACGGTGTTCCCGGTACCGGCAGCATCCTGGCGGTCAATACGCAGTACATCAATGCTGCATCGACCCGCGTCCGCGGTATCGATACCGACATCCGCCAGACCTTCGACATCGGTCCGGGCCAGCTGGAGATGGACCTGCAGTGGAGCCATGTGCTCAAGTTCGAGCGCACCGATGCCGATGTGACCGTCGACTATGCCGGCACGCACGGCAACTGCGACGTCACCAACTGCATCGGCACCCCGAAGGACCGCGTCAACTTCGGCACCACCTGGAAGCAGGGTCCGTGGAGCGTCAGCGGCGTGGCCAACTACATCTCCAAGATGGAGAACACCGACTTCCGCGGTCCCGATGGCTCGTATCAGTTCGCCTACGCCGACGGTACCGACGTCGAGAAGATCTCCTCGTTCACCACCTTCGACCTGTCCGGTCGCTGGAACATCACCGAGGCCTTCGAGTTGAACGCATCGGTGCAGAACCTGTTCGACCGCATCGCTCCGCTGGATCCGACCACCTACGGTGGCGTGAACTACAACCCGCTGCACTTCAGTGGCGCGATCGGCCGTTACTTCACCGTCGGTGCCAAGTACACCTTCGAATGAGGTAGCCGCACTTGGGGAACAAGGAGCCCGGGCAGTGCCCGGGCTTTTTGTTGATCGGCCACGCCAGTGGTGCACATCGCAGACAAAAAAAAGCCCCGCATCGCTGCGAGGCTTTTTTTCAAATCTTGGCGCCCGAAGTTGGACTCGAACCAACGACCCCCTGATTAACAGTCAAGTGCTCTAACCGGCTGAGCTATTCGGGCGGGGTGCGCATTGTAGCCCGTTTTTCGCGAGATGTAACCCGTCTGGCGACAACTATTTCACGCGCGGTGATACGGATGGTTGGCCAGCATCGCTGCAGCGCGGTACAGCTGCTCGGCCACCACCAGGCGCACCAGCATGTGCGGCAGCGTCAGCGGGCCGATCGACCATTTCTCATCAGCCATCGCGGACACTTCCGCCGAATGGCCTTCCGGCCCGCCGATCAGGAAGGCCATGTCCCTGCCCTGCCCCCGCCAGTGCTCCAGCCGCTGCGCCAGCTGCTCGGAACTGAGCTGGCGTCCGGGCACATCCAGCGCGACCACATACGCATTTTTCGGCAATGCGGCGATCACGCGCTTGCCTTCGTCATCGGTCGCACGGCGCGCATCGCGGCCTTTGCCGCGCAGGCCGGGCTCGATCTCGACCAGCTCGAACGGCAACCAGTGCGAGAGCCGCTTCTGGTACTCGGCAAAGCCCTGCGCAACCCAGGAGGGCGCGCGCTCGCCGGTGGCGATCAGCCTGGCTTTCATGTCTGTCCTCCGCAGCCACCACAGGCGGCGCCGCAAAAGACAACGGCGCCATCGGCGCCGTTGTCGTGACCGGGCACGCTGCGATCAGCGCGCGTCGTAGTCGTCGTCCGCATCGTCGAGCAGTTCGATCGGCGGCTGGTCGCCCACGGTCCACAGGCGCTCGAGCGCGTAGAACTCACGGACGCGCGGCAGCATCACGTGAACGATCACGTCGCCCAGGTCGACCAGCACCCACTCGGCTTCGCGCTCGCCTTCCACACCCAGCGGCATCACGCCCAGCTTCTTGGCGAACTTCACCACTTCGTCGGCGATCGACTTGACGTGACGGCTGGAGGTGCCCGACGCGATCACCATGTAATCGGCGACGCTGGAGCGGCCGATGACGTCGATCTCAACGAGATCCTTGGCCTTCAGTTCTTCGGTGGCCCCGCGCACGCACTCGAGCAGCTGCAGAACGGAGGGCGCCGGATTGGGCAGTTGGACCTTGATGGTCTGGGGCTGGGCTTGGTTGCTCAAAGCGGGTCAACTCGATAAATGTGGGGCCGATTATACGGGGCGGCGCGCCCGCGCGTATTCACGACGGTGTCGCGCCGTACAGGCGGTGGTCGATGATGTAGCCCGCGACAGCCTCAGGCAGCAGTGGCTGCCAAGGCCCGGCGGCGGCGATCTGCGCGCGCACCGCGGTGGCCGATTCCTCGCGCAATGGGGCCTGCAGGCGCATCAGGCGCCCGGCCGGCGCGCTGAACAGCTCACGCTCGTGACTGGCCCAGCGCCCTTCCAGGGCCTGCGCCAGCACCGGGTCGCAAGCGGCGGCCAGGGGACTGCCGGGGCGATCGGCGACGATGAAATGCGCCAGCTCGAACAGCGCCTCCCATTCGTGCCAGCTGGGCAGGGCCAACAGGCTGTCGGCACCGACCAGCCAGGCGATCGGCTGGCGCGGGCCCAGCTCGGCGCGCAGCTCGCGCAGGGTATCGACGGTATAGGACGGCACACCGGGCTGGCGCTCGGCCCGGTCAAGCTCGCGCCGGTCCAGCAGCAGGCCGGGCTCATCGCCAATGGCCAGGGCCAGCATGGCCAGGCGCTGCGCGGCATCGGCGCCGGGGGCGGCCCGGTGCGGTGGATCGGCGGCGGGCAGCAGGCGGACGGCGACCTGCAACTGGTCGCGTGCGGCGCGGGCAATGGCCAGATGGCCCAGATGGACGGGATCGAAGGTCCCGCCGTAATAGATGCGCAGCCCCATGGGCTCAGGCCCGGGCGAGCAGGCGCACGGCGCGGGCTTCGGAGACGGCGATCAACAGCCGCTCCAGCGCCAGCCAGGCGTCGCCATCGGCGCGCCCCTTGGCGATGCGGTCCACCAGCCCCGCCTCGGCCACGAAACGCTCCCAGCGCTTGACCTCGGGGTGACGCTGCAGCGCGCGCTTGAACGGCGCCTGCCGCGATTCCCAGATGCCGCGGCTCTTCATTTCCGCGGCCAGGTTGCCGCCGCGCGCCTGCACCCGCGCCAGACCGGCGGTGGAGAGCAGCTCGCGGATCACGATCGGCGTCAGCGCCGCCACCGCTTCACCTTCGGCACGCAGGCCGGCGATCATGCGCAGCACGGCCGTAGGCTGGCCCGAGAAGGTCGCCTCGACCAGACGGAACACGTCATAACGGGCGGCATCGGCCACCAGCGACTCCATCGTGTCCACGTCCAGGGTCTGGCCGTCGGCCAGCAACGCCAGCTTGTCGATCTCCTGGGCGGCGGCCAGCAGATTGCCTTCCACCCGTTCGGCCAGGCGCTGCACAGCCTGCGGGTCGGCGCGCAGGCCCTTGCCACGTAGCCGGCGTTCGATCCATTCGGTCAGCTCGTGCGGCTTGATCGCCCAGGCCACCGAGATCACCCCGGCGCGGCCAACGGCATCGGCCCACTTGGTCTGGTGCGCCTTGCTCCATTCATTGCAGGTGATCAGCAGGATCACGTCCGGCGCCGGGTTGGCACAGAACTGACTGATCACTTCGGCGCCTTCCTTGCCCGGCTTGCCACTGGGCAGGCGCAGTTCCATCAGGCGACGTGCACTGAACAGGCTGGGCGCGTTGAAGCTGGCATCGAGCTGGTGCCAGTCGAAGTCACGGCCATCGGCATCGAAGACTTCACGCTCGTTGACGCCATCGGCGCGTGCCCGCGCCCGCACCGCATCGGCCGCTTCCAGCACGCGCAGCGTTTCCGGACCGGCGATCAGGTAGACCGGGGCCAACGGCTGGCTGGCCGGTTGGCTGGCAAGCTGTTCGGGGCGCAGTTCCATCCGGGCAGGCCGATCCGCAGGCGGACCGGGCTCAGCGCCCCTGCGGGACGACGGCGGGGACCGCCGGCGTCGGGGTCGTCGAGGTCGGGCTTGCCGGGGTCGCCGCCGGGATCTCAACCGGCGTTTCCACCGGGGTCGTACCGGGCTTGGCCGGGGCGCGGCCATGCTCCAGTTCGGCGCGGACCACGCTGTCGATACGGCGCATGATCGACGCAGACATCTCACGGCGCAGTTCGTCGGCCAGGATTTCGCGTTCGGTCGTGGTACCGGTGGCGTCGGTCGGCGGCGACACGTAGTCGCGCGAGAGTTCGATCACCTGCTGCGGCACCAGCTCGCTGCCGTCTTCGCGGCGGAAGATGAAGATCACCGCATAGCGCAGGCTGTACTCCTGGGCACGGCCCTGGGCATCGATCGCGATCGGCAGATCGCCCCAACGCTCGGACAACACCTGCAGCTGCGACGCCGGGCCCGTGCTGTCCGGATCGGCCAGCTGCGCCCCGGAGGCCTGCAGGCCACGGCGCAGCAACTTGACCAGTTCGCTGTAGGGCGCGGTGGAGACCACCTGCACCGCAGCCGTATCGGCCGGCAGCATCAACTTGTTGCGCAGATGGAAGCCGCACCCGGCAAGGGTTGCGGTCAGGACAAGGGCAAGCAGGAATCGGGTCATGGATACAGTCTGTAGGAGCCGGGCGGTCGCGGCAACAAGCAGTGATCGTGCCGGATGCCGCGTGAACAGGACTTGATACCGGACGGCCCACGGGGCGTGCCCGCCATCGGCCCATGGAGATCGGTGCCACCGGGCGCGCAAGGCCCCCGGTGGCACGACGGGATCAGCCCTGCGGGGCCGCCACGATGTTCACGATCTTGCCCGGCACGATGATGATCTTGCGCACGGTCAGCCCTTCCAGGAACTTGGCCGCGTTCGGCTCGGCCAGGCCCAGGGCTTCGATCTGATCACGCGGCGCATCGGCAGCGACGTCGATGGTGCCGCGCAGTTTGCCGTTGACCTGCACCGCCAGCGTCACCGCATCGCGCACCAGCGCCGCCGGATCGGCCTCCGGGAACGCCTGGTCTTCCAGCAGTTCCTCGGCGTGGCCCAGCACCTGCCACAGCGCATGACTGGCATGCGGCGTGATCGGGTTGAGCAGCAGCACGGTGGCGCGCAGCGCTTCCTGGCGCACCGCACGGCCCTGCTCGCTGACGTCATCGAACTTGGCCAGCGCGTTCATCAACTCCATCACCGCGGCGATCGCGGTGTTGAAGCTGTGGCGGCGACCGTAGTCGTCGCCGACCTTGCCGATGGTTTCATGGGTCTTGCGGCGCAGCGCCTTCTGCTCGGCGTTCAGCGCGGCCACGTCCAGCGCCGGGGCGGCGCCATCAGCGGCATGCTTCTGCACCTGGGCCCACAAGCGGCGCAGGAAACGGGCCATGCCATCCACGCCGGCTTCGTTCCACTCCAGCGATTGTTCCGGCGGCGCGGCGAACATCGAGAACAGGCGCACGGTGTCGGCGCCGTACTTGCCCACCATCACCTGCGGGTCCACGCCGTTGTTCTTGGACTTGGACATCTTCTCGGTGCCGCCGATCACCACCGGCTGGCCGTCGGCGATCAGGGTCGCCCCGACGATGCGGCCGCGCTCGTCACGCTGCACATCCACATCGGCCGGGTTGATCCAGTCCTTGGAGCCGTCCGGGTTCGGGCGATAG
This sequence comes from Stenotrophomonas sp. TWI1151, assembly GCF_039673135.1. NCBI lineage: Bacteria > Pseudomonadati > Pseudomonadota > Gammaproteobacteria > Lysobacterales > Lysobacteraceae > Stenotrophomonas > Stenotrophomonas sp. TWI1151. The sequence goes on from NZ_JBDJLA010000006.1 coordinate 68,554, forward strand.
TAGGTTTCGGCGATCACCATGCCCTGGCACAGCAGGTTCTGCGCCGGCTCGTTGCTGTCCACCATGCGCGCATCACGCAGCAGCTTGTGGAAGAAACGGAAGTACATCAGGTGCAGGATCGCGTGCTCGATACCGCCGATGTACTGATCCACCGGCAGCCAGTAGTTGCCGCGCTTGTCGACCGCGTCACGGGCACCCGGCGAGGTGTAACGCGCGTAGTACCAGCTCGATTCCATGAAGGTATCGAAGGTGTCGGTCTCGCGCTCGGCCGCGCCGCCGCAGTCCGGGCAGGTGGTCTTGCGCCATTCCGGATCGGCCTTGATCGGCGAACCGGTGCCGACGAAGTTGACGTTCTCCGGCAGGACGACCGGCAGCTGCTCTTCCGGCACCGGCAAGGCGCCGCACTTGGGGCAGTAGATCACCGGGATCGGGCAGCCCCAGTAGCGCTGGCGGCTCACGCCCCAGTCGCGCAGACGGTAGTTCACACGGCGCTGGCCCTGGGCCTTGCGCTCGAAACGCTCGGCCAGTGCCTCGAAGGCGCCCTGGAAATCCAGCCCGTCGAACTCTTCGGAGTTGACCAGCTCGGTCTCGCGCGTCTTGTCGCCGTACCAGTCCTGCCAGCGCGTGGCGTCGTACGCGCTTTCTTCCTTGCGCAGCGACTTCAACGCGATGACCTGGCGGATCGGCAGGCCGTACTTGTTGGCGAATTCATTATCGCGCTGATCATGGCCGGGGACGGCCATCACCGCGCCGGTGCCGTAGCCCATCAGCACGAAGTTGGCGACCCACACCGGCACCTGGGCGCCGGTGACCGGATGGATGGCGCGCAGGCCGGTATCCATGCCGCGCTTTTCCTGGGTCTCCAGTTCGGCTTCAGAGACGCCGCCCTGTTTCATCTCGGCCAGCAGCGCGGCCAGTGCCGGGTTGGACTTGGCCGCGTGCTGGGCCAGCGGGTGTTCGCCGGCGATCGACACGAAGGTCACGCCCATCACGGTGTCCGGACGGGTGGTGAACACGCGCAGCGGGTCCAGCGTGCTGCCGTCGGCGTCACGCACGTCGAACTGGATCTCCAGCCCTTCCGAGCGGCCGATCCAGTTGCGCTGCATGGTCTTGACCGAATCGGGCCAGCCCGGCAGTTCATCCAGGCCGTCCAGCAGTTCCTGGGCGTAATCGGTGATGCGCAGGAACCACTGCGGGATCTCACGCTTTTCCACCAGCGCGCCGGACCGCCAGCCGCGGCCGTCGATGACCTGCTCGTTGGCCAGCACGGTCTGATCGATCGGGTCCCAGTTCACCACCGCGTTGCGGCGGTAGGCCAGGCCCTTGCGCATCAGGCGGGTGAACATGCGCTGCTCGTGCACGTAGTACTCGGGCGTGCAGGTGGCGAACTCGCGCGACCAGTCGATCGCATAGCCCATGGCCTTGAACTGGCCCCGCATGTGCTCGATGTTGGCGTAGGTCCACTTGGCCGGCGCGGTCTTGTTCTTGATCGCCGCGTTCTCGGCCGGCAGGCCGAAGGCATCCCACCCCATCGGCTGCAGCACGTTGTGGCCGGTCATCCGCTTGTAGCGGCTGATCACGTCACCGATGGTGTAGTTGCGCACGTGGCCCATGTGCAGCGCACCGGACGGATACGGCAGCATCGAGAGGCAGTAGAACTTCGGCTTCTCCGAAGTCTCGGTGACCTCGAAGGCACGGGTGGCATCCCAGTACTGCTGGGCGGCGGATTCAACCTGCTGCGGATCGTAAACGTTGGGTTCGACGCTGGTCATAAAAACGCTAGTGCGGCGGCAAAGCGGCACAGGGTACCGCAGTGCGGCAAAGGGCTCCAATCGACGCGGCCCACCGTCGCGACCAAACCTGTCATCTCATTGAATTGACTGGGGATTGGTGAAATACGTCAGCCCGCGCCGCGCGCCACGGCGCGGGCCGGGGCGCAGCAACGGCGGCGGCTGTGCTCAGGCGCGACGCGTGGAGGGGGCCAACGGCAGCACCGCCACCAGCCAGACCAGCCATACCCCGAAGGCCACGCGCTGGGCCATCGGGGCCGGCAGCAGGGCCTGCAGCGCGAACGCGGCAAGCAGCACGCCCACCCCGCAGGCCAGGTGCAGGCCGCCCACGGCACGCCATGCCGGCAGCCGCAGCGCGCCGATCCCGGACATCACCGCGCCCGGCACGAAGGCCAGCACCCACACCATCCAGGCACTGGCGTGGTACTGGCTGGCCGGGTTCTCCAGATCGCGGGTATCCAACGGCAGCACGCCCATCGCGGTGAAGCCGACCCCGGCCAGCATCAGCAACTGCGCACCGACCCGCATCGACCACGGCGCGGTGCGCGGCACCCGCAGCAGCAGGCGCAGCGCGACGAGGCTGGCGAGCAGGCCGGGCAGCGCGAAACCGAGAATGTTGAACGCCCGCGCATGCGGCACGTCCATCGCCCCGAGCAGCGCGACCGGATGGCCGACCGGATCGAACAGCGGCAGGGCCGCGCCGAAGCCCAGCACCGCGCCCACGAACAACACGGCGGCGGCAATGCCGAGCCCACCTTCCCAACGTTGGATTCCCTGCATGCTGCTCACCCGGCTGCGTCTGAAGGCCCGCATTGTCGCTGTTCCAACGCGAATCCGCCCGGTGGGGTTGCGTCCGGCCGCGGGCGGCACCATACACTTCCTCTCCAGTTTCCCGTTGATTTGAAACCATGAGCGATCTGCCCCACGTCTTTGACGCCACCACCGAGACCTTCGAGACCGAGGTGCTGCAGAAATCCCTGCAGACCCCCGTGCTGGTCGATTTCTGGGCCACCTGGTGCGGCCCCTGCAAGACCCTGGGCCCGATGCTGGAAAAGCTGGCCGGCGAATACCACGGCGCCTTCGAGCTGGCCAAGGTCGATGTCGACAAGGAGCAGCAGATCGCCGCGGCGTTCCAGATCCGCTCGGTGCCGACCGTGTTCCTGGTCAAGGGCGGACAGATCGTGGACGGTTTCCCCGGCGCCGTGCCGGAAGGCCAGCTGCGCGAGTTCCTGACCCAGCACGGCGTGGTCCCGCTTGAAGCGGCCCCGGACGAAGCGGAAACCGTCGAAGCGCCGCCGCTCGATCCGCAGGCCCAGGTGGATGTGCTGCGTGCGGCGATTGCCGCCGAACCGGACAAGGAAGAGCTCAAGCTCGACCTGGCCCTGGCCCTGCTGCAGACCGGGGCCACCGCCGAGGCCACTGCCCTGATCGACGCGCTGCCGGCCAACCTCTCCACCGATGACCGCGCCGTGCGCGCCCGCGCCCGCCTGGACTTCGCCAGCGCCCTGCAGGACGCCCCGGCTCCCGAGGTGCTGGAGGCGCGCATCGCGGCCAATGGCGACGATCTGCAGGCACGCCACCTGCGCGGCGTGCAGTTGCTGCTGTCCGGGCAGGATGCTGCCGCGCTGGAGCAGTTCCTGGACATGCTGCGCCGCGACCGCAGCTACGACGACGGCCGCCCGCGCAAGCTGCTGATCGATGCCTTCAAGGTGATCGAGGATGAAGACCTGGTCGGCCAGTACCGCCGCCGGATGGCCTCGCTGCTGTTCTGATCGGCCCCGGCCAGCGCCTTTCGGGGCGCTGGCCCAACGAAGCCGTCCATACAGATCGGCAACTTCGATGTGTGACGTGAGTCACGTTCAGAAACCCTGCACGACTCCCGGGCAATAATGCCGCCGCGGCCACTGGAGGCTGCGATCCATCGGGGAGGATGAGGTCTGGGCCATGGCGGCCTACTTGGCTGCGCCCCGCCTTGCAGGGCCGTGAATGACCGTGAGATTGACCCGATTCCTCCGCTTCCCGATGGCCGCCCGCCTGTTGGTGCTGGCCGCCATGATGCTGTCTGCCGCGCCGGTCCTGGCGCAGGACTGGACCTACCGGGTCCGCCCCGGCGACACGATCTGGGACCTCAGTGCCCGCTACCTGAAGCCGTCCATCGCCTGGGAGCAGTTGCAGTCGCACAACGGCATCGCCGATCCCTACCGTCTGCCGCCCGGCAGCCAGCTGCGTTTCCCCGTCGCCTGGCTGCAGGTGCAGCCCGCCCCGGCGCGGGTACTGGCCGTACGTGGCCCGGTGCAGAGCCAGGCCGACGGCCAGCCCCTTCGCGAGGTCATCGAAGGCGACCTGCTGCGGATCGGGCAGGAACTGGTCACCGGCGAGGATGCCAGCGTCACCGTGGTCTTTGCCGATGATTCGCGGCTGCAGCTGCGCGAGCGTTCGCGCCTGCGCTTCGACCAGCTCTCCCGCTACGGCCGCACCGGCATGGTCGATACCCGCCTGCGCCTGGAACAGGGGCGCGCCAGCAACCGGGTGACCCCGGCCAACGGCCCGGCCTCGCGTTACATCATCGATGCGCCGACGGCGACCAGCAGCGTGCGCGGCACCGTGTTCCGGGTCAGCGCCGGCCAGGATGGCCGGGGCGCGGCCACCGAAGTACTGGAGGGCCGCGTGCAGGTCGGCAACCGCCGCGGCCAGCGCCTGGTCAGCCGCGGCCAGGCCACTCGCAGTCCCTCGCTCGATGCACGCCCCGCCGGCCTGGAGGCGCTGCTGCCCGCGCCCGTGTTGTCCAGCGAGCCGCAGCGGCTGGCCACCCTGCCCGCGGCGCTGGCCTGGCAGCCGGTGCCAGAGGCTGCCGGGTACCGGGTCGAGGTCGTGCGCGCCGACCAGCCGGAGGTCCTGCTGTTCGCGCGCGATACCGATACCACCGCACTCACCCTGCCCGATCTGCCGCCGGGCGAGCTGCGCCTGCTGGTCCGCGCGGTCAGCGCCGAACAGGTCGAAGGGCTGGATGCCGAGCAGGCGTTCCAGGTGCGTGACCAGCCGGTCGCGCCGCTGACCGTGCGGCCGCTGCATGGCCAGACCCTCAACAGCGCGCGGCCGCGCTTCGAATGGACCCGGGTGGCCGGGGCCGAGCGCACGGTGCTGCAGATCGCCCGCGATCCGCAGTTCCTCCCTCTCCTGCTCGAACAGGACACCCGCGCCACCCACCTGCGTCCCGTCCTGGACCTCCCCCCGGGCGAGTATGTGTGGCGCGTGGCATCGGTGGATCGCAACGGCGACCGCGGGCGTTTCGGGCAGCCGCTGCCGCTGACCATCACCGACGAACCGGTCGACCCGGCGCTGCAGCCGCCCGAGGCCGCCAACGGCCAGCTGACGCTGCGCTGGCAGGCCGGCGAACCCGGCCAGCGCTATCGCGTGCAGCTGGACCGTCGTGGCGACTTCCGTGCCCCGCTGCTCGATCAGGAACTGGCCCAGCCGGCGGTCTCGATCAAGCGCCCCTGGCGCGGCACGCTGCACGTGCGCGTGCAGTACATCGATGAGGACGGTTACGCCGGTCCCTTCTCGCCGGCCCAGCAGATCGACCTGCCGTGCCGGACCTGTTACGCCACCGGGGGCGGTGCGCTGTTGTTGTGGCTGCTGCTGTGACGCCCCTGCACCTGCCCTGGCCGCAACGCATCGCGCTGGCCGCACTGGTCGGCGCGCTGGCGGTCGTGGCCAGTCACTGGCAGTGGTTCTGGAAACAGGATGAGGTGGTCTACGACGCCTACGTCGGCGGCTGGGAATACACGCCCGATGCGCGCCTGCTGATCGTGGCCATCGACGACAACAGCCTGCAGCAGCTGGGCCAGTGGCCGTGGCCGCGCGGTACCCACGCGCGCCTGCTGGACCGGCTGACCGACGCCCGCGCCGCGCGCGTCGTGCTGGACCTGATGGTGTCCGAACCGGACCGCCAGGACAGTACCCAGGATGCCGAACTGGCCGCGGCGATCCGGCGCAACGGGCAAGTGGTGCTGCCGGTGCTGGCCGCGCCCGCCAGTGGCCCGCGCATGGCCGAAGAGCTGCTGCCGATTCCGCTGATCGCCGCCAACGCGGCGAGCCTGGGTCACAGCGACATCGAAGTGGACGGCGATGGCGTCGCCCGCGGCCTGTACCTCACTGCCGGCATCGGCTCACCGCACTGGCCGGCGCTTGGCTTGGCGCTGGCGGGCACGCACGGCCCGCTGCCCGGGCTGCACGATGATCAGCCGGACCTGGTGTCGCCGTACCAGTGGCGCCGCGACCACTACGTGCGCCTACGCTACGCCGGTCCGCCCGAACGCTTCCCGCAGGTCTCCTACGCCGATGTGCTCAACGGCGAGGTCGATCCGGCGCTGCTGCGCGGCCGCCTGGTGCTGGTCGGCATGACCGCCAGCGGCATCGCGACGCGCCTGCTGACCCCGACCACCCGCGAGCGCTGGATGAGTGGCAGCGAGTACCAGGCCAACGTCGCCTCGATGCTGCTCGCCGACAAGGTGATCCATCCCTTGCCGTCGGCATGGCAGAGCGCCCTCTCCGGGCTGCTGGTGGCCGTGTGCTGCCTGTTGTTGACCCTGCCGCGGGCGTGGCTGAGCGGCGTGCTCGCCCTGCCGTTGACGCTGCTGTCGAGCTTCGTGCTGCTGCGCGCCGGCAACCTGTGGTTCGCGCCGGCCGCCGCCTTGATCGGCATGCTGGCGGTGATCCTGTCCTGGACGCTGTGGCGGGTCAGCGCCTGGCGCCGCCAGGCCAACAGCGATGCACTCACCGGGCTGGGCAACCGGCTGCGCTTCGAGCAGACCCTGCAGGCCGAGCACGATGCCGGCCGCCGCAGCGGACGGCCGCTGAGCCTGGTGTTGATCGACGTGGATCACTTCAAGCGCCACAACGACGATTTTGGTCACCAGGCCGGTGACACCGTGCTGCGCCGGATCGCGCAGGAGATCCGGGCGCACGCGCGCCGGCCGCGCGACATGGCCGCGCGCTTTGGCGGCGACGAGTTCGCGCTGATCCTGCCCGACACCACGCCGGAAGGCGCAGTGCAGGTGGTGCAGGACCTGGTCGCACGGGCGCAGGCGCTGGAAATTCCCGCCGGCCGCGGCACGACCACGCACATCACGGTCACCGTCGGCGTGTTCACCCGGGTGCCGACGCCCGGCACCGAGCCGCGGCACTTCTTCGAAGGCGCCGATGCCGCGCTGTACCAGGCCAAGGCCGCCGGACGGAATGGGTATGCGGTCGATGATGGCGGGCTGGGCTGATACGCCCACGGCACCCATACGCAGGCGAATGGTAGACTCCCGTCACCCTCAGCACTGAGATGCACTCCGAATGAAGGCCTCCGTCTTCCGCCTTGGCCTCAACCTGTGGCCGCCGTTCCTGTTCACTGGCATCCACGTGACAACGGTCAGTCCGGATTATCGCCATGTGCGCGTCGAACTGCGCATGCGCCCGTGGAACCGCAACTACGTGGGTACCCACTTCGGTGGCAGCCTGTTCGCGATGACCGATCCGTTCTGGATGCTCACCGTGATGCAGAACCTGGGGCGCGATTACTACGTCTGGGACCGTGCGGGGGAGATCGAATTCCTCAAGCCGGGCCGCGGGACGGTGGTTGCCGAGTTCCGGCTGGACGAGGCGCTGCTGGATCAACTGCGTGCCGCCACGGCCAGCGGGGAAAAGTACCTGCACTGGTTCAGCAATGACATTGTCGATGCGAACGGCGAGGTCATCGCCCGCGTGCGCAAGCAGGTGTACCTGCGTCTCAAGCCCGAGGCGCGCCAGCGCGCAGGGTGAGACTTGGCGCGCTGCTATGCTCGCGCGCCGGATTCACGCCACGGAAGACCATGCGCCTGCGCCTGCTGCTGACCCCATTGCTGTTCGTCGTCCTGCCCGCCGCCGCACAGGAGCTGCGGATCCCGCCGGTCGACTATCCGGTCCTGCCGGCTCACGCGGCCAAAGCCGAGGGCTTCGTGCCGTCCGGCTGGCGCATCGATCAGCAGCTGCGTGGCGATCTCAACGGCGACAGGCGCGATGATCTCGTTCTGGTGCTGCGCCAGCAGGACGCGCGCAACATCGTCGAACACGATGGCTTCGGCATCAGCCCGCTGGACAGCAATCCACGCATGCTCGCCATCGCCTGGGCCACGCCGGCCGGCTACACGCTCGCTGCGCAGAACCACACGCTGATCACCCGTCACGAGGCGCCGAACCTGTCGGATGTGTTTGAAGACGGCGACGGCGTCTCGATCGTGGGCGGCACACTGCGCACCACGCTGTTCTTCTTCTCCAACGCTGGCAGCTGGTCCACCGGTTCTGCCAGCTACACCTTCCGCTGGCAGAACGGTGCCTTCGCATTGATCGGCTATGACCGCGACTCGATGATGCGCAACTCCGGGCAGACCGAAAGCCTGAGCATCAATTACTCGACCCGCCGCGTGCGCCATGCCGAAGGCAGCATCGAATCGGACCAGGACACCGTGCGCTGGGAGACCCTCACCTCGCCACGCCGCTGGACGCTGGAGACGGTGGGCGATGGCAGCGACTTCGACCCCTTCGCCCCGGCGCAGGATCGGTAAGCACCGCGTCGCCGCACGCCCCTTATCGTGCGGGCGCGCGCATCGGCACCTGCAGCGTCGGCCCGGCCTCGTCCATCACCACGCGCCGCTCCACCTGCAGCCACTGGCCATCGTCGCTGAGCACCGGCGTGCGGGTGGGCGAACGCAGCGCCTCGGGCAAGCGCTTCAGCGTCTCCGACGACGTCGTGGGCTGCTGCCGCAGCCAGCGCTGCGCGGCGACCAGGCGCAGCATCGCCGCGGCGTCCTGCGGCCGGCCGGCATACTGCCGCATGTCCGGCCCGCCGATGTTGGCCACGGCACAGCCCAGTGGATTGGCGATGCAGGCAAAGCGATCCTGCGCGGGCGCGGGAATGGGCGTGGGCGCGTCGCGCGCTGCCACCAGTTCTGCACTGGCGGCGCACGCCCACGCATAGCGGGGCGCCATGCGCGCCAGAGTGCGCGGCACATCCAGCAACAGGCGATGGCCGTCCGGGTTCCCAGTGGACGGCCGCACGCCCGCCCCAGCCAACGCGAACTCACCGCGCATCGCCGTGCACAGGCTCTGCTGGCCGGCCGTCATCGGCGCCAGTGCCGCCGCGCAGACTGCAGGCAGTGCAGCGTCGGCGGGCAGTTCAACCAGCATGTCCGCCAGCAGCCGCGCGTTGCTCTCCACCATCGCCGCGCCGATCATGCTGGTGATCAGCGTATCGCCCTGCCCCGTCATCGCCCGACCACTGAGGATGTCCGCGCAGGCACCGGCAAGTGCGGTGCCACTGTGGCCCCGCACATGCGCAAGTGCGTGGGCTGAGAGCGGATCGAGCACCGGCTGAAAGACGGGCAGCGGCACTATCGGGTCGGTCCCGAACGGCTCGAACGGGGAGACGAAATGACCGTAGCCGGCCAGCGCGGCCACGCGCTGGTGAAGCGCATCGTGGCCGGCATGCGTGGCGGCGAACCCCTCAGGGTCCGCACGCACCGCTGCAAGACAACCGACACCCCGGCCGCCACAACGCGCCAGCGCCGGCAGCGGGACCGCAGGGAACCGCCCTTCCGCGCTGGAGGCTACCGGCCGCTGGCCAGGCGTGCCGTTTCGCCAGCGCTCGACATCCTGTGCCATCAGGGCCTCGCGCCCGCGGGCATCCAGGCCGTCGTAGCGCAGGGTCCACAACGCACTGAAGCCGTTCTCACCGGGCCGGGGCAGCGGCGCCTGCAGCAGCCGCATCGCCTCACGCTGCTCGGCCGGCAGCGGCCAGAAGCGCGAGGCCGCCCAGAGCCCCGCCACGGCCAGCACCAGGCTCAGGATCGAGATGCCCACCCATTTCAGTCCATTCCTCACCACTGCATTCTCCCCAGACCCCGCGTCCTGCGGGGATGGGCAGCGTAAACCGGGCATCGCCACCGCTACAATGCGCAGATGTCGCCCGAAGCCCCCCAACTCGTTCCGCGTCCCTCCCTGCAGCGCCTGTTCCTCACCGGCCTGCTGACCCTGCTGCCGATCTGGCTGACCTGGGTGGTGGTCAAATTCGTGTTCGTGCTGCTCTCGGGCATTTCCAGCCCGCTGGTGGTGCCGCTTTCCGAGCAGATCGCCGCCTCGTTCCCGCATTACCTGGGCTGGATCAAGGTCGAGTGGATGCAGGACATCATCGCCCTGGCCGCCACGCTGCTGGTGATTCTCTCGGTGGGCGTACTCAGCCGCCGCGTGATCGGCCAGCGCCTGCTGCGCTGGTTCGGTGCGGTGATCAAACGCATTCCATTGGCCAGCATCATCTACGACAGCGCCAAGAAACTGCTGGACATGCTGCAGACCGAACCGGGCAGCACGCAGCGTGTGGTGCTGATCGACTTCCCGCATCGCGACATGAAGTCGGTTGGCCTGGTGACGCGGGTGATGAAGGAAGAAGGCAGCGGCCGCGAGCTGGCCGCGGTATACGTACCCACCACCCCCAATCCGACCTCGGGCTATCTGGAAATCGTGCCGGTGGAGCTGCTCACGCCCACCGACTGGACCGTGGACCAGGCGATGAGCTTCATCATCTCCGGCGGCGCGGTCGCCCCGGAAACCATGCCGTTCACCCGCGCCGGCGATCGTTGAGCATCGCGGCAGCAGCATGCTGCCGCAGCTGACTGGGCGCCGTACATGACAAACCTGACCGGGGGCCGATGCTGGCCGTACGCAGGCGAATCGGGCAAGCTCCCGTGTCTGTGCGTTTACGGAAACAGCCGATGCCCCACCCCGCCCGCGCCCTGGCGCTTGCCATCGCCGTACTGATGGCCTTCAGCGCTGCCGCTCCGGCCGAAGCTGCCAAGAAAAAGGCCACCCGGCCCGCCGCGACGCAGTCCCGGCCCGCCGCCAAGCCCAAGGCCAAGCCGCGTGCGCGCCCGGCCGCCGCCCCGGCCCGCCAGCCGCTGGTGCGCCAGCAGACCAAGGCCGCGCAGCTGGACCGGATCTACGATGAGTACTGGGATGCCTCGATGCGGCTCAATCCGCTGCAGGCCACCTTCCAGGGCGACAGCCGGCACAACGATCAGCTGCCCAACATCCTCTCTGCCGCCTACCGCCAGCAGTCGCATGACTTCACCGTGGAGTGGCTGGGCAAGGTCGAGAAGATCGGGCCGGACGGCCTGACCGGCCAGGATCTGCTCAGCTACGAAATCTTCGTTCGCGACGCGCGCATGTCGCTGGCCGCCGAGCAGTTCCCTGGCTGGATGCTGCCGGTAAGCCAGTACTACAACCTCGGCAGCATCATGGCCATTCTCGGCTCCGGCTCCGGTGCGCAGCCGTTCAACACGGTGCAGGACTACGATGGCTGGTCGCGCCGCTCGCTGGGCATTCCGGCCCTGTTCGAGCAGGCCATCGCCAACATGCGCCAAGGCATGGCCGCCGGTGTGGTGCAACCGCGTGACCTGATGGAAAAAGTACTCCCGCAGCTGGATGCGGTGATCAAGCCGACCGCGGAAGAGAGCATCTTCTGGGCGCCGGTGCGCAACCTGCCCGAAGATTTCCCGGCGGCCGACAAGGCGCGCATCACGGCCGAATACAAGCGCATGATCGAGTTCCGCATCATGCCGTCCTATCGCGCCCTGCGCGGCTTCATCGCGACCGAGTACCTGCCGGCCGCGCGCAGCACCGATGGTCTGGCCGGCCTGCCCGGCGGCAAGGCCTGGTATGCACAGACCATCGTGCAGAGCACCGCATCCACGCTGACGCCCGAACAGATCCATGCCCTGGCCGAACAACGCGTGGCCACGCTGCAGGCGCAGATCGCCACGATCATGAAAGACAACAAGATCCGTGGCTCGCAACAGAAACTGCTGCGCACCATGCGCACCGACCGTGATTTCCAGTACGCCAACGCCGATGCGCTGCTCAACCGCTACAAGCAGCTGCAGCGCCAGGTCAACGCCCGCCTGCCGACGCTGCTCGGCACGCTGCCCAAGGCCCCGATGGAGATCCGCGCGGTCGAGCCCGAACGCGCGGCCACCGCCGGCGCGGTGAGCTACCAGCAACCATTGCCGGACGGGATGCGCCCGGGCGTGCTGTACATCAACACCGGCGATCTGCCGAGCCGCCGGCGCTGGTCCGCACCGATGCAGTTCCTGCACGAGGGCATCCCCGGCCATCACGTGCAGCTGGGCCTGCAGCAGGAGCTGGACAAGCTGCCACGCTTCCGCCGTCTGGGCGGCGATATCGCCTTCGTGGAGGGTTGGGGCCTGTATGCCGAGTCGCTGGGCGAGCAACTGGGCGTCTACCAGGATCCCTACGAGCGGATCGGCTATCTGCAGGCCGCGCTGACCCGTGCCGCGCGCATGTCCGCCGACACCGGCGTGCACGCGCAGGGCTGGAGCAAGCGCCAGGCCGTGGACTATCTGGTCAAGACCGCGGACATGAGCGCCAGCGATGCCACCGCCGAAGTGGAGCGCTTCATGGCCCTGCCCGGGCAGACCCTGGCCAATGGCCTGGGCGAACTGAAGATGATGGAGCTGCGCGACAAGGCCAAGGCGGCACTGGGGCCGCGTTTCGACGCACGTCGCTTCCATGAGGAAGTGCTGCGCGATGGTTCGATGCCGCTGGACATCCTCGATGCCAAGATCGCCCGCTGGATCGCCAACCAGAGTGGCGCGGCCACGCCCGCGCCCTGAGCCCTGAAGGAAACCGAGCATGCACATCGTCCGGCATCTGCGTGTGTGGATCAGCGCGATGTGCATCGCCGGGAGCGGTAGCGGCGCCGTCATCGCAGCGCCGGTGCTGACGCCCCCGGATCCGGGCATCGATGCGCTGATGCAGCGCTACGATGGTCAGGTCCCCGGCGCCGCGGTGCTGGTCCTGCACGACGGCCAGCCGGTGTTCCGGCGCGGCTACGGCCTGGCGGTGCTGGAAGACCGGACCGCGGTGACCGCGCAGACCAATTTCCGCCTGGCCTCGGTCAGCAAGCAGTTCACCGCCGCGGCGATCCTGCTGCTGGCCGAAGACGGCGCGCTGAGCCTGGATGATCCACTCAAGCGCTGGCTGCCCTCGTTGCCCGCAGCCGCCGATGCCATCACCCTGCGCCAGCTGCTCAGCCACACCAGCGGCCTGCTCGACTACGAAGACCTGATGGCCGCCGACGCGACCGCGCAGGTGCATGACCCCGATGTGCTGCATCTGCTGGAGGGTCAGGACCGGACGTACTTCACGCCCGGCACGGCCTACCGCTACAGCAACAGCGGCTACGCGCTGCTGGCGCTGGTGGTCGGCAAGGCCTCCGGCAGCGATTTCGCGACCTTCCTGCACCAGCGGATTTTCCTGCCGCTGGGCATGCGCGACAGCGTGGCCCATCAGGACGGCGTGGACGATATCGCGCGCCGCGCCTATGGGTACAGCGAGCGCGACGGGCGCTGGCAGCGTACCGACCAAAGCCCGACCAGCGCGGTGCTCGGCGATGGTGGGGTGTATTCCTCACTGGATGACCTGGCGCGCTGGGATGCGGCGCTGTATGACCAGCGCCTGCTGAAGTCGACATCGTTGAAGCAGATGTTCTCCCCTGCCACTCCCACCGCCGAACCGGACGTGCCGTTCTACGGTTTCGGCTGGCGGCTCAACGGTGGCGCGCAGTGGCACAGCGGCGAGAGCATCGGCTTCCGCAACGTGATCCTGCGCTATCCGGCGCAGCGCCTCACCGTGATCGTACTCAGCAACCGCAACGCCCCCGAACCCTATCCGCTGGCGCTGCAGATCGCCCGGCGCTGGCTGGACACCGTGCAATGAACGCTTCTGACGCCTCCCCACTGATCGGCATCCACCACGTGGCCCTGATCTGCGCCGATTACGTCCGCTCCAGAGATTTCTACACCCGCGTGCTCGGCCTGCAGGTGATCGCCGAGAACCATCGCGCGGCGCGCGACTCCTGGAAGCTCGATCTGGCCCTGCCCGATGGCAGCCAGCTGGAGCTGTTCTCGTTCCCGGGCGCGCCCACACGGCCCAGCCGCCCCGAGGCGCAGGGCCTGCGCCACCTGGCCTTCCGCGTGCACACGCTGGAGCCCATGATCGCCCGCCTGACCGCGGCCGGGGTGGCCTGCGAACCGATCCGGGTGGACGAATACACCGGCCGCCGCTTCACCTTCTTCGCCGACCCGGACGACCTGCCGCTGGAGCTGTACGAGATCCCGGCCGACGCCGGCTGAACCGTGCGCCGGGCACGTTCCGTACCGGAGCGAATGGGTATACAGTCGGCCTTGTACCGGCCGCCTGCGCCGGCGTTCACGGACATCCCTGGGAGGGGAACATGCGCAAGACCTTCAAGACCCTGTTGCTGGCGCTGCCGCTGATGATGGCCGCGATGTCGGCCAGCGCCGCCGACGGCGCCGTCGGCCGCTGGAAGACCATCGACGACAAGACCGGCAAGGTGAAGTCGATCGTGGAGATCACCCAGGCCACCAACGGCACGCTGACCGGCAAGGTCGTGGACATCCTGCACTCGGACAAGGGCCCGAATCCGGTCTGCGACGGCTGCGAGGGCGCCAACAAGAACAAGCCGGTCAAGGGCATGACCATCCTGTGGAACCTCAAGGCCGACGGCACCAACGCCTGGTCCGGCGGCACCATCCTGGATCCGGGCAACGGCAAGACCTACAAGTCCAAGATGAAGCTGCAGACCGGCGGCGCCAAGCTCGACGTGTCCGGCTGCGTGGCCTTCATCTGCCGCGCCCAGACCTGGGTGCGCGAGTAAGCCCGGCGCTGCTTTTGACCCCCCGTAACCCGGCTTCGGCCGGGTTACTGCGTTTTGGCGTGCGATAATCCCCGGTTCCCCTGGCAACAGCGCTCATCATGACCCGCACCGCTCTCGTCACCACCGCCCTGCCCTACGCCAACGGCCCGCTGCACCTGGGCCACCTGGTCGGCTACATCCAGGCTGACATCTGGGTGCGCGCGCGTCGAATGAGCGGCGGCAAGACCTGGTTCGTCTGCGCCGATGACACCCATGGCACCCCGATCATGCTTGCGGCCGAGAAGGCCGGCGTGACCCCGGAGGCCTTCATCGCCAACATCCAGGCCAGCCACGAGCGTGATTTCGCCGCGTTCGGCGTGGCGTTCGATCATTACGACTCGACCAACTCGGCGGCCAACAAGGCGCTGACCGAAGCCTTCTACCTCAAGCTCGAGGCCGAAGGGCACATCGCGCGCCGCTCCGTGGCCCAGTTCTACGACCCGGCCAAGGGCATGTTCCTGCCGGACCGCTACATCAAGGGCATCTGCCCGAACTGTGGCACGCCGGATCAGTACGGTGACAACTGCGAGGTCTGCGGCGCCACCTACAGCCCGACCGACCTGAAGGATCCCAAATCGGTGATCTCCGGCGCCACGCCGGAAATCCGCGATTCGGAGCATTTCTTCTTCGAGGTCGGCCGCTTCGAAGGCTTCCTGCGCGAGTGGCTGGCCGGCGACGTCGCCCTGCCGGGCGTGAAGGCCAAGCTGGGTGAGTGGCTCAACGCCGAGGGTGGCCTGCGCGCGTGGGACATCTCGCGCGATGCGCCGTACTTCGGCTTCCAGATTCCGGGTCACCCGGGCAAGTACTTCTACGTGTGGCTGGATGCGCCGATCGGCTACCTCTCCAGCTTCCAGGCGCTGTGCGCGAAGACCGGCGAAGATTTCGACGCGCACCTGCGCGCCGGCACCAGCACCGAGCTGCACCACTTCATCGGCAAGGACATCGTGAACTTCCACGGCCTGTTCTGGCCGGCGGTGCTGCACGGCACCGGCCACCGCGCCCCGACCCGCCTGCACGTCAACGGCTACCTGACCGTGGATGGCGCCAAGATGTCCAAGTCGCGCGGCACCTTCGTGATGGCCCGCACCTTCCTGGATGCCGGGCTGGAACCGGAAGCGCTGCGCTATTACTTCGCGGCCAAGTCCTCCGGCGGCGTGGACGACCTCGACCTGAACCTGGGCGATTTCATCGCGCGCGTCAACGCGGATCTGGTCGGCAAGTTCGTCAACCTGGCCAGCCGCTGCGCCGGCTTCATCAGCAAGCGCTTCGAGGGCCGCCTGGCCGCCACGCTGCCCGATGCCGCCCAGTACGACCGTTTCGTCGCCGCGCTGGCGCCGATCCGCGAGGCGTACGAGCGCAACGATCCGGCCAGTGCACTGCGCCAGACCATGGCGCTGGCCGACGAAGCCAACCGCTATATCGACGATGAAAAGCCGTGGGTGATCGCCAAGCAGGACGGCGCCGACGCGCAGCTGCAATCGGTCTGCACCCAGGGGCTGAACCTGTTCCGCGTGCTGGTCACCGCACTCAAGCCGGTGCTGCCGGCCACCGCCGCGCAGGCCGAGGCCTTCCTGGCCGCGCCCGTGCACGCCTGGACCGACATCGCCGCCCCGCTGACCGCGCACACCATCGCGGTGTACGCGCCCCTGTTCACCCGTATCGACCCGAAAAAAATCGACGCCATGACCGACGCATCCAAGGACACCCTGCAGGCCGCCACCCCGGCCCCCGCCGCCCCGGCCAAACCGGCCAAGCCCGCTGCCGCACCGGCGCCGGTCGCGGCGGCCGATGGCGAGGCCGCACCGGCCTACATCGGCATCGACGACTTCGCCAAGCTGGATCTGCGCATCGGCAAGGTGCTGGTCTGCGAGTTCGTGGAAGGGTCGGACAAGCTGCTGCGTTTCGAACTCGACGCCGGTGACCTGGGCAAGCGCCAGATCTTCTCCGGCATCCGCGCCAGCTACGGCGAGCCGGCGCAGCTGGTCGGCCGCAGCGTGGTCTTCATCGCCAACCTGGCCCCGCGCAAGATGCGCTTCGGCCTGAGCGAAGGCATGATCCTGTCGGCCGGCTTCGACGGCGGCGCGCTGGCCCTGCTGGACGCCGACAGCGCCGCGTTGCCGGGCATGCCGGTCCGCTGATCGCTGCGACAGGGCGGCCACCGGGTCGCCCTGCCACGCTCGTCTGCCTGGAGGTGTGGGTTGGAACTGGCGCTGTTCGATTTCGACCACACGGTCACCACCTGCGATACCTACGGGCGTTTCCTGCGCCGCGTGGCCACACCGGAGCAGCTCGCGCAGGCGTGGTGGAAGGTCGGTCCGTGGCTGCTGGCCTATCGCCTCAAGCTGATCTCCGCGCAACGCATCCGCGCCCGCGTCACCCGCCTGACCTTCACCGACCGCCATCTGGAGGACATCACCGCACAGGCCGCCGGCTACGCGCGCGATGTGCTGCCCGGGGTGATGCGGACGGAGATGCTCGAGCAGATCCACTGGCATCTCAAACAACAGCACACCGTGGTGATCGTGTCCGGCTCGCTGGACCTGTACCTGCGCCCGTGGTGCGAGGCGATGGGGCTGGACCTGATCTGCAACCGGTTGGAGAGCCGCGACGGACGCCTCACCGGGCGCTACGCCGAGGGCGACTGCGCGCCGCACAAGGTGGAGCACATCCGCCGGCGTTACGACCTCGCGCGCTACCTGCGCATCCACGCCTACGGCGACAGCGGCGAAGACCGCCCGATGCTCGCGCTCGCCCACGAGCGCTGGTATCGCGGCAAGCCCATGACGCCGCGTCGGAATCCACCGGCGCCCCTCCCACCGGCGCGGGACAGCCGGGCCTGATGCCCCACCGCGCAGCCACCGCCACGCCATGAGCCTCCCCATCGATACCCTCACCGAACGCCTCGACCGCCTCCTGCCACAGACCCAATGTGGGCAGTGCGGCTACGACGGCTGCCGCCCGTATGCCGAGGCGATGGCACGCGGCGAGGCGGGCATCGATCACTGCCCGCCGGGCGGTGATACCGGCGCGCGCGCCCTGGCCAACGTCCTGGGTGTGCCGGCGCTGCCATTCGACCGCACGCGCGGTGCACACAAGGCGCCGCAGGTTGCGGTGGTGATCGAAGCCGACTGCATCGGCTGCACCAAGTGCATCCAGGCCTGCCCGGTCGATGCGATCGTCGGCGGCGCCAAGTTCATGCACACCGTCATCGCCGATCTGTGCACGGGCTGCGAGCTGTGCATCCCGCCGTGCCCGGTGGACTGCATCGAGCTGGTCCGCGCGCCCTGACTCTCGCGCCGGGCGCCATGCGCCATGCGCCATGCGCCATGCGCCTCGCGGTAGCGGCAGGGTCTGGGCGCACGGCGATGCGTCGATCACCATGGCGCCCAGCGGTTCCGCGGTGCGCTTACGGCAATGCCGCCGTCACGACGATCTCCACTTTCCAGCTCGCATCCGCCAGCTTGGCTTCCACCGTGGCGCGGGCGGGGGTCATGCCGGCCACCACCCACTCATCCCACGCGGCATTCATGCCGGCGAAATCGTTGATGTCGGCGAGGAAGATTTCCGCGCGCAGGATGTGCTGCTTGTCACTGGCCACCAGCGCCAGCAGCTTGTCGATTTCTTCCAGCACCTGACGGGTCTGGCCGGTGATGTCCTGGCTGGTGTCTTCGGGGATCTGCCCGGACAGATAGGCGACCTTGTTGTGCACGGTCATTTCGGACATGCGCGGACCAACGTCGAAACGTTCCAACATGGCGATTACTCCTCTGGATGAAACCGCATTGTCACCGATGCGGCGTGCGCCTGCCCGGCCCGGTGCGCAAAGCAGCCACAGCACGCACAGCGCACCCGCTTGGCAAGCGCCGGCATCAGGCGCACGATTTGCCGGTCAGGCGGCCCCGCCTGTGTTGACTCTTTCATCGCCCACCCCGGAGCACGCTGTACCGATGACCGACACCGCCCCTGCTCCCACGCCGGCCCGCGCCCCCTGGCGTCGCGCCGCGACCGTCGTCATCCCGCTGGTGATCCTGGCCTTGGCCCTGCGTGGGCTGGCCAACGAATTCGATGAGCATGGCTACCGCGCGATCCGCGAGGCGTTCCGGCATCTGGGCGCCGGCCAGATCGCGTTGACCGTGCTGCTTGGCCTGGCCAGCTATGCCTGCCTGATCGGCTTCGATGCGATCGGTCTGCGCCGCAGCGGCAAGCGCCTGCATCCGGCGCGGGTCGGCATCACCGCGTTCCTGGCGCATACGCTGGGGCAGACCCTGGGCTTTGCCGCCCTCACCGGCGGTGCCGTGCGCCTGCGTGGCTATGGCCGTGCCGGGCTGAGCCTGGGCGAGATCGGCCAGGTCGTGTTGATGAGCACACTGGGCTTCGTGTTCGGGGCGTGGCTGCTGCTGGCGTTGGCCTTCCTGCTTGAACCCGGCGCTGCCGCGCTGGCGCTGCCGATCCCGGTGCAGGCGGTGCGGGTCATCGGCGTTCTCGGCCTGCTGGCCTATGTCGGCACGGTGCTGCTGGTGGGGCGTGAAGGCCGCAGCTTCCAGATCCGCGGGCACGCCTTGTGGCTGCCCGACCGCCGCACCATGCTCGGTGTCACTGCGCTGAGCGTGGTCGAACTGGTGCTGGCCAGTGCGGCGTTCTATGTGCTGCTGCCGATGGATACGCCAACCGGCCTGCCCGGTTTCGTCGGGCTGTATCTGGTCGCGGTGCTGGCCGGCCTGATCTCCAGCGTGCCGGCCGGCCTGGGCGTGTTCGAGTGGAGCCTGCTCAAGCTGTTGCCGCAGGTCGCACCCGCTGCGGTGCTGGCGGCGGCGCTGATCTACCGCGTGACCTATTACGTGCTGCCGCTGCTGCTGGCGACGGTGCTGGCGGTCGCGCCGGCGCTGCGCCGCCCGCTGCGTGCCGGTGCCGGTGCCACCCGGGTCGGCTGGACCGCGCTGCGCCCGTGGCTGCCGCAGATCATCGCGCTGGCGGTGTTCAGCGTCGGCGCGGCACTGGTGATCGATGGCACCCTGCCGACGCCGCGCCGGCACCTGATCACCGCCTCGCTGCCGATCCTGGAAACCTCGCACCTGCTTGGCAGTCTGGCCGGTGTCGCGCTGCTGCTGATCGGCCAGGGCCTGCAGCGGCGCAGCCACGCCGCGTGGATGCTCGCGCTTGGCATCTGTGTGCTCTCGCCCTTGCCGATCTGGCTGCGCGGTGGGCAGGTGCTGATCGCGCTGTCAGCGCTGCTGGTGGCCGCCGCGCTGTGGGCCTCGCGCCGTGAGTTCTATCGCCAGGGCGCGTTGCTGGACGAGGCCTGGTCATGGCCGTGGATCCGCAACCTCGGGCTGGTGCTGGTCGCGGTGATCTGGCTGCTGTTCTTCGTCTACAGCCACGTGGAATACCAGAACGAGCTGTGGTGGCAGTTCGCGCTGCAGGGCAACGCGCCGCGTGCATTGCGTGCGTTGTTGCTGGTGGCGATCGCGCTGACCATCTTCGGCCTGGCGCGGTTGCTGCACAGCACGCGCAGCCCGTTGCCGGCCGCTGATGCGTCCACGCTGGACGCGCTCGCGCCGATCCTGGCAGCAGCCGAAGACACCCAGGCCTGCCTCGTGCTCACCGCGGACAAGGCGGTGCTGCGTGATGAGGCGCAGCAAGGCTTCGTGATGATGCAGCGCTACGGCGGCTCGTTGATCGCGATGGGCGATCCGGTCGGCCCGCCCGACGTGGTACGTGCGCTGATCTGGCGCTTCCGTGAGGAAGCCGATCGGCTCGGCCTGCGCCCGGTGTTCTACCAGGTTGGTGAGGCGCACTGGCAGACCTATCTCGACCTGGGCCTGACCCTGGTCAAGCTTGGCGAAGAGGCGATGGTGCCGCTGCAGGCGTTCACGTTGGAAGGCCGCGATCGCGCGGACCTGCGCCAGGCCTGGAACCGCGGCAAGCGCGGTGGCTTGAGCTTCCGGGTTGCGCCGCCCGAGGAAGTCCCCGCGCTGCTGCCGGCACTATCGGTGGTCTCCCAGCAGTGGCTGGATGACAAGGCCGGCGATGAGAAGGGCTTTTCGCTGGGCAGTTTCGATCCGGCCTACCTGTCACGTTTTCCGGTCGCCCTGGTGGAAGCCGAAGGCCGCATCGTGGCCTTTGCCAATCTGTGGCAGGCGCCGGCGGGCAATGAGCTGTCGGTCGACCTGATGCGGCACGTCGATGATGCGCCCAAAGGCACGATGGATTTCCTGTTCATCGAGCTGTTCCTGTGGGGCCGCGAGCAGGGTTTCCACCGGTTCTCGCTGGGCATGGCACCGCTGTCCGGGCTGGCCCAACATCGCCTCGCCGGGCGCTGGAACCGCTTCGCCAACGTGGTCGCGCGGCATGGCGAACGCTTCTACGGCTTCAGCGGCCTGCGTCGTTTCAAGTCGAAGTTCGCCCCGGTCTGGCGCGCACGTTATCTGGCCGCGCCGGGCGGTGTGCACCTGCCCGCCGCCCTGCTCGATGCGACCCGGCTGATCTCACTGGACCCGCGCCGGCACGATTGAGCCTGTGCCGGCCGGGGCCGGCTACGCTCAGCGCGCCGGCAGATGCTGGACGATGGTGTCGGCGAGGCGGTCGTAATCGCCCTTGAAGTGATGGTCGCCGGGGAGCTTGATGACCTGCGCATTGCCGCCGACGGGAAGCGACGGGCACAGCGCGTCGCCATCGTCTTCGCCGTAGACGCACAACGTCTTGCCGGCGGGCAGCTTGGCCACCTCCGGCGCGATCGGCAGGCCATCGCCACCACCGCCGAGCCAGTTGCTGACATGGAACTCGTAGTCGGCGGTCTTGCCGACCGAGAGCAGCGCGATCATCGAGACCGATTCACGGGTAGCCGGTGACAGCTGGTTGATGGCCGCCGGCAGCACATCGGCGCCCTGCGAGAAACCGACCAGCACCACGTTGCGGCGCTGCCACTGGCGGCTGTAGTGCGTGGCGATGCGCTCCAGATCGCGGGCGAAGCCGTCGGGCGTGCGTGCGGTCCAGAAGTAGCGCAACGAATCCACCCCGACCACCGGCACCCCGGCCTCGCTCAGCGACGCGGCCACTTCCTTGTCCAACCCGGCCCAGCCGCCATCACCGGAGACGAAGATGGCGAAGGTGTCGCCCGGCTTGCTCGACGGCACATCGACCACCGGCAGGCCCTTGAGGTCATCCGGCGGCGGCGCCAGGCTGACGCCCTTCTGCGCGCCGATCACCTTGGCCGCGGCCAGCAGGCCGGGCAACGCGTCGCCCCGCGCGGTACGCTCGAACTGGCGGCCCATGCCGATCTGGCGCACGAACGCAGCCGACTCGCCGGCCGGGCAATGCACATCGCCGGCGGCGTTCAACCAGGGGAAGTTCAGGTCGGCCGGCTGCAGGCGGCCGTGGCTGCTGCCGGCGCCGCAGACCTTGCGCTCGCGCACGCCCGACGGGCAGAAGCCGGTGGTGAGCAGCCCGGCGAACACCTGGGTATCGGCCTGGGCGCCCACCGCGTAGGCCAGCGCCGCGCCCTCGCCATCCCCGCCGATCAGCGGCAGGTGATAGCCCGGCACGTGCAGATAGGCCTGGAACCAGCGGGAGAAATTCTCCACATCGCCGGCACCGAAGGCGCAATCACCGCTCTTCTCGCGGGCCAGCACCTGGCGCAGGTGCGCGACATCGACCTGGGCGACCAGGGCGCCCTCGGCACGCAAGGCATCGATGCGCTGCTGGCTGTCGGCATGGCTGGCGCTACCGTCAAACCACACCACCACCCGTTGCGGGCGACCGTCGGGCAGGTACACCGGCACGTTCTCGAAACGCCCGTGACTGAGCTGCTGCGGCGGCGCGGCCAGCGCCTGTCCGGACATCCCCGCCAGCACCACCCCCAGCATCATCCCCCAACCGGCTCGCCGCATCGTCGCGCATCCCATGACTAGTGCGCCAACGATACGCCCCTGCCCTGCCAAGGGCATGTACACAGCGTGGCCGGACGCTCAGCGCGCGTCGCGACGCGCCTGCCGCCACAGCTGCCAGGCCACCGAGACCAGCCACACCAGCACCACGGCAATCACCAGCTTCTGCCCAGCGCCGCGCGGCGGGCCGCGCCACAGCACGTGCAGCCACAGCAGCACGAAGCACAGCCAGGCCCACCACCAGGCCGGCCCGGCCCACGTGCGCCAGCGCGGATCGGCGCGCAGGTACCAGCTCTGCAGCAGCATCGCCACGCTCACGCACAGGAACGCGGTATTGGCCGACAGCCCGTGCACCAGCGGTGCCAGCAGCGGCGCGCGCTCGGGCAGCCAACTGTCGCCGATCGCCACCCCCATCAATCCCAGCGCGGCCACCCAGAACAGCAGCGGCGCGGCCGCACTGCGCCGGGGTGATCGGCTGTTGGCATGCAGCGCGACGGCCAGCAGCATGATCGCCAGCGCCAGCACACAGTAAGCCGTGCGCAGCGCCAGCCCCCAGGGGCCATGCAGGTACAGGCTCAGCGTGGCCTGCACCCAGTCCAGGTCATCGCGGGCCCATTGCGTCCACAACGCGGTGGCCACGAACAGCGCCAGCGCCACCAGCGTGAGCAGGGCAACGCGTGCGTGCTGCTGCGCGGGCCAGCGGAAAGGGCGTGGCAGGGAAAGCGACATCGCAGTTCCTGGGGTCAGTCGGCGGCCTCGGGGTGGCGCTGCTTCCACGCGGCCAAGGCGGCGCGGTAGCGCTGCAGCTCATCGCTGTACAGATCCAGCACGCACAGCGGGCAGCCGCTGCCGCAGCACTCGTTGGGGCCGGGTTCTTCCGGCGGCTGCGGACGCGGATCAGGATCTGGAACGGATACGGACATGGCGACACACGTAGGGAAAACAGCGCGCACAGTGTAGCGGGCGTGGTTCAGCGCTCAACCCGCCGGCGCAGGTTGTCGCGCGCGGCCGCATCCAGCCGCTGGTGGAAGAAGTCGCTCAGGAAGATCCGCGGTTGCCCCAGCACCTGCTTGAGGAAGCGCCGACGGTTGAGCCGGAACAGGACGCCCGGCACGTGCCCGGCATACTCCTCGGCGATCCCGCGGTCGTACGCATCGAACACCGCCGCCGGCGCCCCCAGAATGGCCATGTCGCAATCCAGGAACAGTGCCGCTTCCGGATCGACATCGCCGGGCGCGAGTTTGCTGTGGCGCGCGGTCAGTTCGATCAGCTCGACCACCCGCGTCGCATCGATCCCGGCCTCCGGCAGCCAGCGTGCGATGGCCTGGCGTGCCATCTCGGCCGAGCGCGCTTCGTTGTCGCCGCGGCCCGCATCGTAGATGGCGTCGTGATAGAGCGCGGCCAACTGCACCTCACGCGGCCGGAGCCAGCCCGGGCCAGCCTCGGCGACCGTGCGGCAGTGCTGCAGGACGGCCTGCACGTGCGACCAGTTGTGATACGCCCGCGGCGGCACGGCGTAGGCGGTTTCCAGCTCGGCAAGCTGCCCGGCGGGCAGCGGAATCGGTTCGACGTGCATGCACCCATGATTGGCCGTCGCAGCGACGCTGGCAAGCCGGGCGGTGGTTTTTTGACCACCCTCACAGAACCGTTGCCGCGCAGTGGGTGCGCCCGGTTATCCACATGTTTGTCGACCGCTGATCCACATCCCCTGTGGATGGCGCTATCCGCCGATGAACGGCATGCCAGCGCCCGACGACCCGCCTAGACTGGACCGGACGGACCCCAACGCCTCGCGAGGTGACGGCGATGACCGCATGCAGACTTTTCCTGATCGCGTGGATGGCCGTGGCCGCCGCGCCGGCCTGGGCGGCCGACACGGCGCCGCCGGCCGCAGCTGCGCCAAGCGCCACCGCACTGCCCACGCCGGCGCAGATCCTGGAGGTGCCCGCCCCGCTGCTCGCCCTGCTGCACGAACGGGTCATCGACCCGGGCTACTCGCGCGAGCGCCGCCTGCAGCGGCTGGTCGAGATGATCTTCGACGAACACGGGCTGCACCTGGCCTACGACCCCGACGCGACCCACACCATCACGGAAACGTGGCAGACGCGGCGCGCCAACTGCCTGTCCTTCACCCTGCTGTTCGTCACGCTGGCCAACCTCGCCGGCATCGATGCGCATGTCCAGGAAGTGGCGCAGGTGGTGAGCTGGTACCAGGCCTCCGGGGTGATCTACAGCGTGGGCCACGTCAATGCGGGCATCGTGCTGGACGGGCGCAGCGGCACGGTCGATCTGGACCACAGCGTGCTGTACGACCCCCTCGGCCCGCAGCGCATCACCCGGCAACGCACGCTGGCGCACTTCTACAACAACCGCGGGGCCGACCACATGGCCACCGGCGATACCGGGGGCGCCCGCGCCTACTTCCGGGCCGCGCTGGGCATGGCGCCGGACTTCGTGGCCGCCTGGAACAACCTGGGCGTTCTGGACGCGCGCATCGGCGCGCTGGACCAGGCCCGCAAGGACTATGAAACCGCCCTGCGCCTGCAACCCCGGCATGGCGCCAGCCTGAGCAATGCCAGCGCGCTGTACCGGCGCATGGGCGACACCCACCAGGCCGGCCTGCTGGCCAGCCGGCTGGCGCGCGTACAACGCAACGATCCCTTCGCCCAGTACATGTTCGGCGCCCAGGCCGAGCAGCGCCGGGACTACGCCGCGGCGGTGCGTTTCTACCGCCGGGCCGTGCGTCTCTACGAGACCGCCCATCCCTTCCACTTCGCGCTGGCCCGGAGCTACTTCCTGGCCGGCGATGCGCGCCGGGCCTCGATCGAAATGCAGCGCGCGCGGGATCTGGCCGGCGAAAACGGCGACGCCCTCAGATCCCGCTACCAGGCCAAGCTGGACAGCCTGCAGCGCTGGCGCCAGCGCGGCACCAACGCCAACTGAGCCGGCTCAGGCCTTCTTGAGGAAGCAGGTCTTCAGGACCAGGCCCTTGATCTTTTCCGAGTTGCCTTCGATGTGCTCGGCATCGTCCTCGACCAGGCGGATATTGCGGATCACGCTGCCCTGCTTGAGGGGAATCGAGGAGCCCTTCACTTTCAGGTCCTTGATCACCGTCACGGTGTCGCCGGCGGCCAGCACGTTGCCGTTGCTGTCGCGTACCACCAGGGCCTCGCCGCCACCGTCACCGGCCGCCCACTCGTGGCCGCAATCCGCGCAGATGAACAGCGCGCCATCGGCATAGGTGTTTTCCAGGGTGCACTGCGGGCAGGCGGGAATGGCGGACATCGACAGCTCTTCGGTTACGAAACGGCCGCTAGTGTAACCGCCCGTTACCGGCTGCCCTTGCGTCGGCGGTCCCGTTGCCGCAAAGTGCGCGCCCCCTGACCACCGGCCCGGCCCCCCGCATGAAACTCGGCATCGACTTTGGCACCAGCAACTCCGCCGCCGCCGTGGTGATCGACGGCAAGGTCGTGCCGATCCAGTTCGGCCAGGCCGAACAGTTCCGCACCACGGTGTATTTCCCCGAGGTGATGCGCGACCCGAACGACTTCGAACTGACCCCGGCGCTGGAGCACGACCTGGCCCGGCTGGTCGACGCGGCCGCGCGCGATGCCCGCGCCGCCGGCCAGGAACGCACCCCGGATGCGCTGCGCCGCGAGGCCCTGCGCGTGGTGCGCCGGCAGTGGATGGAAGAGCAGATGCGCGCCCCGCTCAGCTCCACCACCCTGCTGCAGAACGCGGTCTATGGCGATGACGCGCTGGAGGCCTACTTCGAAGAGAACGAAGGCAACCTGGTGCAGAGCCCCAAGTCGATGCTCGGCTACAACCTGCACCCGCGTGCGCGCCAGACGATTGCCGGCATCGCCACGCACATCCTCGAGCACATCCGCCTGACCGCCTCGCGCCAGCTGGACACGCCGATCCGCACCGCCACGCTGGGCCGCCCGGTCCAGTTCCGCAGCTCGATCGGCGAGGCCGGCAACGCGCAGGCGCTGGAGATCCTGCACGGCGCGGCGATCGCAGCCGGCTTCGACAGCATCGATTTCCTCGAAGAGCCGGCGGCCGCCGCGATGCATTACCACGCCGAGAGCCCGCAGGAGCACGACGCGGTGGTGGTGGATATCGGCGGTGGTACCACCGACGTTGCCCATGCGCGCGTAGGCGGCGGCCAGGCCCCGACCATCCACCGTGCCTGGGGTATCGCCCGGGGCGGTACCGATATCGATCTGGCCTTGAGCCTGGGCGGCTACATGCCGCTGTTCGGCCGCGGCATCACCCGCGTGCCGGCGCACCACTACGTGGAAGCGGCGATGGTGCAGGACATGACCCGCCAGCGTGATTTCCGCCAGCACACCTACCGCGATGTGGACGCGCCGTTCGGGCCGCGCCTGACCGCGCTGCAGGACACCGGCAACACCGCGCGCCTGTACCGTGAAGTCGAGCGCTGCAAGATCGCCCTGAGCAGCGTGGCCAGCCACGACAGCGCGTTGGACTTCATCGAACGCGGCCTGCAGATGCAGATCGATGCCTCGCGGCTGGAGACCGCCGCCGGCGGGTATCTGGGCGAGCTGACCGCCCTGCTGGAGCAGGTGCGCAGCGACATCGGCCACGACCCGGCAGCGGTGTTCCTGACCGGTGGCATGTCGCGCGCCGGCTACCTGCAGAAGGCCGTGGCCAACGCCTTCCCCGGCTCGACCCTGGTCCGCGGAAATCCGTCGTTCGGTGTGGTCCACGGGCTGGCACTGGCCGCCGCCAACTGATCCACCGGCAACGCCAGGCCTTGTCCCACAAGGCCTGAAGAGGTGTGAACGCCCTTATTAACAAAACGTTACGCCGAAAGCGCTATCATCTTTTGGCTTCAAAGCGCAATGCGCTTGACGCAACCAGCACGATCTTCCTGGCCTCCCAGGCCACCGTCCTCTTCGATGCTGCCACCGTCCGGACCTGTCCGCGGTGCCGGTATCGCTCATCGCTGTGATCCGGCTCGTTCACAGCCTGCTGCACCCCGAGCCGCCAAGAGACACTCAGATTGGGCGAACGCCTGGCTGCACTTCTTACATCGTCCGAGCCCGACCCCATCGATTGCCGTCGTTGCGACGCGGTGTGCTGTCGGCTCACCGTCACCGTCATGCCTGACGACAACGTGCCCGGCTACCTGCTGGATACCGATGCGCGTGGCGGCACGGTGATGGCACGCAACGAAGAAGGCTGGTGCGCTGCGATCGACCCGTATCACCTGCGCTGCACGATCTACTCGCAGCGACCCGCGATCTGCCGCCAGTTCGACATGGGCGGCGATGATTGCCGCCTCGTGCGGCAGGACTACCGTCGACAACAGCAGGATCTGTCGACGTTTTCTTCCACGCTTCATCCATAGCAGGAGCATCCATGGCTCGTACGCCAAAGACCTCCCCCAAGGCAAGCAACACCGTTCGCGTCGACCGCAAGCAAGGGTCCAACTCCGCCGTCAGCAGCCAGAGCATCGCTGCGGATCTGGCTGCTTTCCGTAAAGGTGGCGGCAAGATCGAAGTGCTGGGCAATACCCTGGCGCTGAAGAAAGCCGGCTGACGTTGCTGCCGACCGCACCGGCATTGGCCGGTGCGGTGGCCGCACTCAGCGGCCCAGGCTGACCCGCACGCTCCCGGAATGGGCGTTGATCGAAATATCCCCATCGCCCGACCCCAGACGCGCATCCAGGCTGCGGCCGGGGCCGTAGCGCGGCTTCTCAACCTGCCCGGCGTCGGACTGGATCCCACCACTGAACGTCTTGACGTTCAACTGCGCCGAGACATTGGCCGGCAGCTTCAGCGCGACCGAACCGCTGACCGTCTGCATCGTCACCTTGCCGCCCGGCGCCATGCCGGTCGCGCTCACATCCAGGCTGCCCGAGACGGTTTCCACCGCCAGCCGCTGGATCCGCCCGGCATTGACGTTGACCCGGCCGGAGACCGATTCGGCCGCTACTTCCCCTGACGCTCCCCCGCCGGCCAGCAACTGGCCACTGACCGTGCGCGCATCCAGGCGTGCGGTCTGCAGCTGCGAGCGGATGCCACCACTGACCGTGTTCAACGTGGTCTCGCCACTGCGCCCGGCCGCGGTGATGCTGCCGCTGACACTGTTGGCCTGCAGGCGGCGCACGTCGATATCGGCCACGTCGATGTCGGCGCTGACGGTGCCCAGCTGCACTTCCACCGAACGCGGCACGCGCAGTTCCAGGGTCGCCCCGCCATTGCTGCGGCCGCGCGGGTACTCCACTTCCCAGCGCACACGGTTGCTGCTCTTGTCCTGCTTGAGGGTGAGCCCATCGGCCATCGAACCGGTCAATGCCACGTCGTTGCGGTCCCAGCCGCGCACGGTGACCTTGCCGGCGATGTTGCTGATTTCCACGCGGCCGCCGGCACCCAGTGGGTGGCGCTCATTGACGTTGGTGGCGGCCTGGGCGACAAGCGGCAGGCACAGGGCCAGGGCGGCGATCAGGGACAGAGGAATGCGCATGGGGTTCTCCTTCAAGTGGGCAGGCCGGCGGACAGCACCGCCTGCTGGGTGAGTTCCAGCCGCAGCGCATAGGTACGCTGCAGTTGCCCGAGCAGATAGCGCGAGCGGGGATTTTCAGCGATGGCCGCGCGGATGTTGTCCGCGCTGGCATCGAGTTCATGCAGGGCCGGGCGCCACGCATCGGTGACATCGGCACTGGGCAAGGCCGCAATCGCCTGCTGGTATTCGCCGGCCATCGCATCGGCCTGGCGCTGCAGCAGCGACGGTGCCGGCGTATGCGGAACCGGCGTGGGCACCACCATCAGCAGCGCCAGTGCGGCGGCCAGGCCGAGCCCGATGCGCAGCGGCCAGCGCTCCCGCCGGCGGCGTGTCGGCAGCGTTGCCACGGCAACCGCCGCGGCGTGGACCTGGGCCTGGGCCTGGGCCGGCAACTGTGCGGCGATGCCCTGCCAGACCCGTGCCGGCGGAACGCGCTCGGCAGGCAAGGCACGCAGGCGTGCAGTCAGTTCGTCGTGTTCGGAATCATGCGGGTTCATGCGGTTTCTCCTAAGCGTGCACGCAGCAGGCCGCGCGCTCGGTGCAGCTGTGCTTTGGAACTGCCAACGGCCATCTGCAGCTGGTCGGCGATTTCCTGGTGTTTCCACCCTTCGATGTCATGCAGGACCAGGACCGCGCGGGCCCGTGGCGGCAGTGTTTCCAGCGCGCGCTCCAGGTCCATCGAGGTGCCCGCGCAGCGGTCCTGGGCGGGCAGCATCGCCAGCGACTCCCAGCCTTCCTCACCGGCATCGCGTGCATCGCCGGTGGCGTTGGCGCGCAGTTCCATCAGCGCTGCATTCACGCCCAGGCGGTGCAGCCAGGTGCCCAGGCTGCTTTCGAAACGGAAGCCCGGCAGGGCGCGCCATGCCTGCAGGAAGGCCTCCTGCAGGGCATCCTCGGCGCGGGCCGCGTGGCCGCCGCACAGCCGCCACAGCACGGCGTACACACGCGGCGCATGCCGTCGGTAGATGCGTTCGTACGCGGTCACGTCACCGGCGGCTGCGGCACGCACCAGGGCGTGGTCGTCGGCGGCATCGGCCTGGTTCGTGGCGCTGGAGGCGGGCATGGTCGTGTCGAGCATATCCGTTGGATGCGGGGGGCATGGAAAAGGTTTAAGCCCGTTCTGACTTTCTTTTCAGGTGCCTCCGCTTGGGGCTGCCGCGAGCGTGAGGGCCCCGTAGCAACCGGCGGGCCCTCGGCAAATGTCCCCCGGCCGCCGCCTGAAGGCGACGACCTCCTCCTTGATTTTGCCCAGGGGCCTACCGGCCGCTACGGGACTCGCGTGTGGCACGCGTGCGCCAAGGCGGATTATTTCTGCGGTCTTTAAACCTTCCTGGCCGACGCGGCATCCAATCCTCTGTCACTACCGGCGCCCGCCAAGGAGTATCCCCATGTCATCCAGTTGCCTGGCCGTGCTGCTCTCACTGGCCACCGGCTGCACGCTGCCGTGGAGTCCGCTGCAGATCCGGCTCACGCTGGCGCCCGAAGCGCCGGATGTCTGCCTGCAGTACGCGCAGAACGCGCCGCTGTGTGCCTCGGCGATGATCGCTGCGTTCGATGTGTACGGCAGCCCGCGGCCGTAAGCGCACACCACGATGCGGCGAGGCGCATCGGCATTACCATGGCGGGATCGGCACTATCGCTGCAAAGGAATTCCGCCCCCATGAAAGACCATCTGCCCGCCTGGACCCACGAATGGCTGCACTATGGGGTCCCTGCCCTGCAGATTCTGGTGACCCTGCTGGTGGCCTGGCTGCTGCGGCTGGTTGCCCGGCGGCTGATCCGCCGCGTCGGTGAGCACTACACACTCCCGCCGGAAATGATCATGGGCGCACGTCGGGTGTTCACCTTCCTGGTGTATTTCACCGTGCTGCTGATCGTGCTCAACATCGTGGGCGTCTCGGCAACGGTGCTGTGGACCGCCTTCACCGGGTTCGCCGCGGTCGGCGCGGTGGCGTTCTTCGCCGCGTGGAGCGTGCTGTCCAACATCTTCTGCACGCTGCTGATCTTCACGACGCGGCCGTTCCGCCTGCACGATTACATCGAGCTGCTGGAAAACGGTGAGAAGCCTGGACTCAAGGGCCGCGTGATCGACATCAATCTGATCTACACCACGTTGCAGGAAACCGGCAGTGGGCATGAAGGCACGGTCCTGCAGATGCCCAACAACATGTTTTTCCAACGCACCGTGCGCCGTTGGCGCGATCCTTCGCAGGCGCCGGGCGGGATTCAAGGGGACGGCTGAGTCCCGCCGCCGTCGGCCAGGCAATGCCCGCTGCGGGATCGATACCTAGCGCAGCTGGCTGTCCTTGCTGCCGCGGCGGTTGTAGCCGCTGCCCTCCTGCTGGGCGGCGTCCTCTTCTTCCTGGCAGCGCACGCATAGTCGTACGCCGGGCACGGCCTTCCGCCGCGCCTCGGGAATGGGCGCGTCGCAGTGCTCGCAGTGGGTCAATCCGGGGCCGTCGCGCAACTGTGCGCGGGCCCGCTGGATGGCCTCATCGACGGTGGCGTCGATCTGATCCTGGACGGCGCCGTCGCCTGCCCAACCTGTCGCCATGATGTGTCTCCCATGCCGGTGTCAGGCCACCAGCATAGACCCGGCCCACGACGCCGAGCCGACGTGGGGCTGAACGCCCGCGGCGCCGGGTGAACGCTTCAGACGGGGCTTACCAGACCAGGTCGTCCGGCACCTGGAACTGGGCGTAGTACGCATCGTCCTCGGCGTTGCCGGTGCTGGGCTCGCTGCCGGGCTGGCTGTTGTCGAGCACGATCACGCTGGCATCGCGCTCGCGG
Organism: Stenotrophomonas sp. TWI1151; assembly: GCF_039673135.1. NCBI lineage: Bacteria > Pseudomonadati > Pseudomonadota > Gammaproteobacteria > Lysobacterales > Lysobacteraceae > Stenotrophomonas > Stenotrophomonas sp. TWI1151. The sequence goes on from NZ_JBDJLA010000006.1 coordinate 100,365, forward strand.
ACCTTCTCGGCCGCCGCCCGCGGCAGCAGTTCGAAGCCGTCGCCATGGCGCACGATCACCAGGCTGCCCGAGGCCAGCTGGCGGCGCAGCACGTTGTTGACCAGCAGGGTGCGGATCAGCGTGCCATCGTTGAAGCGGTACTCGCTCTCGCCTTCACGCTTGACCTTGTGGGCCTCGACGATCTGGCGGACCTGGGCCTGCAGTTCCTGGGCGTGGGCCTTGGCTTTGCGCTCGGCTTCCAGCGCGCGATCGCGCTCGGCCTTTTCCGCGCGCAGGCGCTCGGCCTCGCGCTGGCTTTCGCTGGGCGCGGCCGGGGCCTTGCCGTGACGGGCTTTCACCTGTTCACGGGCGGCCTGGGAGACCTGGGATTTCTTGACCAGCCCAGCCTTGAGCAGCTGCTCCTGCAGGGGATTTGCCTTCGCCATACGCCTAGCATCTGTTGTTGCGGGATTCCGGAGGCCATCATACTGGTCTGCCCGTCCCGCCCCAACCGCCCGATGACCGCCCTGAAGTACCTCGCCGGCTATCCCGACGCCCTGCAGCAGCAGGTGCGCGAGCTGATCGCGGGCGACCGGCTGGGGCCGTGGCTGGAGCAGCGCTATGCCGAACTGCATACGGTCCGCAACGACCGCCAGCTCTACGATTACACCCAGGGCCTGAAAGAGCGCTACCTGCGCCAGTCCGCGCCGCTGTCCAAGGTGATCTACGACAGCAGGCTGCAGGTGCTCAAGCACGCGCTGGGCACCCACACCACGGTCTCGCGGGTGCAGGGCAGCCGGCTCAAGGCCAGCCGCGAGATCCGCATCGCCACGGTGTTCCGCGAGGCACCGGCGCCGTTCCTGAAGATGATCGTGGTGCACGAACTGGCCCATCTGAAGGAATCGGACCACAACAAGGCCTTCTACCAGCTGTGTACCCACATGGAAGCGGACTATCACCAGCTGGAGTTCGATCTGCGCCTGTACCTGACCCACCTGGAACGCACGCCGGCCTGAGCCGCAGCGGCCCTCATCGCGCAGCGCCGGGCCCCAGCCAGTACACTCCCCGCCCGTTTCCCGTTTTATGTTGCCTGCCCCATGACCGACCCGATCCGACTCGACAAACGCCTGACCAGCCTGATCGGCTGCTCCCGTGGCGACGCCCAGCGCTACATCGAGGGCGGCTGGGTGACCGTCAACGGCCAGGTGGTCGAACAGCCGCAGACGATGGTCACCGACGAGGACATCGTGCTGCGCGAGAACGCCGAGGCGACCCGCACCGAGACCGTGAGCATGCTGCTGCACAAGCCGGCCGGCATGCGCTCGGACGAACTGTGCGCCCTGGTGACCCCGGAAAGCCGCAGTGAACTCGACGCCACCGGGGTGACCCTGCTGCAGCGGCATTTCCACGCCCTGCAGCTGGTGATGCCGCTGTCCGACGACGAAAGCGGCCTGGTGGTGGTCAGCCAGGACGGGCGCGTGATCTCGCACCTGAAGGATCGCGGCGCAACGCTGGAGCAGGAATACCTGGTGGAAGTCAGTGGCGAGCTGGCGCCCTACGGCATGAAGCGCCTCGCGCACGGCCTGAGCTTCCGCAGCTGGCCGTTGCCACCGTGCAAGGTGAGCTGGCAGAACGAAACCCGCCTGCGCTTTGCGATCAAGCCGGTGCATCCGGGCCAGCTGCGCGACATGTGCGCCCAGGTCGGGCTGGAGGTCATCAGCATCCGCCGCCTGCGCATCGGCCGCGTGGCGATGGGCAAGCTGGTCCCGGGCCAGTGGCGTTACCTGGCACCGGACGAGCGTTTCTAAACCGCGCCAGCACTCGCCCTGCACGCCCCGGCCGCTTACGATCGGGGCATGACCGAGAAAAAACCGTTCTGGCGCCGGCTGCTGCGCTGGCTGGGGATCGTTGTCGCCCTGCTGATCCTGCTGGTCCTCAGCGGCCTGCTGCTGGCCGACCACCTCACCCCGCAGGCCGTGGGCGAGCGTTCGACGGTGCTGCCCACCCAGGCCGACCAGACCCCGATCGATCGCGAGCTGGTCCGCCTGCAGGCCGAGCACCCCGGCCAGACCGGTGTGGCCTTCCTGTCCGACGGGCTGGACGCGTACGCCGCACGCGCGGTGATCACCCAGCACGCCGGGCGCAGCCTGGACCTGCAGTACTACATCTGGCACGACGACCTCATCGGCCATCTCATGGCCAACGAGCTGTACCGCGCGGCCGAGCGCGGCGTGCGGGTACGCATCCTGCTCGATGACATGAACGCGCAGGACAAGGACGCGCTGATGATGGCGCTCGATGCGCACCCCAACATCGAGATCCGCCTGTACAACCCGTTCCGCAACCGCAACGGACTCTGGCGGCTGGTCGAGATGGTGCAGCGCGTTTTCAGCGTCAACCACCGGATGCACAACAAGTCATGGATCGCCGACGGGCGCGTGGCGATCGTCGGTGGCCGCAACATCGGCGAGGAGTATTTCAGCGCACGCCCGGATGTGAACTTCCGCGACCTGGACCTGCTGGTCGCCGGCGAAGCGGTGCAGCAGGCCAACACGATCTTCGACGATTACTGGAACAGCGATACCGCTGTGCCGATCCGTGCGCTGGCGTTCTACACCGAACCGCAGCTGCGCCTGCTGATCGGCGAAAGCGAGCACGAAGCGCGCCTGGACAGTGCCAAGCCCTATCTCGAACGCGTGGCGCGCTCGCAGGCGGCGAAATCGTATTACCGCGATGCGCTGGATCTGCACTGGTCACACCACGTGGAGATCGCCTCGGACCCGCCGATGAAGCACCGCCGCGACGATCAGGCCGACTGGCTGGTGACGCGCCTGGTGCAGGAGCTGGAAAGCGCACAGCACAAAGCCTTGCTGATCTCGCCCTACTTCGTTCCTGGCGAGGACGGCACCGAGGGCTTGGGCGCGATGGTCGCGCGCGGGGCCCAGGTCGCGGTCATCACCAACTCCCTGGCCGCCAATGATGTGGCCGCCGTGCACAGCGGTTACATGCACTACCGGGCACCGTTGCTGCGCAGTGGCGTGCAGCTGTACGAGCTCAAATCGCGCGGCAACGTCGATGGCGGCGGTCTGTTCGGCAGCAGTGGCGCCAGCCTGCACACCAAGGCGTTCATGATCGACGACCAGCGCGGCTTCGTCGGCTCATTCAATCTGGACCCGCGCTCGGCGTATCTGAACACCGAGATGGGCGTGCTGTTCAACGATCCGGTGCTCGCCGCGCAGCTGCGCGAGGAGTACCTGCGCCTGGCCAGCCCACGCCAGAGCTACTGGGTGGCCCTGGGACCGGACGGCGACGTGCGGTGGCTGGAGCGCGATGCGCAGCCGCCGCACTGGCTGTATACCGAACCGGACACCGGGTTCTGGCTGCGGGCCAGCGCGCGCGCGATCAGCTGGCTGCCGCTGGAGTCGCAGCTCTAGCTCAGCCGGCCTGGGCCACGTCGCGCTCGGCCTCGTCGCCCTCCAGCGTTTCCACGGCGCGCCCGTGCACGCGCCGCCAGATCCACTGCAGTGCGTGCGGCGGTGTGTCGTCCAGTTGCTCCAGCAACGCCAGGGCCTGGACCTGACCGATCTGGCCATGGCGGCACAGCAGGCTGGCCGCCGCCGCCGCACGGGCAAAGCGCAGGCTGGCCGCCAGCCCACTGCCACTCTGGCGGATCAAGGCATCGTGCACGGCCTTGGGCAGCTCCCATGCCGCGGCGATGCGGCTGGCCACCGGCAGGGTCCAACTGTCGAGAAGATCCGCCGCCAGCGTGCGCGGCGGGGCGGCGAGCGCCTGTTGCGCGCAGGCATCGAGCAGATGGCGCATCACCAGCGCCGCGCCCAGGCCCTGGGTCAGGCCCAGCCACTGCGCGGCGAAGCCATCTTCATGGGTCACCGTGCGTGCGTGGTCGGCGGCAGCACGCGAGGCCAGCAGCGCATGCTCCCAGATCACCGCACTGAACTGGGGAAAGGCATCGCACTGCAGCTGCATCACCGGCTGCACCAGCACCGCGCTGATGATCTGGCGGATGCCATCGGTACCAACCAGGGTGACCGCACGCTGCAGGGTCTCCACCGGGCGCGCCTGCACCCGGTAGACCGGGCTGTTGGCGATGCGCAGCAGATTGCCGGTCAACACCGGGTCCTGGCCGATGATCCCGGCCATGGCGCGCGCCGAGGCGTCGCTGTCGTTGACGGTCTGGATCAGCTGCGGCAGCAGCTGCGGGCGGCGGGGCAGGTGTTTGGCCGACCAGTCCCGCGCCAGCAGCGAGGCGGTGACGGCATCACGCAGTTCAACGGTGCGCGGGGCCGCGGCGTCGGCGGCATCGCCACTGCGCGGCACCAGTGCCAGCGTATGCAGCCCGGCCTGCAGCACCCCCACCGGATCGGTACCCGGCGCTACCGGGGCAACCGGCAACGCCGCGGCTCGCCCGTGCGTGGCAGTGCCACGGGCCATCGACGGCGCCACCACGGCACGCCGGTGACGGAGCACAGCGGCCATGCCAAGCAGCGCCAGCACGGCGGCGCCGACAACCACAGCGCCGATCATGCCCATGGCCCTGGACGCGCCGGGTCCCGCACTTGCCTTGTTGCGACTGCGCCCACGTGATCCTTCCTGCGATGACCGGCCATCCACACCGTTGCCACGGCATCGGCCTGCGCTTCAGCAACTTTAATGGCCGTGGGGCGCAAGACCCCTGACAACACCGTCCGTCGGAATGCACTAGAATGGCGCCGCGCGACCCGTCCGAGACCCGACGACGTCGCTTTTTTTGTTTTACAACCCACCTTTTGCTGGCGCGTTCGCCGCTGTTCGCCACCGTTCGCACCATCGGAGCCACCATGTTATTTGAAACCCTCGAAACCACCGGTCACGAACAAGTGGTGTTCTGCCACAGCCGCGACGCCGGTCTGAGGGCGATCATCGCCATCCACAACACCACCCTCGGCCCGGCCTTGGGCGGTGTGCGCATGCGTCCCTACGCCAGTACCGACGAGGCCCTGGCCGATGCGCTGCGCCTGAGCCGCACCATGACCTACAAGAACGCCCTGGCCGGCCTCAACGTGGGTGGCGGCAAGGCGGTGATCATCGGCGACCCAAAGCGCGACAAGACCGAAGTGCTGTTCCGCGCCTTCGGCCGCTATGTCGATTCGCTGGGTGGCCGCTACATCACCGCCGAGGACGTCGGCACCGATGTCAACGATATGGAGAACATCTACCTGGAGAGCGAGTACGTCACCGGCGTCCACCAGGTGCATGGCGGCTCCGGTGACCCGGCACCGTTCACCGCATACGGCGCGCTGCAGGCGCTGATGGCGTCGATGCAGCACAAGCTGGGCCATGAGGAAGTGGGCAAGGCCAGCATCGCGGTGCAGGGCCTGGGCCATATCGGCATGGAGCTGGTGAAGCTGCTGCGCGATCGTGGCGCCAAGCTGTACGTCAGCGACCTGGACAGCACGCGCGTGGATCGCGCTGTCACCGAATACGGTGCAGAGGCGGTCAAGCCGGAAGACATCTACGACGTCAACGCCGACATCTTCGCGCCCTGCGCGCTGGAAGGCGCGATCAATCCAGACACGCTGCCGCGCCTGAAGTGCAAGATCGTCTGTGGTACCGCCAACAACCAGCTCTCCAGCCTGGAGGTCGGCGATGAACTGCACGCGCGCGGCATCCTCTACGCACCGGATTACGCGGTCAACGCCGGTGGCGTCATGAACGTCTCGCTGGAGATCGACGGCTACAACCGTGAGCGCGCGATGCGCCTGATCCGCAGCATCTACCACAACCTCGGCCGCATCTTCGCGCTGTCGCAGAGCGAGGGCATCGCCCCGCAGCGCGCCGCCGACCAGATCGCCGAATCGCGCATCCTGTCGATCGGCAAACTGAAGATGCCGCTGGGCCGCAGCACGCCGCGCCGGGGCAGCCTGCGCGGCAACTGAGCCGTTGCGCTGACAAACGAAGAGGGCGCGATCATCGATCGCGCCCTCTTTTTTCGTGCGTCGCGGCCAGGCCCGCGTCTAGAACCCAGCCGAATACCGCAGCTGCGCCTGGCGCAGATCGCCGCGTGGCCCAAAGCGCTGGTCGTACCCGAATGCCAGGCGGCTGTTGCGGCTCAACCATGACTCCAGCGAAAGCCCGAACAACCCGCCCGAGCGGGCCGGCTGCACCCCGGCCACCGGCGCCCAGGCCTCGACACCGACGAAGCTGGCATCCAGCGAAAGGCCGTCGCTGGACAGATGCTGCTGCCATTCGGCATAGCCGCGCAGCGACCAGCCGCCCCAGCGCCGCTCGGCGCGCAGGCCGGCCAACGCCTGGCTGCGCGTACTCACGGCATCGCGCGCGCGCAGACCGAAACCCATGCCGCCTGTTTCACTGAAACCATCGCTGTCCACCCGGGCGTACTCGGCGCCCAGGTAAGGCGTCAGCGAGGCGGTGGCACTGCCGAAACGGTAGCCCGACTCCACGCTGGCCGCGCTGAAGCTGCCGCCATAGCGCGCATTGACGCCGTACTGCCCCGCACCGAGCAGCAACTGGCGATCGATCTCACGGGTGAACTGGCCCGCGCCGATCTGGCCCATCGCATAGGCGCGGCCGGTGCCCCAGCCGGCATACACCTGCGCCTGCGACTGACGGTCGCGGCCGCGGTCACTGCCCCACTCGCGGCTGCCGTAGCTGCGCGTTTCACCGAACGCGACACCGAGCATGCCGTGGCTGCCCAACGCCATGTCCTGGCCCATCATCCAGCCGCGGGTCGCCACGCCGTTGCCGGCGAAACTGCCTTGGCCCGCCTCGCCCAGCGTGCTCTGCCAGGCACCGCGCAGGCGTGGCACGGCCTGCACCTCACCGAGCCGTGCCGACAGCGCACGTCGGTTCATGTCGATGCTGTCGAAGGTCGCTGCCGTGGCCAGGGCATGCGCCTTGCCGGAGAGGCTGTCCAGGCTGGCCTGCAAGGCGCTGGCGCCATCCACCTGCTGCAGCTTCCCGGCCCCGTCGGCAAACCCGTCCAGTGCCGCACCGTTGCGATCCAGCACTTCAAACGCGGATTCGACCCGCGCTGCCGAGGCCAGCGCCGTGCCGCCCAGGCCGGCCTGGAGGCTGGCGCTGGTGACGCTGATGCGGTCGATGACCATGGTGACGTCGTTGTTGGCGTGCAGCAGGCTGGCCTGGAGCAGGCTGCCGGGTGCCAGTCCGTTGGTGACGCTGGCGAACGTGCCGGCCACCCCACCATCGGCGTGCAGCAGTGGCTGCGTGCGTCCGTCACGGGGCACGTAACCGGCGATGATGCTGTCCACACGGACCGTGCCGGCCAGCGTGGCGGTGCCGTTCACCATGAGCGGGTTGGCCCCCAGTGCGACGACCAGTTGCGCGCCGGCACGCTGGATGTAGTTGCCTTCGATGACCGCATCGATGTTGTCGCTGCGCAGCATCACGCTGGCGCCGTTGTCCACGTTGCCACTCACCCGCGTGGTGCCGTTCATGAACTGCAGCGCCGCGCCGTTGGGGTCACCGGCCTGCGGCACGATGAGCACGTTGGAACGCAGCGACGCACCGCCGCGCAGCGCGAGGGTGCCGCGCTCGATGAACGTGTCACCGGTGTAGGTATTGGCGCCGGCCAGGGTCAACGCACCCGTACCCTGCTTGGTCAGTCCGCCGCTGCCGCTGATGTCGTTGCTCCATACCGAATTCAGCCCCGGCGTGCTGACATTGACCGTCGTATCGCCCCAGTCCAGCCTGGCCGGACCGTTGATCGCCTTGGCGATGTTGAGCAGGCCATAGCCGAACGTTCTGTCCACGCCGGCCGCACCGAGATCGGTGGCCGTGCCGAGCAGCGTCTGGCGCACCAGATCATTGGTGAAATACGGGTACTTCTGCCACACCAGGGCGGCCGCGCCGGAGACCAGCGGCGCCGCGTAGGACGTGCCCGAACCGTAAAAGTACGTTGGCGTGCCCCCTTTGCTGGCGGGATCGACGTAGGCCACCGTGCCCGGGGCGGCCAGGCAATAGCGTGCCGCCACGCCACAGGCGTTGGCATACGAAGCCAGCTTGCTCGGGTCGGCGGTGTCCACTGCGGTCACGCTCAGCCAGCCGCGTTCCAGATCCGCAGCGGGCAGGCTGCCGCCCGGGCCGACCTGGCTGGGCAGCGCCGCCATGCTGGACGGATTGGGCTTGCTCTCGTTGCCGGTGGCGAACACCACCAGGCCGCCATTGCTGAGGATGAAGGGGCGGTATTCCTGGGCGATCGGCGCGGTGGCGGAGGGGTTGGTCCAGTACAGGCCGCCCCACGAGTTGTTCATGATCTTGACGCCGGCGGCGATCAGATCCTGATGCACACCGTCCAGACCGACCGCACCGGTGATCTCGTTGCCACTGCCCGAACCGTCGTCGACGGGGCGCTTGTCAGCAATGATGCGCGCCGAGACGATCTGCGCTTCGCTGGCCACACCACCCGGCCAGCTGCCGACCCTGGCGCCGGCCGCCAGCTGGGCCACCACGGTGCCGTGACCGACCACGTCATCCACATTGACATTGTTCACGCGGGGATCGACATAGGTGTAATTGGCCAGCACCCGCCCGTTCAATGCCGGGTGCTCGCGGTTCACGCCCGAATCGACCACGCCGATGCGCACGCCGGACCCGGTCCAGCCGGCAGACTGCGCCGGGCCCGCCTGGACGATGCTCAGGTGCGCATCGATGGACGGCTGCGGCGGCGGGGCCGTGGTCGGCGGCGGCGAAGGCGGTGTGGTGGGCGGCGGCGACGGGGGCGTGGTCGGGGGAGGCGACGGCTCCAGGTCCCCGCGGACATTGCTGCCCCCGCCTCCGCACGCACTCAGTGCCAGCGCCAATGCCGCGGCCAAGGCCGACCTGCCGATCACAACCTGCTTCATCCCTGCTCCCCTTGTGAATGGACCTTCCCCACCTGCCTGCCCCCGGGCAGACACCGGCAGTCAATGCCGACCCTCTATACTGGACCGACCCCCACGCAGTCTGCCGGGAAATGCGTCGGCTTCCAACGCCCGCGTTCCCATTCCGCTCTTCGCTCACGCACCAAAGAGATTGCACATGTCCAACATCGTCATCGCCGCCGCCAAGCGCACCGCCATCGGCTCCTTCCTGGGCCAGTTCAACGGCGTGCCGTCCCCGACCCTGGGGTCCACCGTCATCGCCGCGGCCCTGGAGCAGTCCGGAGTACCGGCTGCGGACGTTTCCGAAGTGATCATGGGCTGCGTGCTGCCGGCCAACCTCGGCCAGGCGCCGGCCCGCCAGGCCGCGATCGCCGCCGGGATTCCGGTCTCCACCGGCGCCACCACCCTCAACAAGGTGTGCGGCTCGGGCATGAAGGCCATCATGCTGGGGCATGACCTGATCAAGGCCGGCTCGGCCAGCATCGTGGTCGCCGGCGGCATGGAGTCGATGTCCAACGCCCCGCACATGATCCCCAACTCGCGCACCGGCAACCGCTTCGGCAACTTCCAGATGATCGACCACATGGCCCACGACGGCCTGGTCAATGCGTATGACGGCAAAGCCATGGGCGAGTTCGCCGAGTGCACCGTGGAGAAGTACCAGGTCAGCCGCGAGGACCAGGATGCCTTCGCCATCGAATCGGTGCGCCGTGCGCAGGCCGCCCAGGCCAATGGCGCTTTCGATGGTGAAATCGTTCCGGTGAAGGTCAGCACGCGCAAGGGTGAGGTCGAATACGCACAGGACGAGCAGCCGAGCCGCTCGGACATCGCCAAGATCCCGACCCTGCGCCCGGCGTTCAAGAAGGACGGCACGGTCACCGCCGCCAGCTCGTCGAGCATCTCCGACGGCGCTGCCGCCGTGGTGCTGCTGTCCGAAGAAGATGCCGCCGCCCGCGGGCTGCAGCCGCTGGCCCGCATCGTCGGCCATGCGACGCACTCGCAGGCGCCGGAATGGTTCACCACCGCCCCCATCGGTGCGATCCAGAAGCTGCTGGAGAAGACCGGCTGGACGCTGGACCAGGTGGATCTGTTCGAGATCAACGAAGCCTTCGCCGTGGTCGCGATGGCGCCGATCCGCGAGCTGGGCATTCCGCACGACAAGGTCAATGTCAATGGCGGCGCCTGCGCATTGGGTCATCCCATCGGTGCCTCCGGTGCACGGCTGGTGGTCACGCTGGTGAACGCATTGCGCAAGCGTGACGCCAAGCGCGGAATTGCTACCCTGTGCATCGGCGGCGGCGAAGCAACCGCCATCGCTATCGAATTGATTTGATTTGATTTAACGCGCATTTCTCAAAACTGAATGCGCGATCGCTTGACAGCCAATCGTGGCTTGTCATCATGTTGCCGGGCGCGCAATAGCGCGTTGCCTAATCTAACGACGAGGATTCACAACAATGAGCATCAACAAGCTGCTGATCGCAATGGCCCTGGGCCTGGCTCTGACCGCCTGCTCGAAGCAGGAGCAGGCTGCTGACGCCGCCGCTTCGGCCAACGAAGCTGCCGCTGACGCCCAGGCCGCTGCTGACCAGGCCGCTGCTGCTGGCGCCCCGGCTGCTGACGCTGCCCAGGCTGCTGCCGACACCGCCACCACCGCTGCTGACGCTTCGGCCGATGCCGCTGCCCAGGCTGCTGGCGCTGCCACCGACGCTGCTGCCGACCAGGCTGCTGACGCTGCCAAGGCTGCCGAAGGCACCGCCGAGAAGGCCAAGGACGCTGCTGAAGAAGCCAAGAAGTAATAGCTTCTTTCTTCAAGCAAGTCTGAAGAAGCCGCTGGTTCGCCAGCGGCTTTTTCTTTGGGCGCGTGTTGTGCATGTCCTGCCGCGCACCGGTTCTTCACAGGCGCATGAATAGGCTGGCCTCCCATCCATCGCCGTTCTGGAGCGCCACATGAAGATCCGTCCGCTGACCACCTCCCTGCTGGCTGCTTCCCTGTTGCTCGGCCTGGCCGCGTGCAAGGGCCCGGAGGCCGAACAGGCCCGCCGTGATGCCGCCCAGGCCGCCGACAGCACCAATGCCGCCGCGCGCGAAGCGGTCGACAAGGCCGCGGCCGCCACCCGCACTGCCGCCGACGATGCCGCTGCCGCCTCCGAGCGCGCCGCCGCCGACACCCAGCAGGCGCTCGACCGCGCTGCCGCAGCGACCTCCGAGGCCGCTGGCGAGGCCAAGGTCGCCGCCAAGGATGCGGCTGCCCACGCCAGCGATTCCACTGCCGATGCCGCGCAGAAGGTCGCCGACAAGGCGCGCGACGTTGCCGACGATGCCAAGAAGAACGCCAACGAAGCCAAGCGCTGAGTCCGGCGTCCCTCACGCCGCCTTCGGGTGTGACCAACGCCCCCTCTCCTGAGGGGGCGTTTTCATTGGGGCGCGTTCACGGCAGCGCGCGGCTCAGCACGGCCGCGAAGTCCACGTCGGCCGGCAACGTCCCGAACGCCATCCCATGCTCGGCACCCAGCCGCGAGCGGATGAAGGCCGATGCGTTCGGGCTCCGCGCGCGCAGCAGTACCGCGGCCTGCAACACCAGCGCCAGGCGTTCGGTGATACGGCGGGCCTGTGCTTGTTCCGGTGTTGCCGCGAGCTGCATGCGCAACGCCCGCAGGGCGGCGTCATAGATCGCATCCACACCGGCCACCGCATCCAGCTCGGCGTCCAGCGCCTGCAGCACCTGTGGTTCGCGCGACAGCGCACGCAGCACATCCAGACACTGGATGTTGCCGCTGCCTTCCCAGATGGAATTCAACGGCGCTTGACGATACAGCCGTGGCAGCATCGACTCTTCCACATAGCCGGCACCGCCGAGGCACTCCTGCGCTTCATTGACGAACACGGCCGCGCGCTTGCACACCCAGTACTTGCCCACTGCCGTCGTGATGCGCGCGAATGCCGCCTGCTGCGGATCCGCCCCGGCCTGATCCACCGCCCGTGCCACGCGCATGGCGAACACCGTGGCCGCTTCGGATTCGATCGCCAGGTCCGCCAGTACGTTGGCCATCAGCGGATGCTCGCTCAGCCGCGTGCCGAAACTGCTGCGATGCCGGGTGTGATGCAGCGCCTGCGCCAGCGCCATGCGCATCTCGGCGGCGGCACCGAGCATGCAATCCAGCCGCGTCATCATGACCATGCCGATGATGGTCGCCACCCCGCGCCCCTCCTCGCCCACCCGCTGCGCCCAGGCCCCGCACAACTCCACCTCGCTGGAAGCGTTGGACCAGTCGCCAAGCTTGTCTTTCAAGCGCATCAGACGGAACGCGTTGCGGTGGCCATCGGCCAGGCGCCGCGGCATGAGGAAACAGCTCAGGCCGCCCGGCGCCTGCGCCAGCACCAGGAAGCCATCGGACATCGGCGCGGAGAAGAACCACTTATGGCCCACCAACGCATAGCTGCCATCGGCCTGGGGCTCGGCCCGCGTGGTGTTGCTGCGTACGTCCGAACCGCCCTGCTTCTCGGTCATGCCCATGCCCAGGGTGATCCCGGCCTTGTCGGCAATCGGTACGTCACGCGGGTCGTAGTGAGGCGCTGCCGCCTTGTCCGCCCAGGCGGCGAGCGACGGATCCTGGCGCAACACGGCGACCGCAGCGTGGGTCATCGTCAACGGGCAACTGGTGCCCGCCTCGGCCTGGTGATGCAGGTAGCTCAACGCCGCACGTGCCACGTGCGCGCCGGGGCGACCATCGTGCCAGGACAGCCCGGCCACGCCATGCGTTTTCGCCGCCGTCATCAGCTGCTGGTATGCCGGATGGAACTCGACGGTATCGATGCGATGGCCCTGTGCATCGTGGGTGCGCAGACGCGGGCGATCGCGATTGGCATCGAAGCCGATCCGATAGAGCTCATCGCCGGCGAGACCGCCATAGCGCGCCAACTGGCCCGCGAACGCGGCGCCGCCTTCGCGCTGTACTGCCTCGGCCAGCGCGACGTCGTCGGCCCACAGATTGCGCCCCCCGAAAGGTGGCGGCTGGTTGCTCACCTGGTGCGTTTCGAACGCGGGCAATGCAGACGTCATCACGGCGACCTCCTTGCAGACAGATGCTCCGATTCTGCCGCATCCCCCTGCAGGCCGCCGTTCATGCGGATTCTCACCTCCTGCACGAGCGCGGCGGCACAGTGCAGGCATGAACACCGATGCAGACAACGACGATCTGGTGGTGCTCCGGCCCGAGGGGCTGTACTGCCCGGCCGGTGATTTCCACATCGACCCGTGGCGGCCGGTGCCGCGTGCGGTGATCACACACGGCCATGGCGATCACGCGCGCAACGGCATGGGCCATTACCACTGCACCACGCAGACCCTGCCGATCCTGCGCTGGCGCCTGGGCGATGTGGACTGCACCGCGCACGCGTACGGCGAGCGCTTCGCCCTGGGCGACACCGAGGTCTCGCTGCATTCGGCCGGGCATGTGCTCGGCTCGGCCCAGGTGCGTATCGCCCATGCAGGCCGGGTATGGGTGGCCTCGGGCGACTACAAGCGCCAGCCCGATCCGAGCTGCGACCCGTTCGAGGTGGTGCCCTGCGACACCTTCATCACCGAAGCGACCTTCGGCCTGCCGGTCTACCGCTGGCCGGACACCTCGCAGGTCGCCGCCGACATCGTGGCCTGGCGGCGCGAGTGCGAAGCGCGCGGCGAGGCGGCCGTGCTGCTGTGCTACGCGCTCGGCAAGGCGCAGCGGATCCTCGCCGAGCTGCTGCCACTGGATGACCAGCCTGCACTGCTGCATGGCGCCATCGCCACCGGCGTGGCGGTGTACCGCGAAGCCGGGATTCCGATGCTGGCGACCGAGCCGGTCAGCGAACAGGCGCGCGGTGCCGAGTTCGCCGGCAAGTTGATTCTTGCCCCGCCCTCGGCCGCGGGCAGCGCGTGGATGCGCCGCTTCAAGCGTGCGCAGCTGGGCTTTGCCTCCGGCTGGATGCGGGTGCGCGGCAACCGCCGCCGCCGTAACTACGACCGTGGCTTCGTCGTCTCCGATCATGCTGACTGGCCCGACCTGCTGCGCACCATCGCCGAGACCGGTGCCCGCCGCGTCATCGCCACCCACGGCAATACCGATGCGCTGATCCGGTTCCTGCGCGAGCGCGGTGTCGCCGCCGAGGCGTTCGCCACCGGCTACGGGGACGTAGAATGAAACGCTTCGCCGCGCTCTACAGCGAACTCGACCGCAGCACCGCTACCGGCGACAAGCGCGCTGCGCTGGTGCGCTACTTCCAGCAGGCGCCACCGCACGACGCGGCATGGGCACTGTTCCTGCTGGCCGGCGGCAAGGTCACCAGTGCGCGGCAGAAGATCGCCGGCAACGCCGAACTGCGCACGTGGGTGGCCGAGATGTCCGACACACCGGCGTGGCTGGTGGACGACAGCTATGACCAGGTCGGCGATCTGGCCGAGACCCTCACCCTGCTGATGGACGACCCGGTGCAGGCCGGAGCGGATATCGCGCTCGCCGACTGGATCGAGCAGAAGCTGCTGCCGGTCGCCAATCAACCCGAACCGGTGCGCCACGCCGCGATCACGCAGGCGTGGCAACAGCTTGCCTTCGACGAGCGGCTGGTGTTCAACAAGCTGCTGACCGGCGCGCTGCGCGTGGGCGTATCGCAGCGGCTGGTGCAACAGGCACTGGCCGAATGGTCGGGCCTGGATATCGCGCGCATCGCCCAGCGCATGCTCGGCAGCTGGGTACCCACGCCCGGGCTGCTGGCGGCGCTGCTGTCCCCGGAAGAGCGGCCGGAAGATCGCCAGCAGCCCTATCCGTTCTTCCTGGCCTCACCACTGGAGGCGGAGGTCGACACGCTCGGGCCGATCGACGACTGGCTGCTGGAATGGAAATGGGATGGCATCCGCCTGCAGGTACTGCGCCGCCAGGGCGAGGTCGCGCTGTGGTCGCGCGGCGAAGAACGGCTGGATGGGCGCTTCCCGGAGATCGAAGCGGCGGCGATGGCGCTGCCCGATGGCTGCGTGATCGATGGCGAACTGCTGGCCTGGGCCGACGGCGATGATCTGCCGCTGCCCTTCACCGCGCTGCAGACGCGCATCCAGCGCCTCAAGCCTGGCCCCAAGACGCTGCGCGATACGCCGGTGCGCGTGCTCGCCTACGATCTGCTCGAACTGGACGGTGACGACCTGCGCGCCTTGCCGCTGTCGCAACGGCGTGCGCGCCTGGCCGAGGTGCTCGCCACGCTGGCCGACCCGCGCCTGATGCTGTCGCCGGCCGTCCGCGTGGCCGATTGGAGCGCGGCGGCCGCGCAGCGCGATCTGGCCCGCGAGCGTGGTGTGGAAGGGCTGATGCTCAAACGCGGCGACTCCGTCTACCAGGCCGGGCGCCGACGCGGCGACTGGTGGAAGTGGAAGATCGCCCCGCTGACCATCGATGCGGTGATGATCTACGCGCAGTCCGGCCACGGCCGGCGCAGCACGCTCTACACCGATTACACCTTCGGGGTGTGGGACGGCGAGACGCTGGTGCCGGTGGCCAAGGCCTACTCGGGTCTGGACGACAAGGAAATCCTCGCGCTGGACCGCTGGATCCGCGCGAACACGATCGAGCGCTTCGGGCCGGTGCGCAGCGTGCGTGGCGAGCAGGTGTTCGAGCTCGGCTTCGAAGCGGTGAACCGCAGCAAGCGGCACAAGTCCGGCATCGCCGTACGCTTCCCGCGCATCCTGCGCTGGCGGCATGACAAGCCGGCCAGCGAGGCCGACACGCTGGCCCAGCTGCAGGCGCTGGCGCGGTGACGCGACGCGAGGCCATGGCCCGCCTGACGGCGTGGTTCGCCAGCCGGGGCTGGGCACCGTTGCCCTTCCAGAAAGCGATGTGGCGGCATTACCTGGCCGGCGGGTCCGGCCTGCTGCACACACCGACCGGCAGCGGCAAGACGCTGGCGATGTTCGGTGGGCCGCTGCTGCAGGCACTCAACGATCCACCGCCCCGAACCACCCGCGGCCGCGCGAAGACGCCCGTACCGGTCCTGCAGGTGTTGTGGATCACCCCGCTGCGCGCACTGGCCGCCGACACGGCGCGCGCACTGCGTGAGCCGCTGGATGCCCTCGGGTTGGACTGGCAGGTGGGCCTGCGTACCGGCGATGCCAGCGCGCGCGACAAGCGCCTGGCGCGTGAAGGGCGGCTGGATGTGCTGGTGACCACGCCCGAATCACTGGCGCTGCTGCTGAGCTATCCCGATACGATGGCGCGCCTGCAGCACCTGCGCTGCGTGGTGGTGGATGAGTGGCACGAACTGCTCGGCAACAAGCGCGGTGTGCTGCTGCAGTTGAATCTGCGCCGCCTGCGCGATGCCCTGACCGCGCTGCAGGTGTGGGGGCTGTCAGCGACGCTGGGCAATCTGGACGAAGCGCGCGAAGTGCTGTTGCCCGATGTGCCCGATGCCCCGCTGGTGGCTGGTGCGCGGCCGCGCCCGGTCAGTGTGGAAACGCTGCTGCCCGCGCAGGGCGAGCGCTTCCCGTGGGCGGGCCATCTGGGTCTGTCGCAGTTGCAGCGCGTGCTGGAAAAACTGCTGACAGTGCGTACCAGCCTGCTGTTCACCAACACCCGTGCCCACGCCGAGCTCTGGCACCAGGCGCTGTCCGCGGTGTGGCCGGAAGACCCGGCCACGCTCGCGCTGCATCACGGCTCGCTCGACCCGGCGTTGCGCCGCGCGGCCGAGGAAGGCCTGCGCGAGGGCCGGCTGCGCTGCGTGGTCGCCACCTCCAGCCTGGATCTCGGCGTCGATTTCCCCAATGTCGACCAGGTCCTGCAGATCGGCAGCCCCAAGGGCATCGCACGGTTGCTGCAGCGTGCTGGGCGCGCCAGGCACCGCCCCGGCGAATCGGGCCACATCGTCTGCGTGCCCTCCCATGCGCTGGAGCTCATTGAGTACGCAGCGGCAAGGCGCGCGCTCGCCCACGGCCACATCGAAGCACGCCGGCCGCTGCGGCTGTCCCTGGACGTGCTGGCGCAACATGCCGTGAGCTGCGCCCTCGGTGGCGGCTTCGATCCCGATGCGCTGTTCGAGCAGGTACGGCGCACGCATGCCTTTGCCGGGCTGGACCGCGCGCACTGGGAGGGCGTGCTGGAGTTCATCGTGCAGGGCGGGCGCGCGCTGTCGCAGTACCCGGACTTCCACAAGGTCGTGCGCGATGACGATGGCCTCTATCGCGTGCATGACCGCCGCGTCGCGCTGCGGCATCGATTGTCGATCGGCACCATCACCAGCGATGGCAGCGTCATGGTGCAGTTCCTGCGCGGCGGCCGGCTCGGCGCGGTGGAGGAACAGTTCCTCAGCCGGCTGCGCCCGGGCGATCGCTTCCAGTTCGCCGGCCGCCTGCTGGAACTGGTGCGGCTGGAGAACCTGACCGCCTACGTGCGCGTAGCGCGCGGCGGCGATGGGGTGGTGCCGCGTTGGCAGGGCGGTCGGTTGCCGCTGTCGGACGCGCTCGGGCATGAAATGGAAACCGTGCTGGCCCACCCGCCCGAGAGCCCGGAGATGCGGTGGTTGGCGCCGCTGTTGGCGCTGCAGATGCGCCTGTCGGCCCTGCCCGGGCCCGAGCTGCTGCTGGTGGAGCATGTCCGCCGGCGCGAAGGCCAGTTCGTGTTCGTGTATCCCTTCGCCGGCCGTCAGGTCAATGAAGGGCTGGCCGCGTTGATGGCGATGCGCTGGACGCGCCTGCAGAGCAATACGTTCGGTTACGCGGCCAATGATTACGGTTTCGTGCTCGCCCCGGCGCGTGCGATTGAGATCGATGCGGCGCGCGTGCGCGCGTTGCTGGAACCGCAGGGACTGCTTGCGGATCTGCGCGAGAGCCTCAATCTGGGCGAGCTTGCCCGACGCCAGTTCCGCGACATCGCGCGCGTGTCCGGCATGCTGGTACCCGCGCTGCCGGGGCGGACACCGCGCAGCCTGCGGCAGCTGCAGGCCTCCAGCGGATTGCTGTACGACGTCCTGCGCCAACATGATCCGGATCACATCCTGCTGACGCTGGCCGAACACGAAGTGCTGCACGATCAACTCGATCTCGACAGCCTGGCCCGCGCCCTCACCACCTGCCAGGCGCGCACGCTGAGCCTGCAGCATCCCGCCAGCTTGGGCCCACTGTCCTTCCCACTCTGGGCCGAGCGGCTGCGCGGCCAGCTCAGCAACGAAGACTGGAAGACCCGCGTCCTGCGCGCCGCACAGCAACTGGAGAAGCGCCATGGCGCCTGAACTGCCGATCACCCTCGCCGGCGAGACCGTCCATCTGCTTGGCGCGCGTGCGCTGCATTGGCCAGCACGGCACGCACTGTTGATTGCCGATCTGCATCTGGGCAAAGCCGACCTGTTCCGGCGATCGGGCATCGGCCTGCCCAGTGGCGGCACCTCCGATGATCTGCAACGGCTGGGCGCGATGGTGCAGCACCACGACGTGCGCCATCTGTGGATTCTCGGGGATGTCCTGCATGGCGCGGCGCATCGCGCGGCGTGGTACCGGCAATGGCAGGGATGGCGCGAGCAGCATTCCCACCTGTGGATCGGCGCGCTCGAAGGCAATCACGACCGGGTGTTGCCCAAGGCCGACCTGGGCATCGAACTGCTCGGCGAGCGTGTGCAGGAGGGGCCCTTCCTGCTGCGCCATGCACCGCAGCGTCAGCCGGGCCTGCATGTGCTGTGCGGCCATCTGCACCCGCTGGCGCGCCTGCCCGGCATGCAGCGGCGGTGGCCGTCGTTCTGGATGCGCGAGGGAATGACGATCCTGCCGGCGTTTTCCGGATTCACCGCCGGCATCGCACCGGTGCTCGGTGCCGGCGAGCAGCTGGTGGCCTGTGTCGAAGACCAGGCCATCGCGTTGCCGGCGCGCTGATTCGGACAGCGCGCGACGTACGTGACCCCAGCTACGTTGCCTGGATCAGGCAGCCGAGGCCAACAGGTCGGGCATCAACCGGATATTCGGTGCATTCGGATTGGGCCGCACGGGTTGCCGCTGGATCGCGGTCAGCATGTCATGGGCGGCGGCACGGATGCGCGGATGGTGCTCCGGCGCGGCGTGCGTGATGAGGCTGGTCACATGGAACTCGAACACGTCTTCCATCACGTCCGGCTGATCCTCATGCAGCATCTGCAGTAGTCCGCGCAGTTTGCGGATTTCACTTTCCAGAGTTTCGGCCGAGAACAGCATTTCAATCTCCTTGGGTTGCGATCGGTCCACCGGACCGTAGGTCGCAAACGCAGCATCACCGTACCACCCCGCCGTCGCGGGCCTCCACGCGATCAGGAATTGGACGCGCATCAGCGGTGTCAGCAGGGCGCGCATGGATAAGCGCGCGAGCGCTGCGTTTGCCAGAGTGTTGTCCCATGCCAGTGGTGAGTCCACCGTCAATGAATGTTATTCACGCCTTCACATCGGCGCGTGCACCGATACACAGGGTTATCAGCTGATGCCATCCGTCGCTCGCGCGGCATGCATCGCCTGCACGAACGCGGGCGACAACGGCAGTCTGCCCAGCCAGCCACGTTGGGTTCCGCTGAGCACGCGGAGCATATGCCCGCGCCCACCCGGCACGCGGCCCATGGGTTGGAACAGCACATCGCGTGCGCGCGCCAGTCCATCGCGTTCGGACTGGAACAAGGGCGTCAGCCATCGACTCCAGTACTGGTAGATCGCCACGTGGGCGCGCCGCTGCACCTGGTAGGCCCGCAGCGCGACATCGGCATCGGCGTGCGCACGCAGTGCGTCGCGCAACGCCAGCGCATCCATCAGCGCCATGTTCACGCCCTGCCCCAGCTGTGGACTCATCGCGTGCGCCGCATCGCCGACCAGCACCAGCCGCCCGCGATGCCAGCGCGAGAGCACGGCGTCGCGGTACCCGGCGCGGGCCAGTTGACCCGGTTCCGTCACGCCGGCGAGGCGTTCATGCGCCTGCGGCCACAGCGTGGCGATCTCATCGAGCCAGCGGGCCATGCCGTCACGCTCCCACTGTGCGAAGCGGTCACGTGGCAGGCTCCAGAAGAAACTCAGCTGTGGCGCATCGTTGCCCGGCCGGGTCCCTACCGGCAGCAGCCCGATCATCTTGCGCGCGGCCACATAGCGTTGCCGCAGTTCATCCACGTGCGGCCAGTCGCCGCGCGGCAGCAGGCACCACAGCGCGCCCCACGGGTATTCGCGGTCCAGCGAGGTGCCCTGCACCTGCGCGCGCAGCGAGGAGGCGGCACCATCGGCCGCAATCACCAGATCGTACGGCCCGTGCCAGCGCCCGTCTGTGTCACGCACGCGTCCCTGCGCGGTGTCGACCTCGACGATGGCAGTACCGGCCTGCAGGTTGCCCGGCTGTTCCCACGCAGCTGCCAGCAGCGAGAACAACGCGCCGCGCTGCATGCCCACGCCGTACAGTGCGGCATCCAGATGGACATACCGCATGTCCATCACCGCGCGTCCGCACGGCGTCTCGCCGTACAGGCGACGCACGGCAGCGCCGTGGCGGAGCACCGCGGGCAGCAGATCCATCTGCCAGAGCACGTCCAGACCGCTGGGCTGGAGCAGGAACCCCGCACCGACGGGACCCGGGGTGGCGGCACGCTCGAATACGTGCACCTCGTGATGGTCACGTGAAAGCAGGATCGACGCTGCTTGGCCAGCGGTGCCGTAACCGACGATGGCGATGGTGCGACGAGGGGACATGCGCGGACTCACTGATGAAAAAAAACCCCGCCGAAGCGGGGTTTTCAATGCGCAGCTGAAAAAATCACTCAGCCGGCACGATGTTCGAGGCTTGGGCGCCCTTCGGGCCCTGGGTCACGTCATAGGTGACCTTCTGGCCTTCCTGCAGACTGCGGAAGCCCTTGGAGTTGATCGCGGAGAAGTGCGCGAAGACGTCGGCGCTGCCGTCCTCCGGCGAGATAAAGCCAAATCCCTTGGCGTCGTTGAACCACTTGACGGTACCGTTCGGCATGGTGATGCGAGACCTTCTTCTATGAATGGGTGGTGTACGCTCAACCAGCGCACTGGCGGAGTATGCAAACCTTGTACCGGAATGACAATCACCCCCGTGCCAATTCACCGATCAATTCGGGCAGGCCGGAGGAGGCAGCGTCCACATTGGCCAGTACTTCGGCCATCGTGATTTCATCGCCATCGCCACAGCCGGCGGCCCAGTTGGCCACAATCGCCAGGCACGCATAGTCCAGGCCAAGCTCACGGGCCAGGCTCGCTTCGGGCATCCCGGTCATGCCGACCAGATCGCAGCCATCGCGGCGCATGCGCGCGATTTCCGCATTGGTTTCCAGGCGCGGGCCCTGGGTGGCACCGTAGCAACCACCGTCCTGCAGGCGCACGCCGGTCACTTTCGCCGCGGCCAGCACCTTGCTGCGCAGCATCGGTGTATACGGGTGCCCGAAGTCCACGTGCAGCACCTCGGTACCCGGCTCTTCGCACAGGGTGGAGATGCGGCCCCAGGTGTAATCGATCAGCTGGTCCGGGCAGGCCAGCACGCGCGGGCCGAACGGTTCGGTGATCCCGCCAACTGTATTGAGCGCAAGCACGCGCTGCGCGCCGATCTGCTGGAGCGCGGCGAGGTTGGCGCGGTAGTTGATCTTGTGCGGCGGCAGCGAGTGGCCTTCACCGTGGCGCGCCAGGAAGGCCACGCGCTGGCCCAGCAGCGTGCCGACGCGGATCGGACCGGACGGCGTGCCGTACCGTGTCTCGACCTGGTGGCTGCTCACGTCATCGAGCTGGGCCAGCTTGTAGACGCCGGTGCCGCCGATGACGGCGAGAGAAATGTGCTCCATCATTCCTTCATCGCGTAGATGGCCGGCACGCAGCGCAGCGTTTCGTTGACGTCCATGCCGAACCCGAACACGTAGCGGTCCGGCAGGTCGATGCCAGCGTAGTCGGCCTTGACGTCCGGCAGCGCGCGGTCGTGCAGCTTGACCGTCAGCGCGGCGATGCGCACGTCGGTGGCACCCTGCTCCAGGCACCAGGTGCGCACGCCCTGCAGCGTGTAACCCTCATCCAGGATGTCATCGACCAGCAGCACGCGGCGGCCGAACAGCGCGGTGGCCGGCTTGTGCTTCCAGACCAGATCGCCGCCGGTGGTTTCACCGCGGTAGCGGGTGGCGTGCAGGTAATCGAACTGCACGTCCTGGCCGCGTGCGCCCAGCTCCAGCGCAAGCTGGCCGGCGAACGGCAGCGCGCCGTGCATGATCGACAGGAACAGCGGGACCTCGCCCTTGTAATCGCGCGCGATGGCGTCGGCGATGCCAGCGATGGCCTTGTCGATGGTGGGACGGTCGACCAGCAGGTCGGCCTGGGCCAGGGCCTGGGAAATGGTGAGGTTGGGCATCAGACGGTTCTTCCAAGGGTGTCAAGCAAACGGGATTGGGTGGTGCCGTGGCGGGAATCGGCCAGCAGGCCGTCCCAGCCCAGCGCGCCGCGACCGATCAGGCCGAGCAGCGCAGCGGTGTTGAGGGTGCGGCCTTCGACCGCGCGCAGTGATTCTTCCACCAGTTCGGGGTGGCAGACCAGCACCACGTCGCAGCCGGCCTCCAGGTGCGCATCCACGCGCGCCTTGACGCCACCGGCCGAGAACGAGGCGGCCATGCCGATGTCATCGGAGAAGACCACACCACGGAAGCCCATCTCCTCGCGCAGGATCTGCTGGATCCAGCGTGGCGAGTAGCCGGCCGGCTCCGGCGCGACCTGTGGGTAGACCACGTGGGCCATCATCACCGCATCGGCGCCGGCAGTGATGCCGGCCGCGAACGGGATCAGGTCCAGCGCGCGTAGTTCATCGAGCGAACGCGGGTCGCTGGCATCGTGGAAATGGGTGTCTTCCAGCACGGTGCCGTGCCCGGGGAAATGCTTGAGCGTGGCAGCCATGCCGACGCTGTGCATGCCGCGCACATAGGCAGCGGTGAACGCAGCCACCACCTGCGGGTCCGCGCTGAACGCGCGATCGCCGATGGCCAGGTTGCCACGGCCCAGATCGACCACCGGGGCGAAGCTGAGGTCCACACCGCTGGCGCGCACTTCACTGGCCATCAGCCAGGCATGCTGTTCGGCCAATGCCAGCGCAGCCTCGGGATCGGTGGCGTACAGGGCATCGAAGCCCTGCAGCGGCGGCAGCGCGCTGTAACCGTCACGGAAGCGCTGCACGCGCCCGCCTTCCTGGTCCACGCAGATCAGCTGCGGGCGCGGCGCGGCGGCGCGGATGGCCGCCGACAGCTCGGCCACCTGCTCGCGCGAGGCGAAATTGCGCTTGAACAGGATCACGCCGGCCACGGCGTCATGCTGCAGCCACTCGCGTTCCTGGGCGGTGAGTTCGGTCCCGGCAACGCCGATCACGAGCATGGGGTGTCTCCAATACGGGGCGCCACCATGGCGCACTGCCGCATTGTCGCAGAACCCGCGCGCAGCGTCAGACCTCGCAGCCGTCCGGGGCGCAGCCAGCGCCCTGCCCGGCAGCCCCTGCCGGCGGGGTTTCCGCCGCGATCTGGCGCAGCGCCTGGGCGAAGGCCTCCGGCGGCTGGGCCCCCTGGATGGCGTACGTATCGTCGATCACGAAGGTGGGCACCGACTGAATGCCAAACCGCTGCGCCTGCGCCAGTTGTGCCTGGATCTCCGCCAGCCCTTCCTCACCGGCCAGCAGTGTGGTGATCCGATCGGCGCTGAGGCCACCGGCGGCGCCGGCATCGATCAGGGTCTGCGGCTCGGCCAGGTTGCGGCCCTCTGCAAAATGCGCGCGGAACAGGGCCTCGCCGACCGCGGCCTGGACGCCTTCACGCCCGGCCAGCCACATCAGGCGGTGCGCTGGCAGCGTGGTGACCCGGACCTGGCCCTGGTCGAAATCCATCGGCAGGCCTTCAGCGCGCGCAGCGGTCTGGGTCTGGGTCAGTATCTGCTCGGTGCGCTCGGCACTGCCGAACTTGGCCGCATAGGCCTTGCGCAGCGGTACCGGGGTGGTGCCCGCGTCGGGATCCAGCAGGAAGGGGTGCCAGTGCACCTCCACCTCGGGGGCGTCATCCCCCAACAGCGCCAGGCCCTGCTGGAACCGGTGCTTGCCGATCCAACACCAGGGACACACCACATCCGACCAGATATCGATTTTCATCCCGCCAGATTGTGGGTGCCGCGCGGCGTTTACAAGGTCTGGCGGTCAGCCGCGTTCAGCGCTGGACCAGCGTGAAAACGGATGGGCAGCCAGCGCCAGATTGTAATAACGGACCTCGTCGGTGACCTCAGCGCCGGCCCAGTCGGGCAGCGTGATGGCCTGATCGGCGTGCTCGAGCTCGACTTCGGCCACCACCAGCCCGGCGTTTTCGCCCAGGAACTCGTCCACTTCCCACAGCAGCCCCTCGTGCTCGACCAGATGCCGACGCTTGTCGATCAACCCGCCGACACACAGCGCCAGCAGCGCGCGCGCATCGTCCACCGGGATCGGGTAATCGAACTCCTGCCGGGTATGCCCGATCTCGCGCGATTTCATGTTGAGGAAGGCCTGCTCGCCCTGGATGCGCACGCGCACCGAGGCTTTCTGTGCGCCGCTGTCCAATGAGGCGGTGTCGTTGAGATAGCCCTGCGCCATCGGGATCACCGCGTGCGCGGCAGTGCGCCAGCCCTCACTGGTGACGAGGTATTTGCGTTCGATTTCAATGCCCATGCGCACAGTATGCGGCGATCACGATCATGCGGCCACGGCCTGCTCCTATACTGGCCGGCTGCCCTGCAAGGACGCCCGATGAAGCCGCTCTTCCCCACGCTGTTGTTGACCCTGCTGCCACTGCCCGGGTTCGCCGCGACGCCGCCCACGCCTGCGCAGATCGAGGCGGCGATCATGGCCATGATCGAGGCGGAGAAGACGCCGGCGGCCTCCGCGCAGGATCTGCTGCTGCAATCGATGTTCACCCCGCGCGGGTTCGAGCATGGCCCGTGCTTTGCCAGCACGACGGTCACCGGTGCCTACGAGTGCCTGGTCGGCATGGAGATCGGGCTCAAGAACCGCTACCGGATGCTGCGCTTCGTTCCGCAGGGCATGGGCTGGGCGATGCAGCGGGCCGATGTCGATGCGCCGGTTCCCCCGCGCGAGCGTGTCCGCGAACTGCTCATCGAACAGCTCGGTCATCGTGCCGCATCCATCACCGATACCGCCGCCCGCGACGAACTGCGCGCCTACCAGCAGCGCGTGCAGATTCTTGCGGTCGACGACTGCGAACTGCACAGCACGCAGTCGCCGGACATCCGCTGCGATATCACCGCGGGCGATGACACCGAGCGCGGGACCTACCCGCAGACCTATGTGTTCGACGCACAGGGCCAGTGGCAGAACGCCGCACCGGGGAACGGCCGGTAAGCGCGAACGCCGTCAGCGCTTTTCGAACACCGCGATGCTTTCCACGTGCGCGGTGTGCGGGAACATGTCCATCGCGCCGGCCGAGACCAGGGTGAAGCCCTGCTCGTTGACCAGGTAGCCGGCGTCGCGCGCCAGCGAGCCGGGATGGCAGCTCACGTAGACGATCCGCTTGAACTGCTTCAGCGGCAGCTGCTGCAGCACTTCGATGGCGCCCGAGCGCGGCGGATCCAGCAGCAGCTTGTCGAAGCCCTGGCGCATCCACGGCGTCTGGCGCTGGTCCTGGGTCAGGTCCGCTGGGTAGAACTCGGCATTCCCCAGCCCGTTGCGCACGGCGTTCTCTTTCGCACGCGCCACCAGGCCGGCGTCACCTTCCACACCGACCACGTTGCGCACGGTGCGCGCCAGCGGCAGGGTAAAATTGCCCAGCCCGCAGAACAGATCCAGCACGCGCTCGTCCGGGCCCGCATCGAGCAGCGCCAGCGCGTGGGCGATCATCTGCACGTTGAGCTTGGCGTTGACCTGGATGAAGTCCAGCGGGCGGAACGCCAGCTCGACATCCCACGGTGCCAGCTTGAACGACAGCGGCACCTCGGCCGGCCACAGCGGGTGCACCGACTCCACGCCGCCGGGCTGCAGCGAGATCGCAAAACCATGTTCCTGCCCGAAGGCGGTCCATGCGGCGCGGTCAGCGTCGCTGAGCGGTTGCATGTGGCGGATGGTCAGGACGATCGCGTCATCGCCGGCGATGAATTCGATCTGGGGGATATCGCGCTTGCCATCGAGCGTCTCGATGAACTCGGACAGCACGCCGACCTTCATGCCGATTTCCGGGATGACGGTCAGGCACTGGCTCAGGTCCGCGACGAAGCGCGGATCCAGCTCGCGGAAGCCGACCAGGGTCTTGTCCTTCTTCTCCACGCGGCGCACCGAGAAGCGGCCCTTGCGGCGGTAGCCCCAGCTGTCGCCGACCAGCGGCGGCAGCACGGTGCCCGGCGTGACGTGGCCGATCCGGGTCAGGTTGTCGATCAGCACGCGCTGCTTGGCCACGATCTGCTGCGACTCCTCCAGATGCTGCAGCACGCAGCCGGCGCAGACGCCGAAATGCGGGCAGCGCGGGGTCACCCGCTGCGGCGAGGCCTGTACGACCTCGAGGGTCCGGGCTTCATCGAAATGACGATTGCGCGCGGTCGGCTCGGCGGTCACCACCTCACCCGGCAGCGCGCCGGTGATGAAGGTGACCTTGCCACCCTCGCCGTCGCGGCGGGCAACGCCACGGCCGTCATGGCTGAGGTCGAGGATGTCGGTCTGGAAGGGGGTTCGGTCGAGGCGGGAGCGGGTTCGGGCCACGTGGCAACAGGCTGCGGGCAAAAAGGGTGCGTATTGTCGCAGATACCCACTGCAAGCTGAGCCGCTATGCCGCCGGAAGGCTTGCGGCGGGCCACTTCACGTTTAAGATGGGCGCAGCTGACATGGAGGCAGCCCAAATGCAGATGACCCCGAGGGATCCCATGCCCCGATTCCTGCTCGTCGAGGACGACACCATCAGCCGCGGCTTCTTCAAGGCCGCGCTGGAAACCCTGCCGGCCCAGGTCGATACCGCCGATTCACTGGCCACGGCCATGGACCGCGCCCGCGGCAGCCAACACGATCTGTGGCTGATCGATGTGAACCTGCCCGACGGCAATGGCACCCAACTGCTGCAGGAACTGCGCCGCTCGCGTCCGGATACCCCGGCGCTGGCGCATACCGCCGACGGCGACACCTCGATCCACTCGCGCCTGCGCGATGCCGGTTTCAGCGAGACCCTGGTCAAGCCGCTGAGCCGCGAGCACCTGCTCAAAGCCGTCCGCCGCGCCCTGGTGCATACCGCGGGCAGCCTGTCGGCGCCGCTCGGCCCGGAGGCGGACGACGCTGACGGCCTGCGTCAGGATTGGGACGAGACCACCGCCCTGGCCGCGCTGAATGGGCAGCGCCACCACCTCATCGCGCTGCGCGAACTGTTCCTGGCCGAGTTGCCCGGCGTGCGCGATGCAGTTGCCCAAGCCCTGCGCGAGGACGATGTACGGGCCCTGCGTGGGCAGCTGCACCGGTTGCAGGCCAGCTGCGGGTTCGTCGGCGCCGCCCGCCTGGCGCGGGCAGTCCGGCAGCTGCACCAGGCGCCGGAGTCGACCGGTGCGCAGAACCGCTTCCGCGTGGCAGTGGACGCCCTGCTGCAGTGAGCGCGGGGCGGCAGCCGGGGCACCGGCGCCGCATGAGTTACGCCGCAAGGATCCCGCGGCCCAGCAGCGCTTACGTGCGCCGCCGGGCCAGGTCCTCCAGCATTTCCCAGGATTTGAGCCCCCGCCCGCCCAGATGGTGCATCAGCACCGCGCGCATCGGCCGGCGCAGGCTGCCCAGATCTTCGGGCCCCGGCATGTCATCGGCGGCCAGCGCCAGCAGCGCGCTGCCGGTGGCCGTACCCCGGCGTTGATCCACGCCACGGTCGCTGAGCAGGCGGCGCGGCCCCTCCTGCGGATCCAGCTCATAGCGCGCCGCCGGGTCGACCGGCTCCTCATCGCTGCCATGCAGCAGATCGAAACCGAAGCCCAGGGCCTCCAGCAGGTCGCGCTCGAAACGACGCAGCGTCCAGGCCAGGGGCTCCCCGTCACGTAGCCGCGCACGCACCTGCGCGTAATGATCGTACAGCTCGGGCAGCGGATCCTGGCGGGGCGCCAGCCGCATCATCAGTTCGTTGATATAGAAGCCGGCCAGCATCGCCTCACCGGTGAGCCGGGGCGCGGCGTCCAAGGCCTCGGCACCGCGCAGCTGGGCCAGTTCGCCCCGCTGCACGGCCGTCAGGCGGATCCACTGCAGCGGCTGCAGGGCCGCGCGCAATGCCTGGCTGCGCGGGCTGGACACGCCCCGCGCCAGCACCCCGATGCGGCCGTACTGCTCGGTCAGCACCTCGACCAGCAGACTGGTTTCCCGCCAGGCCCGGGCGTGCAGTACGAAGGCCGGTTCATCGTCGATGCGCATGACTCAACCGCCCGGGGCCGGAGTGGCCGGCTTATTCGTAGCCGAACGCCTTGAGCGCGGCTTCGTCGTCGGACCAGCCCTCGCGCACGCGCACCCAGGTCTCCAGGAAGACCTTGGCGCCGAACAGGCGCTCCATCTGCAGGCGCGACTTGGCGCCGATTTCCTTCAGGCGGGTGCCGGCCTTGCCGATCACGATCGCCTTCTGGCCTTCGCGTTCGACCCAGATCACCGCGCCGATGCGCAGCAGGTTGCCGTCTTCGACAAAGCGCTCGATCTCGACCGTGGTCGCGTACGGCAGTTCCTCGCCCAGCTGGCGCATCAGCTGCTCGCGGACCAGTTCACCGGCGAGGAAGCGCTGGCTGCGGTCGGTGATCTCGTCTTCGCCGAACATCGGCGGGGCTTCCGGCAACAGCTTCATCAGGTCGCGGACCAGCGACTCCAGGCCGTTGCGCTTCTGCGCCGAGATCGGGTGCACCGCCGCAAAGGTGCGGCCTTCGGTGACCTGCTGCAGGAACGGCAGCAGCGCGCCCTTGTCCTTCAGGCGATCGATCTTGTTGACCACCAGCACCACCGGGATGCCCGAGTCGCTCAGCACATTGAAGGCCAGGGTGTCTTCGTCATCCCAGCGGCCGGCCTCGATCACCAGCATGCCCGCGTCCACGCCCTCGAGCGAGCCGCGCGCGGCGCGGTTCATCACCCGGTTCATGGCGCGCTTCTGCGCACGGTGCAGGCCGGGGGTATCGACCAGCACGATCTGGCCTTCCGGGTAGCTGGCAATGCCGAGCAACCGGTGCCGCGTGGTCTGCGGGCGGTTGGAGACGATGCTGACCTTGGCGCCCACCAGGGCGTTGGTCAGGGTGGATTTGCCGACGTTGGGGCGACCGATGACGGCCACGCTGCCGGAACGATGGGGGGTTGCTTCGTTCACTTGGAATCCAATTGCTCAAGGGCGGCGGCAGCCGCTTGTTGTTCGGCCAGCCGTCGCGAGGCACCTTCGCCTTCGGTGCTGACAGCGGGGTCGGTTACGCCGCAGCGTACCCGGAAGGTCTTGGCGTGATCGTCACCCGATTCTGACACCAGCTCGTACAGCGGCAGCGCCTTCTGTCGGGCCTGCAGCCATTCCTGCAGCCGTGTCTTGGGGTCTTTCTCGGGCTTGCCGGTGGCCGGCAGGGCCTGCATCGAGGCGCTGAACCAGGGCAGCACCACCGCCTGGCAGGCGGCGAAGCCGGCATCGAGGTAGATCGCCGCGACCACCGCTTCCAGCGCATCGGCCAGGATGGAGTCACGGCGGTGGCCGCCGGTCTTCATCTCGCCGGGCCCCAGGATCAGGCGCTCACCGAGCTGCAGCTCGCGCGCGATCACCGCCAGTGCGCCTTCGCGCACCAGCTCGGCGCGGGCACGGGTCAGCGCGCCCTCGTCGGCCTTGGGCCAGCGTTCGTAGAGCGCCTGGGCCACCATCATGTTGACGATGCTGTCGCCGAGGAATTCCAGCCGCTCATTGTTGGGCGTGCCGGCGCTGCGATGCGTCAGCGCCTGCTGGAGCAGGCCCGGATCGTTGAAGGCGTGACCGATCAGGTCACCGCGTTGGAAGGTCTTAGTCGGCACCGCTACGGGTCAATTCCTGGTTTGAATCAAATTTGCCCACCACGTCCAGATTACCGATCATTTCACGGCGCACTTCGTAGTAGACCTTCATGTTCCAGCCGCCATCGATGCGATCGAACTTCACGTCGGCGGGTTTCACGTTTTCGGAGTAATTGATGTACAGGCGCTTGAAGAACATCTCCTGGATGCGGCGCGGCTCCATGTTGCCCACGCCCGGCTCCTTGGCCAGGCTCTTCATCGCCGACCGCACGGCGTAGTACTCCTGGTACATCGGGAACAGCTTCATCCCGATGTACAGGAAGAAGGCGACCACGATCAGCACCACCAGGAACGAGGTCAAGGTGATGCCGCGCTGCGATGTCATGTTCTTCATTGCGTTCTCCCCAGATACGCGTGTGCCATGAATCAATGGATGGCCGTGCCGATCCGCGACGGTTCGAAGCCGTCCTTGCAGAACCAGCCCGAGCAGTTCAGCCAGATCAGGAACGCCTTGCCCCGGAGATTCTCCTCCGGCAGCAGGCCCCAGAAACGGCCGTCGTCACTGTTGTCGCGATTGTCGCCCATGACCAGGTACTTGCCGGCCGGGACGGTCCACTGCCCTTCGCCTCGCGCGTAATCGGTCTCCAGCACGGTATGCGTGCGGCCCGGCAGGTGCTCGACCAGCAACGAGCTGCCCTCGCCCTGACCGTTGTGGCCTGCGTACAGACCCTTGTTGTCGTATTTGACCGGCTCGCCGTTGAGGATCAGGCCGTTGCCCTGGAACTCGATCTGGTCGCCCGGCACGCCGATCACGCGCTTGATGAAGTTCTCACCCTTGGCCGGATCGTTGTCCGAGTGGCCCGGGAAATGGAACACCACCACGTCGCCACGCTTGGGCTCGCCGAACGGGATCACCTTGGCGTTGTTCAGCGGCAGGCGCAGGCCGTAGGAGAACTTGTTGACCAGGATGAAATCGCCGATCAGCAGGTTGGGCATCATCGAACTGGACGGGATCTTGTACGGCTCGGCGATGAAGCTGCGCACCACCAGCACGATCGCCAGCACCGGGAAGAACGCCCGCGCGTAGTCGACCATCACCGGCTCGGTGTCCAGCAGGCCGGCGCGCTGGGCGCGGCGCTTGGCGAAGTACAGCTTTTCGGCCAGCAGGATCAGGCCCGAGGCCAACGTCAGTACGACCAGGAGGAGCTCAAACAATTTCATGCAGTGTCCTTGGGAACGATTGCAGCGGTGTGGTGTGCCCCTGCGCGTCCGGCGACACCGATCCGGTGCCGCCTGCCGCTGCCGGGAAAGCCATCCGGCCTTACTTGTCCATCTGCAGCACGGCCAGGAAGGCTTCCTGCGGGATTTCCACGCGGCCGACCTGCTTCATGCGCTTCTTGCCTTCCTTCTGTTTCTCGAGCAGCTTCTTCTTGCGCGAAACGTCGCCACCATAGCACTTGGCCAGCACGTTCTTGCGCATCGCCTTGACCGTGGTGCGCGAGATGATCTGCGAGCCGACGGCGGCCTGGATGGCCACGTCGAACTGCTGGCGCGGGATCAGTTCCTTCATCTTCTCGCACAGCTCGCGGCCCCGGCGGTCGGCATGGCTGCGGTGCACGATCAGCGACAGCGCATCGACCTTGTCGCCATTGATGAGCACGTCCACGCGGACGAACGGGCCGGCATCGAAGCGCACGAAGTGATAGTCCAGCGAGGCATAGCCGCGGCTGACCGACTTGAGCTTGTCGAAGAAATCCAGCACCACCTCGGCCATCGGCAGCTCGTAGCTGATCTGCACCTGGCTGCCCAGGTAGTTGATGCCGATCTGGCTGCCGCGCTTTTCTTCGCACAGCTTGATGATGTTGCCGATGTACTCCTCGGGGGTGAGCACGTTGGCGCGGATGATCGGCTCGCGGATCTCATCGACCATGTTCACCGGCGGCAGCTTGGCCGGGTTGTCCATGTTGATGATGCTGCCGTCGGTCTTGAGCACTTCATAGACCACGGTCGGCGCGGTGCTGATCAGGTCCAGGTTGTACTCGCGCTCCAGGCGCTCCTGCACGATTTCCATGTGCAGCATGCCCAGGAAGCCGCAGCGGAAGCCGAAGCCCATGGCTTCGGAGCTTTCCGGCTCGAAGCGCAGCGCGGCATCGTTCAGGCGCAGCTTGTCCAGCGCTTCGCGCAGGTCCGGGTAATCCTCGGCATCGACCGGGAACAGGCCGGCGAACACGCGCGGCTGCATTTCCTGGAAGCCCGGCAGCGGCGTGGCGGCCGGGTCGGCGGCCAGGGTCAGGGTGTCGCCGACCGGCGCGCCGTGCACGTCCTTGATGCTGGCCGTCACCCAGCCCACCTCACCGGCGTTCAGTGCCGGCAGCACCTTGCGCTTGGGGGTGAACACGCCGACGTTGTCGACCTGGTGGTTGCGGCCGGTGGACATCACCTGCAGCTTGTCGCCGGCCTTTATCTGGCCCTGCATCACGCGCACCAGCGAGACCACGCCGAGGTAATTATCGAACCACGAGTCGATGATCAGCGCCTGCAGCTTGTCGGTATCGCGCGGCACCGGCGGCGGGATGCGATGCACGATCGCTTCCAGCACGTCGCCCACGTTCAGGCCGGTCTTAGCACTGACGGCCACCGCGTCGGTGGCGTCGATGCCGATCACGGCCTCGATCTCGGCCTTGGCACGGTCGATGTCGGCGGTGGGCAGGTCGATCTTGTTGATCACCGGCACCACTTCCAGGCCCTGCTCGACCGCCGTGTAGCAGTTGGCAACGGACTGTGCTTCCACGCCCTGGGCCGCATCGACCACCAGCAGCGCGCCTTCGCAGGCGGCCAGCGAGCGGCTGACTTCATAGGAGAAGTCGACATGCCCGGGGGTGTCGATGAAGTTCAGGTGGTAGGTGTGGCCGTCTTTGGCGACATACGGCAGCGAGACCGACTGGGCCTTGATGGTGATGCCACGCTCGCGCTCGATCGGGTTCGAGTCGAGCACCTGCGCCTCCATCTCACGGGCCTGGAGGCCGCCGCAAAGCTGGATGATGCGATCGGCCAGCGTGGACTTGCCGTGGTCGACGTGGGCGATGATGGAGAAGTTGCGGATGAACCGCATCGAATCAGAAGACATAGGTGGCGGCGGCGCGTCGCGTCGTCAGGATGACTGCGGATTATCGCATGGCCGGCCCGGTCCCGCGTGCGGCCGCCCGCGATTGGCGTGATCGGCCCGCCAGAAACGACCGGGCCCGCCGAAGCGGGCCCGGAAACGTAGGCGGGGCGGGGCTTACTGCCCTGCCTTGACCGCCACGAAGGCGCTGTTGCCGTTGGCGCGGATCAGCAGCATGACCACATCGCCCTTGGCGTAGCCGCCCAACGCCTTGTTCAGCGCGGCCACGCTGCCGACCGGGGTCCGGCCGACCTGCAGCACCACCAGGCCCGGCGACAGGCCGGCGTCACGCGCGGACTGGCCGTTGACCCGGGTGATGCGCACGCCCTCGCCCGCCGACAGGCCCAGCTGCTGGCGCTGCGGGGCGGTCAAGTCGGCCACCTCCAGCCCCAGCAGGGCATTGGCGCCGGCCTCGGGCTTGGCCGCGTCCGCGGCAGGACGGGCGGCGCCACGCTCGGCGTCTTCGGCCAGCTCGGTCAGGGTGGCGGTGATCTCCCGCTCCTTGCCATCGCGCAGCACGCTCAGGCGCACCTTGC
The DNA here is from genome assembly GCF_039673135.1 of Stenotrophomonas sp. TWI1151. Lineage (NCBI taxonomy): Bacteria > Pseudomonadati > Pseudomonadota > Gammaproteobacteria > Lysobacterales > Lysobacteraceae > Stenotrophomonas > Stenotrophomonas sp. TWI1151. The sequence goes on from NZ_JBDJLA010000006.1 coordinate 133,900, forward strand.
TGCCCGGCGGCAGCGCGCCGATGGCCGGCGGCAGATCGCTGAAGGTGTTGATCGGGCTGCCATTGACCGAGCGGATCACGTCCCCCGGCTCGATACCGGCCTTGAGCGCTGCGCTGCCCGCGACCACCTCGTTGACCAGCGCGCCGCGGCTGTCCGGCAGGCCCAGCCCCTGGGCCTTGAGGCCATCGATCGGGCCGACCGCCGCGCCGAGCTGGCCGCGGCTGACCCGGCCGGTCTTCTTGATCTGCTCCACCGCACCCATCGCCAGATCGATCGGGATCGCGAAGCTGATCCCCATGTACCCGCCAGAAGCAGAGAAGATCTGCGAGTTGATGCCGACCACTTCGCCACGGGTATTGAGCAGCGGGCCACCGGAGTTGCCCTGGTTGATCGCCACGTCGGTCTGGATGAAGGGCACATAGCGCTGGTCCGGGCCGCCGGTGCTGCGGCCGACCGCGCTGACTACGCCAGCGGTGACGGAGTGGTCCAGCCCGAACGGCGAACCGATCGCGACCACCCATTGCCCAGGCTTGAGGGTGTTGGAGTCGCCCACGCGCACGGTCGGCAGATTCTTTCCGTCGATCTTGAGCAGTGCCACGTCGTACTGCTGGTCACTGCCGACCACCTTGGCGGTGAACTCACGGCGATCGCCAAGCTTGACCTTCACTTCGCTGGCATCAGCGACCACATGGTGATTGGTCAGCACGTAGCCGTCGGCGGAGATGATGAAGCCCGACCCCATGCCGCGGCCGCGGATGCTCGGGGTGCCGTCATCGGGACCGTCCGCGCCCTGCCCTGGCATCTGGAAATCCGGGCCGAAGAAGCGGCGAAAGAACTCCGGCATGTCCTGATCGGACGGCCCGGCCATGCGTGCCTGGCGGTTACTGCGCACGATGGTGGTCTCGACATTGACCACGCCCGGCCCGACCTGTTCGACCAGATTGGTGAAGTCCGGCAGGCCACTGACCAGCTGCGGCGCCGGCGCGCGGGGTGCAGCAGCGGCCGCCGGCGCGGCAGCGGTGGCCGGCGACGGCGACTGCGCGCAGGCCACCAGTGGGAGCGTCATGGCGATCAGCGCCAGGGCATGGGTACGGATACGGGCGGTCATCAGACACGAACCTCCGGGTCAGGGAACAAAGGGGGGGAACGCTCCGGCGCACAGGCCGGAGCGGAGCGTCAGCGCGACGATGCTCAGTCGCGGTGCCGGCGCGCGGGTTCGGCCGATTCGGCCGACTCCTGCAGGCGCGGCTCGAACGGATAGAACGCGGCCTGCGGCGCCTGTGTGGAGAAACTCGCATTGAGCGCGCCACCTGCGGCCGGGGCCAGACTGGAGCGCGGCCAAGGCTTGGCCTGCAGAGTGCCGACCTCGCCGAACGGGAACTGCCGCGCGGCGGCCGCCGGCATGGCCGGGGCCAACGGCGCCTGGCTGGCGATCGCCCGCTGCGGCTCGGCACTGCGCTCGGCGGCGCTGCGCGCAGCCTGCTGGGTACGCGTGGCGCTGGCGCTGGCGCGGCGTGCCGTCGCCACCTCCTGGCGGCGGCTGGCGGCAGCCACCGCGGCAGCGGGCACCGCCGCCACGGCGAGCGCCTGTTCGGCGGCAGAGGCTTCGGTCACCGGCGCGGCAGGAAGCTCGGCCTGGCTGGCGATGATGGTGGTCGGCGCGTCCAGCGGGGCCGGGGCCGGCAGCTGCTCGCGGGTCATGAACATCGCCACGGCCGCGACGGAGGCGGCCAACGCCGCCCCCCCGCCCCAGCGTCGCCAACCGACACGCCGTTCCTGACGGTCCTGGCTGCGCTCGACACGCGCCTGCATCGCCGGTGCCGGCTCGGCCGCCACGGAAACGCGCACACGCTCGGCGAAATCGACCGGCGCCGGCGCGCAGGCCTGCCCGCGCAGCACATCGCCCAGCATCTGCCAGCGTTCGTTGCAGCTCGACAACGCCTCATCGTGTTCCAGCCGGCGCAGCATGAAACGGGCTTCATCGGCGGACAGCTCGCCATCGATCAACGACGACAGCTGCTGCCGGTAATGGGCGTCGAATTTATCGGGGGACGCGCCCCGGGAAGCATCATTGGACATATCGTGGCTCATGCGCGGCTCTTCTCGCGGGTGGCGCTGCCCACATCGAGCAGCGGCCGAAGTTCAGTGTCGATCGCCTCACGGGCACGGAAGATCCGCGACCGCACGGTGCCGATCGGGCACCCCATCTTCTGCGCGATTTCGTCGTAGCTCAGGCCGTCCACCTCGCGCATGGTGATGGCCGATCGCAGTTCTTCAGGCAGCGCGGAAACCGCCTTCATCACCGTCTGTTCCAGTTCCTGGCGCATCAACTCGCGTTCGGGCGTGTCGGTGTCGCGCAGGCGGGTGCCGCTGTCGTACTGCTCGGCGTCCCCGATCTCGATGTCATCGGTGGGCGGGCGGCGGTTGTGGGCGGCGAGATGGTTCTTGGCAGTGTTCACGGCGATCCTGTGCAACCAGGTATAGAACTGGGCGTCGCCGCGGAAACTGCCGATCGCGCGATACGCGCGGACGAAAGTGTCCTGGGCCACGTCCTGACATTCACTCCAGTCCGCGATGTAGCGCCCGATCAGCGCGATGACCCGATGCTGATACTTGCGTACCAGGACATCGAACGCCGCGCTCTCGCCACGCTGCACACGTCGGACCAGCTCCAGGTCCAGCTCCTGTGGTGTTTCAACCTCGGCCATGGGGGGCCGCACTCCTGTCAGCCCAACCGACGTCGGGCAATGAGACTGCCAATCCCGGGAAAAGTTCAGCGCTCGATCACACAGCGCCGCACCAGCTTTTAACCACCGTTCCGTTAAGGTTTCCGATCCAGGCAATGAATCGACGGTATCTCTCCCCCAGCTATAGGGATTTGACGGGGAGGAAACAACCTCTGGATCATAGCCCCCTTCTCCATACACAACCGGATGGAACGTTCCCATGCTCTCAGGCTTCGATGGGCTCCGCTTCTCGCATTGGCACCCGCAGATCCGTGACGATGGCGTCGTCGTGCTCAGCCTCGACCGCCACGACAGCAGCGTCAATGCCATGTCGCAGGACGTGCTGCTCGAACTGGGCGACCTGATCGAGCGGATCGCGATGGACCCGCCCAAGGCGGTGGTGATCCAGTCGATCAAGGCGGCCGGCTTCATCGCCGGAGCGGACCTGAAGGAATTCCAGGAATTCGACCGCCGCGGCACCGTCAATGACGCAATCCGCCGTGGCCAGAGCACCTACCAGAAGCTGGCCGAACTGCCCTGCCCGACCGTCGCGGCGATCCATGGTCATTGCCTGGGCGGCGGCACCGAGCTGGCCCTGGCCTGCCGTTACCGCGTCGCCTCCAACGATGCCTCCACCCGCATCGGCCTGCCGGAAACCCAGTTGGGCATCTTCCCGGGCTGGGGCGGCAGCTCGCGCCTGCCGCAGCTGGTGGGCGCCCCGGCGGCGATGGACATGATGCTGACCGGCCGCAACCTGTCGGCCTCGGCCGCGCGCAACATCGGCCTGGTCGACAAGGTGGTCGCACCGGCCGTGCTGCTCGATACCGCGGTGTCGCTCGCGCTGAAGGGCACTACCCGCCCATTCAAGCAGCGCGCGACCGCGTGGATCACCAACACCTGGCTGGCACGCAAGCTGCTCGCCCCGCAGATGGCCAAGCAGGTCGCCCGCAAGGCGCGCAAGGAGCACTACCCGGCCCCCTACGCGCTGATCAACACCTGGGCACGCACCGGCGGCAGCCCGATCCAGACCCGTCTGGATGCCGAACGCCGCGCGGTGGTGAAGCTGGCCGGCACCCCGACCGCACGCAACCTGATCCGCATCTTCTTCCTGACCGAACGCCTGAAGGCGCTGGGCGGCAAGGACCACGGCATCCAGCACGTCCACGTGGTCGGCGCCGGCGTGATGGGCGGCGACATCGCGGCATGGTCGGCTTACAAAGGCTTCAACGTGACCCTGCAGGATCGCGAGCAGCGCTTCATCGACCCGGCCATGGAACGCGCGCAGGCGCTGTTTGCCAAGCGGGTGAAAGACGACAGCAAGCGCCCGGCCGTGGCCGCGCGCCTGAAAGCCGATCTCGCGGGCGAGGGCGTGGCCCAGGCCGATCTGGTGATCGAAGCCATCATCGAAAACCCGGACGCCAAGCGCGCGCTGTACCAGTCGCTGGAGCCGAAGATGAAGGCCGATGCGCTGCTGACCACCAACACTTCCTCGATCCCGCTGGACGAACTGCGCGACCACATCCAGCGTCCGGCGCAGTTTGCCGGCCTGCATTACTTCAATCCGGTCGCGCAGATGCCGCTGGTGGAAATCATCCATCACGACGGCATGGCGCCGGAGACCGAGCGTCGCCTGGCCTCGTTCTGCAAGGCGCTGGGCAAGTTCCCGGTGCCGGTCGCCGGCACGCCCGGCTTCCTGGTCAACCGCGTGCTGTTCCCGTACATGCTTGAAGCTGCCACCGCGTATGCCGAAGGCGTGCCGGGCCCGGTGCTGGACAAGGCCGCGGTGAAGTTCGGCATGCCGATGGGCCCGATCGAACTGCTCGACACCGTTGGCCTGGATGTGGCCGCCGGCGTAGGCAAGGAACTGGCGCCCTTCCTCGGCCTGCAGGTGCCGGCGGCCCTGGCGACCGTGGAACAGGGCAAGCGTGGCAAGAAGGACGGCCAGGGCCTGTACAAGTGGGAGAACGGACGCGCGCAGAAGCCGGACGTCCCCGCCAATTACGAGGTCCCGGCCGATCTGGAAGACCGCCTGATCCTGCCACTGCTCAACGAAGCGGTGGCCTGCCTGCATGACGGCGTCGTCGCCGACGCCGACCTGCTCGACGCCGGCGTGATCTTCGGCACCGGCTTCGCCCCGTTCCGCGGCGGCCCGATCCAGTACATCCGCGCCACCGGCGCCGATGCCCTGGTCGAACGTCTCAAGGTCCTGCAGCAGCGCTACGGCGACCGTTTCGCCCCGCGCCCGGGCTGGGATTCGCCGGCGCTGCGCGAACCGGTCATCTGAGCATCGCAACAACGCCAGCGCACGCTGGCGTTGTTGTTTCCGCCGCCGGCGTACAACCAGAACAACCTGTTACCGATACAGGCCTCCCACCCCCACACCCCGCATGCGATGCTCCCGCTCTGTCCCCGCCAGCGAGACCGCCGCATGACGACCATCATCGCCCCCCGCATCCATGATATCGGTGGCCTGCAGGTCCGCCGCGCCGTGCCGACCCTGCAGGCGCGCAGCGTCGGGCCGTTCGTGTTCGTCGACCAGATGGGTCCGGCCGTGCTCTCCCCCGGCACCGGGATCGACGTGCGCCCGCATCCGCATATCGGCCTGGCCACCGTCACCTTCCTGTGGTCCGGCGCCATCGGCCACCGCGATACCCTTGGCTCGGACCAGGTCATCCGCCCCGGCGACGTCAACTGGATGACCGCCGGCCGCGGCATCGCCCACTCCGAACGCACGCCTGCCGTCGAACGCGAGCACGACCACCCGCTGCACGGCATGCAGACCTGGCTGGCGCTGCCGAAGAGTGCCGAAGAGACCGATCCCGCGTTCTATCACCATGCTGCCGCGACCCTGCCCCAGCAGCGCCGCAACGGCGCCTGGCTGCGCGTCATCGCCGGCCGCGCGTACGGCGAAGAATCCCCGGTCAAGGTCTTCGCCGATACCCTCAACGTCGCCATCGATCTGGACGCCGATGCGGAAATCGACCTGGATACCGGCCACGCCGAGCGCTCGCTCTACATCCTGGAAGGCCAGGCCCAGCTTGACGGTGTGGACGTCCCTGCCCAGCACCTGATCATTCCCGAACCCGGTGCCCGCGGCCGCCTGCGCGCCAAGACCCCGATCAAGGCGATGCTGATGGGCGGCGAACCGCTCGACGGGCCGCGTCACCTCTGGTGGAACTTCGTCTCCAGCTCCACCGAACGGATCGAGCAGGCCAAGCACGACTGGGAATCCGGCCGCTTCGGCACGATTCCGGGCGACGATAAAGAGTTCATTCCGCTGCCTTCGTACTGAGCCGACACGCCGGCGGCCAACCGTTCGTCGGCTGTTGACGCCGCCGTCACCCCGATGAACCCCGATTCAGCTACGTTGCGCCTGCCCACCCCGGGCATAACGTTGGAGCACGTCGATGAGCATGGGCAAACGTCTGGCCGCCGAGTTCCTGGGCACGTTCTGGCTGGTGTTGGGCGGGTGTGGGAGCGCGGTACTGGCCGCCAACTTCGGTGGCGATGGCAATCCGCTGGGGATCGGCTTTCTGGGCGTGGCGCTGGCCTTCGGCCTGACCGTGCTGACCGGCGCCTATGCATTCGGACACGTCTCCGGCGCGCACTTCAATCCAGCGGTCAGTGTTGGCCTGTGGGCTGGCGGCCGCTTCCCCGCGCGCGACCTGCTTCCCTACATCCTGGCGCAGGTGCTGGGCGGTGCACTGGCCGGCTTCATCCTGCTGCAGATCGCCTCCGGCGCGCCCGGTTTCCAGATTGATGGCAGCCAGGCCGGTGCATTCGCCAGCAACGGCTATGGCGCGCTGTCGCAGGGCGGCTACAGCGTCGCCGCCGCCTTCCTCTGCGAGGTGGTCCTCACCGCGTTCTTCCTGATCGTGATCATGGGCGCGACCCACGGCAACGCGCCGGCCGGCTTCGCCCCGATCGCGATCGGCCTGGCGCTGGCATTGATCCACCTGATCAGCATTCCGGTCACCAATACCTCGGTCAATCCGGCGCGCTCCACCGCCGTGGCGCTGTTCGCCGGCAGCGGCGCGCTCAGCCAGCTGTGGCTGTTCTGGCTGGCACCGCTGCTGGGCGGCCTGATCGGCGGCATCGTCTACAAGTGGATGGGCGCCGCGCCCCGTTGACCGGCGTGGCCGGGCGGTCCCGGACCGCCCGGCGTCGGTGCAGAAAGGTTCACCTGAAACCGTTATTTGTACACTGAGTCACATTCCGTTAAGGTCCCGATCACTCGTCCGACACTGACGGCAGCGAGTGATCCGGTACGCGCGCGGGGAATGCGCCACCACGGCCTGGGTTGTCGACGGCCACCGGACTGCCTGTCAGCGACGGACGCGATCATCGACCTTGGGGGAACCATGAACGTCCTGCGCGCTGTCGTATGTGTGTGTCTGCTGGTCACTGCCGGCGCCGTTGCGGCGCAAACGACCAGCGAATGTCCGTCCCTGCCCGCCAGCAGCGGCCTGCAATGGCAGTCGCTCGTCCAGCGCGACTTCATCCTGTGCAAGGCCACCGCCGCCGATGGCCGCGAAGTGCTCAGCCTGACCTTGAGCGCGCGCAATCCCGAGCTGCCGTTGAACCGCGCGCTGCGCCAGGAAAAAGGCAGCTTCGCGGGTGAAACCCTGTACTGGTACCAGCCCGACCTGGGGGGACAGAAACCGCCGGGCTATGACACCCGCCGGATCACTGTGGTGAAATTCGACAAGAACCGTTTTGCGCAGATTGCGCTGTACGCCGGCGACAAGAGCGAACTGGGTTCGCTGCAAACGCTGGCGCAGGGGATGAACCTGACGCCCTCGGCTGTCGCCGCCGGGCGCTGAGGACGAGGTCGGGACAGTGCACCGCACTCATCCCGTCATCCACGGTAGCGCCGGCCGGCCAGCGACCGGTGCCCACGTGCCTCAGAAGCGGCCTTCCTGGAAATCCACGAAGGCCTGCATCAGCTCCTGCTTGGTGTTCATCACGAACGGCCCATGCCGCATGACCGGCTCGCGCAGCGGGCGGCCGGCTACCAGGATCAGGCGCGCACCGGTTTCACCGGCACGCAGGCTCAGCTGCTCACCGCCGCCCAACACCGCCATTTCCTGCTTGGCCACCGGGCGCGCGTCGTCACCCTCGCCGACCTCCAGGCCCCCTTCGAACACGTACGCGAAGGCGTTGTGGCCATCCGGCAGCGTGTAGCTCCAGCCCGCGCGCGCATCCAGGGTGATGTCCAGGTACACCGGATCGGTGGCCGGCTGCACGATCGGCCCCACGGTGTCACCTACCTGGCCGGCAATGACCTTGATCTGCACGCCGTCGGCCGGCGCGGTCACCGGGATGTGGTCCGGCGCGAACTCCTGGTACTTCGGATCGGTCATCTTGTCGCGCGCCGGCAGGTTCACCCACAGCTGGAACCCACGCATCTGTCCGGATTCCTGTTCGGGCATTTCCGAGTGGATCAAGCCGCGGCCTGCCGTCATCCACTGCACGCTGCCCGGCGTGAGCAGGCCCTCGTTGCCGTGGTTGTCCTTGTGCCGCATGCGGCCATCGAGCATGTAGGTGACGGTTTCGAACCCGCGGTGCGGATGGCTGGGGAAGCCGGCGATGTAGTCCTCGGCGCGGTCCGTGCCGAATTCATCCAGCAGCAGGAACGGGTCCAGGTCGGGCAGCGAGGGGCCACCAATCACCCGTGTCAGGCGCACGCCGGCGCCATCGGAGGTGGCCATGCCACGGATGGTGCGCAGCACGCGCACCGGGGTTGGGCTGCTCATGGTGACTCCAGGGTCGGTGATCGATCAACAAGATGGCCTCGCCGGCCCCGCCGGCCAACCGTCATGCCCGCAACCGATTGTTCCAAGCGTGATGTTCCGGCGACGTGCACAGACACGCGCCACACCCACCCTACGACCAAAGTACTAGCAGCAAGCCCCCGCCATTGCATTGACCCCGTCAGTGCCAAGGCGGACTCTTACGACGATCTCCAGGGAGACGCAATCTCATGAAAGGTTTTTCAAAACTGGGTTGGGCAGTCATCGCACTGCTTGGCGCATTCTGTCTAGGCACCGTCGCGCTGCGCCGCGGTGAGCCCATCAATGCGCTGTGGATCGTCGTCGCTGCGGTCTCCATCTATCTCATCGCGTATCGCTTCTACAGCCTGTTCATCGCCGACAAGGTGATGCAGCTCGATCCGACCCGGGCCACGCCCGCGGTGATCAACAACGATGGCCTGGATTACGTCCCGACCAACAAACACGTGCTGTTCGGCCATCATTTCGCCGCCATCGCCGGTGCAGGGCCGCTGGTCGGCCCGGTGCTGGCCGCGCAGATGGGCTACCTGCCCGGCCTGCTCTGGCTGGTGGTGGGTGTGGTCGTGGCCGGCGCGGTGCAGGATTTCATGATCCTGTTCCTCTCCAGCCGCCGCAACGGCCGCTCGCTGGGTGACCTGGTGCGTGAGGAAATGGGGCCGGTACCCGGCACCATCGCCTTGTTCGGCGCCTTCCTGATCATGATCATCATCCTGGCGGTGCTGGCGATGGTGGTGGTCAAGGCGCTGGCCGAAAGCCCCTGGGGCATGTTCACGGTCATCGCGACCATGCCGATCGCCATCCTGATGGGCGTGTACATGCGCTACATCCGCCCGGGCAAGATCGGCGAGATCTCCGTGGTCGGCCTGATCCTGCTGCTGGCCGCGATCTGGTTCGGTGGCAAGGTCGCCGCCGATCCGGTCTGGGGACCGGCCTTCACCTTCACCGGGATCCAGATCACCTGGATGCTGATCGGCTACGGCTTCGTCGCCTCGGTGCTGCCGGTGTGGCTGCTGCTGGCGCCGCGCGATTACCTGTCCACCTTCCTCAAGATCGGCACCATCGTGGCGCTGGCGATCGGCATCCTGATCGTCATGCCGGAACTGAAGATGCCGGCCCTGACCCAGTTCGCCGCCAGTGGCGACGGCCCGGTCTGGAAAGGCGGGATGTTCCCGTTCCTGTTCATCACCATCGCCTGCGGCGCGGTCTCCGGCTTCCATGCCCTGATCGCCTCGGGCACCACGCCCAAGCTGCTCGCCAATGAGCGTCACATGCGCTACATCGGCTACGGCGGCATGCTGATGGAATCGTTCGTCGCGGTGATGGCGCTGGTGGCCGCCTCGATCATCGACCCGGGCATCTACTTCGCCATGAACGCACCGGCGGCCGTGATCGGCCCGGATGCGGTCTCCGCTGCGGCCTACATCAGCAATACGTGGGGCTTCATCATCACCCCCGAGCAGCTGGAGGCCACGGCCGCGGCGATCGGCGAGCCGACCATCCTGCACCGCGCCGGTGGTGCACCAACGCTGGCGGTGGGTATCGCGCAGATCCTGCACGAAGCGATCCCGAGCGGCAGCAACGCGATGATGGCGTTCTGGTACCACTTCGCGATCCTGTTCGAAGCGTTGTTCATCCTCACCGCGGTCGATGCCGGTACCCGTGCCGGTCGCTTCATGCTGCAGGACCTGCTGGGCAACTTCATCCCGGCCCTGAAGAAGACCGAATCGTGGACCGCCAACATCATCGCCACCGCCGGTTGCGTGGCGCTGTGGGGCTATCTGCTCTACACCGGCGTGGTGGATCCCTTCGGCGGCATCCAGACCCTGTGGCCGCTGTTCGGCATCTCCAACCAGATGCTGGCCGGTATCGCGCTGATGCTCGGCACCGTGGTGCTGTTCAAGATGAAGCGTGACCGCTTCGCCTGGGTGACCGGCGTGCCGGCCGTGTGGCTGCTGATCTGCACCACCTATGCCGGCCTGATCAAGATCTTCGACAGCAACCCGGCGCAGGGCTTCCTGGCCCAGGCGCACAAGTACCAGGATGCGATCGCCAGCGGCACGCTGACCGCCCCGGCCAAGACCGTCGGCCAGATGCATCAGATCGTGGTCAACGCCTACGTCAACACCGGCCTGACCGTCCTGTTCCTGTTCGTGGTGTTCTCGATCCTGTTCTACGCGATCAAGACCATCTTCCTGGCCCGCCGCACGCCGCAGCGCACCGACAAGGAAACCCCGTACGTGGCGCTTGAGCCGCACCAGATGGCGGACCTGTGATGAGTACTGAACTCGTCCCCGCTGGTCAGTACCAGGCCCACCGCCGCATCTGGCGGCGCCTGGTGCAGACCGCACGGCTGTGCTGCGGCATTCCTGATTACGACAACTACGTCCGGCATGTGCTGGAGAAGCATCCGGACCGCGTGCCGATGGACTACAAGACATTCTTCCGCGAGCGCCAGGAGGCGCGTTACAGCGGCAAGAACGGGGGGCGCTGCTGCTGACCTCCGGCAGCGGCACTCGAAAACGGCGGCGCGAAAGCGCCGCCGTTTTTTGTCGGGTCGCGTTTGCCACTGCCTGCGACAGGCCTCAGGGGCAGCCGGCCAGCGCGGCCGGCTTTACTGGAGCGTGAGGGGGCTCAACGTTACCTGTGCATTGTTCGCCGCGCCCATCCGCCCGGTATAGGTCTTACCGCGCTGGAGCAGATAGAAGCTGTCCAGGTAGTCGGTATCGTTGGTAAACCAGCCGCTCGGCATGGCCTTGAGGATCGCGCCGCCGATCTCGGCAATCACCGCATACTCCGGGGCGAAGGCACCCAGCCCCAGCTTCACGCCTTCGGTGAGGGCGATCAGCAGGTCCTTGTAATTGGTGTCGCCATCGTCTTCGAACAGTTGCACGTTGGCGGTATCGAACCGGTAGTTGCCCCAGATCACCAACGGTTGGCCCGGGGTGTAATCGGTCTTGTCATGGTCCAGGTACGGCAGTGACACCGTGGCCATCTCAGGCTCTGCCTCGCCTGTCTGCAGGCCGGAGACCACGGCGAACACTTCCGCGCCGCCCAGCGCCCACGGCTCGCCGTCATTGGCCAGGCGGATACGGTCAAGCCGGGTGACATCCAGGGAGGTCGCTCCATCGGCGGCCACCGTGAGGCGATCGGCCGACTGCAGTCCCCTCGCCTGCAACCCGGCATTGATCAGGGCCATGCCTTCCTGGACCGCCTGCCCGGTATCGATGTCCACAATCAGCACCGGGAAGGTCGGGGCCACCTGCGCATCCAGCAGATGCTGACGCCCGTGCCGGTCGTAGGCCACCAGGGAGGTCCATGTGCGGTCGTTTCCCTTGGGCAGCACCGATACCCAGAGATCGGCAGGCGCCACCGACGCCAGTGTCTGCCCTGCCGGGACGAAGCTGCGGACCTGCAGCAACCCACGATCTGCGGCCGGCAGGCCCTTGTACTGGCGGACCAGATCATCGCGTTCGGACAGCATCCGCGACGCCAGGCTGTTCCCACCCGGATCGCTCTCGGCCAGGACCGCGGTCAACGGCAGCCCGCGTTCGGGGTGCTCCGCCAGCGCATCGACGAGGGCGTCGGCCCGTGCCGGCTGCCCGAGCCACGCCGCCACATCGCGTGCACTTGCATCGGCCACGGCATGCACACTTCCTCGCTCGCCCGGGGCAGCTTGTACGGACACAGAAGCGAACATCAGTACGCCGGCGGTGATCACCGACATCAACACGTCTTTGGTCTTCATCGTGCTTCCTGACAGGTGTCGACTGCCGTCGACAAAGAACCCATGCCATGCGCGTTCGGCGCACGGCACAGTGCATGGCGCCGGACCTTACGCGGCGGTGCCAGGGCGATCCCGTACGCCTTTCACACTTCATGGCAAATGCAGCCACTTCTGACACCGGCGCGTGACCTGGGTCCCAGACCCATGGCGTTCAGCGGGTCATAGCCGCCAAAAAAAGAGGCGGCCATCAAGGCCGCCTCGGGAGTCGACAACGCGGCGCGCGCTTACGCGCCGGCCATCCATTTCAGGATCAGGCCGGTCACATACGCCAGGCCGGTCCCGGTGGCATAGCCCACGGTGCCCAGCAGCACGCCGACCGGCGCCAGCGACGGATGGAACGCGGCGGCGACCACGGGTGCCGATGCCGCTGCACCGATGTTGCCCTGCGAGCCGATCGCGAAGAAGAACAGCGGCGCGCGCAGCAGCTTGGCGGCGATCAACAGCACCAGGATGTGGGTCAGCATCCAGATCGCGCCGAGCGCGAACAGCCATGGCCGCTCGAGCAGCGAGAGCAGGTCCATCTGCATGCCGATGCAGGCGATCAGGAAATACAGGAACAGCGTGCCCAGGCGCGAGGCACCGGCCGACTCCAGGCGCCGCACACGGGTGAAGCTCAGACCCAGGCCGAGCGCCGTGGACAGCAGCACCACCCAGACGAACGCGCTGTCCAGGCTGAACTGGCTGGCCCAGCTCACATTGGCCTTGAACCAGCCGCTCAGCGGCGCGGCGATGGCATGCGCCAGGCCGACGCCGCCCAGCCCCACACCGACGATCACCATCAGGTCGGTCAGGCTCGGAATGCGGGCATTCTGTGCTTCGTATGCCGAGATGCGCTCCTTCATCTCATCAATGGCGCGGGTATCGGCCCCGCTGCGGGCATCGATCTGCTTGGCGCGGTTGGCCAGGAACAGCAGGACCGCCATCCACAGGCTCGCGCAGGCCACATCGACCACGGCGAACTGGCCAAACGTCGTCGCATCGGTGCCGAACACTTCACGCATCGCCACCATGTTGGCGCCGCCGCCGATCCAGCTGCCGGCCAGGGCCGCCATGCCCTTCCAGGTATCACCGGCCACGGTGGCCGGGTGGATCCAGGACATCGCCTGGAACGACACGATGGCGCCGAGGATGATGCCCAGCGTGCCGGCGCAGAACATCACCAGCAGCTTCGGCCCCAGCTTCATGATGCCCTTGAGGTCGATCGACAGGGTCAGCAGCACCAGCGCGGCGGGCAGCAGCACGTCACGCGCGATCGGGTTGTAGAGCGGGGTGTTGTGGCCGTCGATGAGGCCGGCGGTGTTGTAGATGGCCGGGATGAAGTAGCACAGCAGCAGGGCCGGTACCCACGCGAAAATCTTCTTGAGGATCGGGGTCGGGCCGCTGGCGGCCCAGAAGATCACTGCCAGGGTGGCGGCGATCAGGCCGAGGCCGACGATGTCATTGGTGATCAGGGCAGTACTGGGTTCGGTCGGCATCAAGCCATCCTCTGTCGATCGAAGGGAAAAAAAAAGCGCCGCATAGAGCGGCGCCTCCGGAGCTTAACATTGTCTTCACGACACCACACTTTGCGGCGCAGCGAGCAGGACGATCACGACGCCGGCAGCGATGGACGTTCACTGCGCCCGGGCAGCGAGGCCCCCAGATCGAGGATCACGCAGGTGCCCCGGGGGACACAGGGCTCGATCTGCAGCGCCCAGCCCAGGTGTTCACAGAGCCGGGCGATCAGCTCCAGGCCGATCCCGCTCTGTTCGTTGCGGTCGCCCCGGGCCATGCGCGCATGCACCGCCGCGATCTCTTCCGGACTCATGCCGAGCCCCGGATCCTGCAGGGTCACCACCGCCTGGTCGGAGACCTGGATGTGGATGGTGCCGCGGCCGCTGTTCTCGATCGCGTTGCGCAGCAGGTTGCCGATCGCCGCCTGGACCACGCCCAGTGGCGCGACGATATCCACCCGCGCCAGGCCGTCGATCTCGATGCGCAGGTCCTTGTCGCCCATCAGGTGACGATGGTCTTCAATGATGTCCGGCACCAGCAGATCGAGCGGAATTCGCTCGCCCAGTGCAGCCAGCCGCGCCGGGTCGCGCGCCAGCACCAGCAGCAACTGGATCAACTGCTCCACGCCCTGCGCGGTGCGGTGCACCCGCTGCATCTGCTGGCGGGCGCGGTCGGGAATGTCCGGCTGGCCAAGTGCCAGTTCCGCGGCGCCGGTAATCACCGCAATCGGCGTGCGCAGCTCATGGCTGGCCGTGCTGATGAAGATCCGCTCGCGTTCAACGAACTGTTCGTTGCGCGCCAGGTAGTCGTTGAGCGCGTTGGCGATCACGTACAGCTCGGAGCTGGCCCGTGGGTCCACCTCCACCCGTTGCCCCGGAACACCCGGCCGCAGGTCGTCGATGCGCCGGGCCAGCGAGCTCAGCGGCCGTACCAGGCGACCGACGCCGAAAGACGCCATCACCACGGTGACGATGATCATCAGCACACCGGCCAGCAGCACCCAGCGCGTGGCGAACTGTTCCAGCTCATGGAAGTCATTGATGTCCAGCACCAGTGCCAGCCGCCCCAGCTGCGTGGTTTCGCGGACCATCACCGCGCTGGCGCGTCCGTTGACCTCCACACCGTCGTGCAGCCCCGGATGCAGCGTGCGCAGGCTCTCCGGCACCGTCGGGCTGCCGTTGATGTAGAACAGCCGCAGGGTGTCCGAATCCTGCCAGCGGTAATGCGGCTCGTGTTCGATGTGGTTGACGATGCTGTCCAGCTCGGAGTTGAGCAGCGCGCGCCATGCCGAGTGCTCGGCGTGTTCGTGCACGTAGTTGCCCACGCTGAATACCGCCAGCGAGATCAGCGCGAGGTAGCCCAGCAGCCACCACACCATGCGCCGGTGCATGGGCGCTGGCTTGGGCGCGCGCTTATGCCACTTCATCGGAACTGTCCGCAGCCGACACGCCGAGGCGGTAGCCGACCCGCGGCAAGGTGTGGATCAACTTCTGCTGGAACGGGCCGTCCACGCTGCGGCGCAGTTCGTACACATGCGAGCGCAGCAGATCGCCATCGGGCAACTCGTCGCCCCACAGCGCGAACTCCAGCTGCTGGCGGGTCACCGCGCCCGGGCTGGCCCGCATCAGTACTTCCAACAGCTTGCGGCAGGCCGGGTACAGGTGCAGCGCCTTGCCGTCGCGCTGCGCCTCCAGCGTGGCCAGATCCAGCTTGAGGTCGGCCACTTCCAGCACCTTGCGCGGATTGCGGCCCTTGGCACGCACCATCAGTGCCTCCAGGCGCACTTCCAGCTCGGGCAGCGCGAACGGCTTGGTCAGGTAATCATCGGCACCCGCACGAAACCCCGCGATTTTGTCCGGCAGCTCATCGCGTGCGGTGAGCATGATCACCGGCACTTCCGAGCCGTGGTCAGCACGCAACCGGCGCAGGACCTCCGGGCCCTCCATGCGCGGCAGCATCCAATCCAGGATCAGCGCGTCATAGGGCTGCGACACGGCCAGGTGCAGGCCGGTCACGCCGTCGGGGGCGACATCGAGCACATGGCCCCGCGACTCGAAATAATCGAATAGATTGGCAACCAGCTGACGGTTGTCTTCAATGACCAGCAGCCGCATGGGAGACTCTCGTGACCGGTTGAACGCATGGTAGCGGGAACCGTGTCGGAATCCGGTCGCAATGGGGTGGTTTACGACGCTTTTCCTACGCTGTCGGGGAGACAGTGGCTGTTTTGCCGACGAGCCTGGGCGTGATCGAATCCTTCTTCCTGCGGCGCTGGTCGCGTGTGCTGGTCTGCCTTGCCCTGCTGCTGGCGCTGGCGGCCGGCATCGGCCTGCGCCAGCCCTCACCGCCGGATGAGCCGCGCTTCGTGCTGGCCGCGCGTGCCATGGTCGAGTCCGGCCAGTGGCTGCTGCCGCACCGCGGCAGCGAACTGTATGCGGAAAAACCGCCGGTCTTCATGTGGATGCAGGCGGCCAGCCACCAGCTGTTCGGCGGCTGGGCCCTCGCCTTTCTGGTGCCCTCGCTGCTGGCCGCGCTGCTTACGCTGTGGCTGACCTGGGATCTGGGCCGGCGGCTGTGGACCCGGCGCGTCGGCTGGTGGGCCATGCTCGCGTTGTTCAGCTGCCTGCAGTTCGGCCTGATGGGCAAACGGGCCCAGATCGACATGGTGCTGGTGGCGATGACCACCCTGTCGCTGTGGGGGCTGCTGCGCCACCTGCTGGAGGGCCGCAACCGCCCGGCGTTGTGGTTGGCCGGCTTCGCTGCCGGGGTGGGCACTGTGACCAAGGGCGTCGGCTTCCTGCCGCTGCTGGTGCTGGTGCCGTTTGCCCTGTGGCGCTGGCGCGCCCGTGGCACGGCATTGCCGCCGGGCACCGCACGCGATCTGTGGTGGTTGCTGCCGGCCTTCCTGCTCGGCACGGCGGTCTGGCTGGCGCCGTTGGGCATCGCCCTGCTCAACGCGACCGATCCGGCACTGCATGCGTATGCACGCGAACTGCTGTTCAAGCAGACCGGCACCCGCTACGCGAACGCCTGGCACCACGTGAAGCCTGCGTGGTATTACCTGCAGGTGATGGCGACGTTGTGGCTGCCCGGCAGCCTGCTGTTGCCGGCGCTGATCCCCGCGTGGTGGCGCCGCCTCAACCGCCTGGACGGACGCTGGTGGCTGCTGCTGGGTTGGGCGCTGCTGGTACTCGTCTTCTTCAGCGCCAGCCCGGGCAAGCGCGAGGTGTACATCTTCCCGATGCTGCCCGCGCTGTGCCTGGCCGCCGCACCGCTGCTGCCCGGGCTGCTGCGCCGGGCCGGGCTGCGCTGGCTGCTGTGGGCGTACGTCGCCGTGCTGGGCGCGGCGGCGCTGTACATCGGCACACAGCTCTGGAGCGGCAGCGCGTGGGCGCACCTCCAGCTGGCCCGACGTGCCATGCCCGATGCGCTGCTGCCCGTGCTGGGCGGCTGGCTGATCGCCTTCGGCGTGGCGCTGCTGGCCTTGGCCCTGTGGTGGCGCCAACGGCGCGCGGGCGCGCTGGTGGTGGCGACCGCCTTCCTGCTCTGGAATCTGTACGGCTGGGTGTTGATGCCCACGCTGGATCCGTACAGCTCCGCCTCCGCCGTGATGCAGCGGGTGGGCGCGCGGATCGGGCCGCAGGCGGAGCTGGGCGTAGTGGCCTGGCGCGAGCAGAACCTGCTGCAGGCCGACCGCCCGGTGACCGATTTCGGCTTCAAGACGCCATGGGAGCAGCAATGGCAGGCCGCCGGTCCGTGGGTGGCGCAGGCCCCGCAGCGCCGCTGGCTGCTGGTGCTTGATGAGGCGATCAGCCCGTGCGTGGACCCGTCGGCGGTGATCGAGATCGGCAGCACCAACCGCAACCGCTGGCTGCTGTTTCCGGGCACCGCCTGGCAGGCGGACTGCCATGCCGCCGTGACGGCTACCGACACCGCGCAGGACGAGGAAGACTGAACGGAAGGTCGCGCTTAACCGGCGGCCAACATCGCTCCGACCGCTCTCCGACAACCCGCTGACGACCATGGCGCCGGAATCTCCCGCCGGCCCCTTTGTCCATGTTCCCAGCGTCCACCGTTGCGCTCTCCTCCACGCCGGCTGCGTCGGCCACGCCGCGTTTCCTCCGCGAGCACCTCTGGGCTCCGCTGGCGTTGACCCTGCTCGTCAGCGCTGCGCTGATGGGCGCCGGGGGCGACCAATGGCTGGCCGACCAGTGGTATCGCCTGGAAGGGCAGCAGTGGGCGCTGCAGAACGCCTGGTTCACCACTCACCTGATCCATCAGGCCGGCAAATGGGCCAGCAGTGCGGCGGCGCTCGTGGCGATCGTGCTGTGCTCCCACGCCTGGCGCAGTGAGCGCGCCGTCGCGTGGCGCTGGCCGCTGCTGTACCTGGTGCTGGCGGTCGCGCTGGGCACCGGTCTGGTCTCGCTGCTCAAGTCATTGACCCACATGGACTGCCCGTGGGATCTCACCCGATACGGCGGCACCCGCGAGTTCATCGGCCTGTTCGCCACACGCCCACCGGGCATGCCGCGCGGGGTGTGCTTCCCCGGGGGGCACTCCAGCGCGGGTTTTGCGTGGGTCAGCCTGTACTTCTTCGCCTTGATGGTGCGCCCCGCCTGGCGCTGGCGCGGCCTGGCGGTCGGCCTGCTGGCCGGCGGCGTGTTCGGGTTCTCGCAACAACTGCGTGGTGCGCATTTCCTGTCGCATGACCTGTGGACGTTGGCCATCTGCTGGACGGTATCGCTGGGCCTGTACCTGCTGGTTGAACGCATCCGGCTGCGCGGACCCAGCACGGTAACCGTCAGTGCGCAGGGAGACGCGGCATGAGCGCCACCCTCCCACGCGCTGCGCGCTTTCCCGTACTGGCCACCCTGCGTACGTGGCGCCCGAAGTGCACCACCGAGACCCTGATCCTGCTCACCAGCGTCTTCTTCGCGCTGGCCTGCAACGGGCTGTTCTGGCACAGCGCGATGGCGACCCACCCGGGCAGCATCGGCTTCGCGCTCTCGCTGTTCCTGTTTCTGGTCGGCGCGCACAGTCTGTTGATGGGCCTGCTGGTCTGGCGCTGGAATGCCAAGGTCGTGATCAGTGTGCTGCTGATCGGCACCGCACTGGCTGCGCATTACATGAGCAGTTACCACATCTATCTGGATGCGGACATGCTGCGCAACGTGCTGGCAACCGATCACAAGGAAAGCGGCGAGCTGATCACCCCGACGCTGATCCTGCCGCTGCTGCTGTTGGCCCTCGCCCCCATGCTGCTGCTGTGGCGCGTGCAGCTGCGCCGGCGCACGCTGGGCGCGGCGCTGCTGTGGCGCATCGGTTTTCTGCTGCTGTCGGCGCTGATCGCCTTCGGCGGGGCGATGCTGTCCTTCCAGGAAATGTCCTCGCTGATGCGCAACCAGCGCGAAGTGCGCTACCTGGCGACCCCCGGCAACGTCCTGCTCGGCCTGCCCAAGGCGCTGCGCGGCGACAACCCGATCCAGCGCGCCCCGAAACTGCCAATCGGGTCCGATGCCAAGGCCACCCCGCGCGCGGTCGGCAGCCGCCCGCGCCTGTTGGTGATCGTGATGGGCGAAACCGCACGCGCACAGAACTGGGGCCTCAACGGCTATGCCAGACAGACCACGCCGGAACTGGCCCAGGCCGGGGTGATCAACTTCCCGGACATGCATTCGTGCGGCACCAGCACCGAAGTCTCCCTGCCCTGCCTGTTCTCGCCCTACGGGCGCCACGACTACGACGAAAAGAAGATCCGTGCGCACCAGTCGCTGCTGCACGTGCTGGATCACGCCGGCATCGCCACGCTGTGGCGCGACAACCAGTCCGGTTGCAAGGGCGTGTGCGAGGGCCTGCAAATGCAGCCGCTGGATGATGCCAAGCACCCGACCCTGTGCGCCAACGGGCGCTGCATGGACGAGATCCTGATCGACGACCTGGCCGCCCAGGTCCGCGCCAGGCCCGGCGACCGCGTGGTGGTGCTGCATCAACTGGGCAACCATGGCCCGAGCTACTTCGAGCGCTACCCGGCGCGCTTCCGCCGCTTCACCCCCACCTGCGACACCCCGGACCTGGGCAAGTGCAGCCGCGCGCAGATCACCAACAGTTACGACAACGCGCTGCTCTACACCGATCACCTGCTCTCGCGCACGATCGGCACGCTGAAGGGCATGGACGACTACGACACGGCGATGATCTACCTCTCCGATCACGGCGAATCGCTGGGCGAGAAGGGCCTGTATCTGCACGGCGTGCCGTATGCGATCGCCCCGCAGGAGCAGACCCACGTGCCGATGACGATGTGGTTCTCGCCGTCCTTCGCGGCCAACCGTGGGCTCAACCTGGCCTGCGTGCGGGAGCGCGCGGGCAACTACACCGATCACGACAATCTGTTCCCATCGGTACTCGGACTGATGCAGGTCAAGACGTCGGTGTATGAACGTGACCGGGATCTGTTTGCGTCGTGCGAGGTTTGAAGCGGAACGACCACTGCTGTCAGCTATTCGCTCTTCCGTTTTGGTCGAGGCAGGCAAAGGCAGAGCATTCGCTGAGACAGCCAACGTTCGCTCTGAACGCCGTTGTTGTTCCCATGAGCACCGACCCGCTGTCGACGGGGCGGTGTGGGTGGCTTGGCGGGACCGTTATGCGCCATGGATGGCGCATATCGAGCCCCCATGGACGGGTTCACGGCGGGTCCCGACAACCCGCCCGCACCGACCCAAACCACGATGCCATGACGCCACGCCGTTGACGTTGGGGCTACGATCCCACCCGAACCCTGCTGCCCTGCCCCTTGCGGTGCGCCCGGCGCTTCACTAGCCTTCGCCGGTCTGTCACCACCCAAGGATGTGCCCGTGAACCACCGCCCGCTCCTGCTGGCCCTGGCAGTCAGTGCTGCCGCACTGACGCTGGCGGCCTGCCAGAAGGAACCGTCCCCCGCCGATGCACCGGCCACGGGCACCACCCAGTCCAAGGAAACCGCGGACCAGTTCATCGCCCGCGTCAACGCCGAGTACAAAGCCATGTACCCGGAAATGACCTCGGCCCAGTGGCTGTCTTCGACCTACATCAATGACGATTCCGAGCGCGTCGCGGCCAAGGCCAACGAGCGCTGGCTCACCGTCCTCAATGGCTGGATCACCCAGGCCGGCCAGTACGACGGCCAGCCGATGAGCGAAGACACCAAGCGCCAGATCCACCTGCTCAAGTTGATGACCTCCATGCCCGCCCCGCGCGACCCGGCCAAGCTCTCCGAGCTGACCCGCATCGCCAGCCGCATGGAAGGCGCCTACGGCTCCGGCAAATACTGCACCGATGAAGCCAACCCCCAGAGCTGCCGCCAGCTCGGCGATCTGGAACAGGTGCTCGCCCGCAGCCGCGACTATGACAAGCAGCTCGACGCCTGGCAGGGCTGGCACGGCACCACCAAGCCGATGCGCGCCGATTACGAACGCTTCGTCAGCCTGGTCAATGAAGGCGCCAAGGAAATGGGCTTCGCCGATGCCGGCCAGATGTGGCGCAGCGGCTATGACATGCCCGCCGACCAGATCGGCCCGGAAACCGACCGCCTGTGGGACCAGGTCAAGCCGATGTACGAGCAGCTTCACTGCTATGCCCGCACCAAGCTGGACGGCACGTACGGCAAGGACAAGGCCGAGGTCAACGGCGGCCTGATCGCCGCGCACCTGACCGGCAACATGTGGCAGCAGGACTGGTCCAACCTGTGGGACCAGCTGGAACCGTATCCCGGCGCCGGCAACCTGGACATCACCGCCGCACTGGAAAAGCAGTACCAGACCAACCTCAGTGGCGCACTGGCCAAGGCCGGCAGCGGCGCGAACGTGGAAGCGCTGTACAAGGCCCAGCGTGAAGCCGAACTGCGCACTGCCAAGCAGATGACCGAGCGCGCGCAGGACTTCTATGTCTCGCTCGGCATGCCCGCACTGCCGAAGTCGTACTGGGACAAGACCCAGTTCATCAAGCCGCTGGACCGTGACGTGGTCTGCCACGCCAGCGCGTGGGACATGAACATGGAAGGCGACGTGCGCACCAAGATGTGCATCAAGCCGAACGAAGAAAACTTCACCACGATCTACCACGAGCTGGGTCACATCTATTACGACCTGGCCTACAACCCGCTGCCGCCGTTGTTCCAGGGCGGTGCCAACGATGGCTTCCATGAAGCGATCGGCGACACCATCGTGCTGGCGATGACGCCGCAGTACCTCAACTCGATCGGCCTGGTGGACACCCCGCAGGAAAGCCGCGAGGCGACCATCAACGCGCAGATGCGCATGGCCCTGAGCGGCGTGTCGTTCCTGCCGTTCGGCCTGATGATCGACCGCTGGCGCTGGGGTGTGTTCGATGGCTCGATCACCCCGGACCATTACAACCAGGCGTGGTGGGACCTGAAGGCCAAGTACCAGGGCGTGGCGCCGGCCAGCGCACGCGGTGAGGAGTTCTTCGACGCCGGTGCCAAGTACCACGTGCCGGGCAACACCCCGTATACCCGTTACTTCCTGGCGCGCATCCTGCAGTTCCAGTTCTACAAGGGCCTGTGCGATGCCTCCGGCTACAAGGGCCCGCTGCACCAGTGCAGCTTCTACGGCAACAAGGAAGCCGGCCAGAAGTTCTGGGCGATGCTGAGCAAGGGCGCCAGCCAGCCGTGGCAGGCTACGCTGAAGGAAATCACCGGCGGCGACAAGCTCGATGCCGGCCCGATGATCGAGTACTTCACCCCGGTCAACGAGTGGCTCAAGCAGCAGAACCAGGGCCAGATGTGTGGGTGGCAGGTGCCGGCGGCCACCGCTGCGGCCCCGGCGGCACCGTAACCCATGGGTTGGGCCGGGCCCTGCCCGGCCGCAGCCCGCAACGAAAAAACCGGCCGAAAGGCCGGTTTTTTTTTGTCCCTGACGCTGTGGCCTGCGTCCGGCCTCGATGGGCCGGGACCACCTGCAACCACACGTGGCGTGGCGCTAGGACTTGGGTTTCAGGGCGGCCGCCAGCTCGGTCTTGAACTGCTCGAAGTCCATGCCATCGGCCTTGGCCTCGGCGTGCGCGGCATCCTTCAACGCGTCCGAGTACACCAGCCGGACCGGCGTGCCCTGCCGCTCGTGCAGTTCGGCGGCCTGCATGATCAAGGCCAGCACGCGTGCCGCGCTGGTGGTCTGGCCGGCGATACGCCCATCCATGCCCAGCACCCACTCGCCATCACGGCGTACCACGCCGGCCAGCAGCGTACGTTGCTGGTCGCGCAGTTCGGCATGCGGCTCGACCGGCGGGGTGGCGGCCTGCTCGCGGTTGGCGGCCAGGGTTTCACGGCGCCGGCGGATGTCGCGGCGCAGTTTGGAGGTGGTCGACATCAGGGACTTCCGGACTGCATGAAAGGGCAAAGGATACCGCACGGGCCCTGGGGGACCCGCCAGCTGCGTGGCCTACTCGATGGGCGTCAGTACTTCGCGGCGGCGCTCGCAATACCGTTCCCAGTACCAGAACGAGCCACCCAGCGCGAAGAAGCCCATGTAGCCCAACGCCAGATGCACCGGACTGCTGCTGAGCATCGGCGAGACCACACCGGCCACCACGGTGTTGATCATCAGCTGGATGAACATCTGCATCGAAGACGCCAGGCCGCGCTGGTGCGGGTACATGTCCAGGACCGCCAGCGCCAGCACCGGGAAGATCAGCGCCATGCCCACGCCGCCGAGGAAGATCGGCATCACCGCCCACGGCAGCGCGATCTGCTGCACGGACAGCACGTAGGTGATGTTGAGCACGGCCGACACTGCGCACAGGCCGAATCCGATCGCGATCTGCCGCTGCGGCAGGATCCGCCCGGCCATCCGCCCGGACAGGAACGAGCCCATCGTCATGCCGCCGATGGTCGGAATGAACAACCAGGCAAAACCGCCCTCGCCCAGCTTGAGGTGCTGCATCACCAGCACCGGCGCCGAGGCGATATACAGGAAAATGCCGGAGAAATTCAGCGCACCGGCGGCCGAAAGCCTCAGCAGGCGCGCGTTGGACCCCATCCGCGCATAGCTGCGCAGCAGTTCCCGCATCGACAGCGGCGTGCGCGCCTCGACCGGATGGGTTTCCGGCAGCCACTTGCCGGTGGCCAGCAGCAACACCACGCCGAACAGCACCAGGAACCAGAAAATCAGCGGCCAGTCGCCGCCGCCGAGCAGGATCCAGCCACCGATGATCGGCGCGATCGCCGGGGCGACGCCGAAGATCATCGAGACCTGGCTCATCAACCGCTGCGCGTCGGCACCGTGGTACAGATCGCGGATCACCGCGCGGCCGACGATCACACCCACACCGGCGGTCACGCCCTGCAGCGCGCGGAACACCAGCAAGGTGGTCATGTCCCGCGACAGCGCACAGCCGATCGAGGCGCCGATGAACAGCACCAGCCCACCGATGATCACCCGCTTGCGGCCGAACGCATCCGACAGCGGGCCGTGCGCCAGGCTCATCAGGCCGTAGAACAGCAGGTACACGCTGATGGTCTGCTGCACCGCGACCTGGTCCACCTGCATGCGCTCGCCCAGCAACAGGAACGCCGGGAAAATGGTGTCGATCGAGAACGGACCGAACATCGCCAGGCCTGCGAGCAGCAGGGCCAGGCGGCGGGTCGAGGGTGAGGCGGGCGTCATGCGGGCTTCCGTCAGCGGCCATGCGCATTGCACGGCGGGCGCCTGGCCCGGAACGGGCGGCGCCAGATGAATACGAGGATCCAGTGATCATAGGCCTTTGCAGCCCTTGGCACCATGCCCGGGCGCGGTTTCCGGCGCACGTGCGCGCCCGTATTCAGGTGCCGGAAAGGCCCAGTGGGCCGAAGCGCTGGGCTATAATCGCCCCGCTACATGGTGGGAGAAGCGGACACCCGCTGCCGAAGGCGCAACGCCCGTAATCGCTCAGGCCCGATACCACCCGTACCAAAACTCTGGAGAGACCGGCGAGTGCCGGCGCCGAAGGGGCACGAAGCACGCCGATGCGCGCTTCCAAACTCTCAGGCAAAAGGACAGAGGGGCACCCAGGAAGACCGCAAGGTCCGGTGGATCGCTGTCGCCCGCGACGCGCCCTGGCCCAGCCGCCTTCCGAACGTGCGTGCCCACTCTCCGAGATGCCAGCCATGTCCCAGAACACCCCCTCCCTGCGCGAGCTTGAACACAGCCACGCGTTCGTCGAACGCCATATCGGCCCCAACGACGCCGAAATCGCGCAGATGCTCGACGTGGTCGGCCACGCCTCGCTGGACGCGCTGACCGATGCGATCGTCCCGGCCGGGATCAAATCGCCGGCACCGCTGGACCTGCCCGAGTCGCTGACCGAAGTGCAGGCACTGGCCAAGATCCGCGCCATCGCCGACAAGAACCAGGTGTTCCGCACCTTCATCGGCCAGGGCTACTACGGCACGCTCACCCCGAACGTGATCCTGCGCAACGTGCTGGAAAACCCGGCGTGGTACACCGCCTACACCCCGTACCAGGCCGAGATCTCGCAGGGCCGCATGGAAGCGCTGATCAACTTCCAGACGCTGTGCGCCGACCTGACCGGCATGGAAATCGCCAACGCCTCGTTGCTGGATGAAGCCACCGCTGCGGCTGAAGCGATGACGCTGGCCAAGCGCTCGGCCAAGTCGAAGTCCGATACGTTCTTCGTGCACGACGCCGTGCACCCGCAGACGCTGGAACTGCTGCGCACCCGCGCCGAGCCGATGGGCATCGTGCTGCGCGTGGGCACCCCGGCCGAGGCGATGGAAGCCGAAGCCTACGGCGTGCTGCTGCAGTACCCGGATACCTTCGGCCATATCGGCGATTACAAGGCGCTGGCCGATGCCGTGCACGCGCGCGGCGGCCTGGTCGCCGTGGCCACCGATCTGCTGGCGCTGACCCTGATCGCCGCCCCCGGCGAATGGGGTGCGGACATCGTGGTCGGCAACTCGCAGCGGTTCGGCGTGCCGTTCGGCTTCGGCGGCCCGCATGCCGCCTTCATGGCCTGCCGCGATGCCTATAAGCGCTCGATGCCGGGCCGCCTGATCGGCGTCTCGGTCGATGCGCAGGGCAACGCTGCCTACCGCTTGACGCTGCAGACCCGCGAGCAGCACATCCGCCGCGAGAAGGCGACCTCCAACATCTGCACCGCACAGGTGCTGCTGGCGGTGATGGCCTCGATGTATGCGGTGTACCACGGCCCGGACGGCCTGACCCGTATCGCCCGCCGCACCCACCGCCTGGCCGCGATCCTGGCCGCGGCACTGCGCGGCGCCGGCGTCAACGTCGGCGAGCACTTCTTCGACACCCTGCACGTCAAGGATGTGGACGCCAAGGCGATCCACGCCAAGGCCGCTGCGGCACGCATCAGCCTGCGTGCGATCGACAGCGACGCGGTCGGCATCAGCCTGGATGAAACCGCCACCCGCGCCGACATCGTCGCGCTTGGCCAGCTGTTCGGTGCCACGGTCGATGTCGATGCGCTCGATGCGGCCACCGCCGATGCGTTGCCAGCCGATCTGGTGCGCACCAGCGCCTTCCTGACCCACCCGGTGTTCAACACCCACCACAGCGAACACGAACTGCTGCGTTACCTGCGTTCGCTGGCGGACAAGGATCTGGCGATGGATCGCACCATGATCCCGCTGGGCAGCTGCACCATGAAGCTCAACGCCACCGCCGAGATGATCCCGGTGACCTGGCCGGAGTTCGCCAACATCCACCCGCTGGCCCCGGCCGACCAGGCCACCGGCTACAAGGAACTGATCGACGGTCTGGAAGCGATGCTGGTGGAGTGCACCGGCTATGACGCGGTCAGCCTGCAGCCGAACTCCGGCGCGCAGGGCGAATACGCCGGCCTGCTGGCGATCCGCGCCTACCACCGCTCGCGCGGCGAGGGCCATCGCGACGTCTGCCTGATCCCGGATTCGGCGCACGGCACCAACCCGGCCTCGGCACAGATGTGCGGCATGAAGGTCGTGGTGACCAAGACCGATGCCAACGGCAACGTCGACCTGGACGACATCCGCATCAACGCGGAGAAGTACAGCGATCGTCTGGCCGCGCTGATGATCACCTACCCGTCCACGCATGGCGTGTTCGAGGAAGAGGTGGTGGAGATCTGCGAGATCGTGCACAAGCACGGCGGCCAGGTGTACACCGACGGTGCCAACATGAACGCCCTGGTGGGCGTGGCCAAGCCCGGCAAGTGGGGCTCGGACGTCTCGCACCTGAACCTGCACAAGACCTTCTGCATCCCGCACGGCGGCGGCGGCCCGGGCGTCGGCCCGTGTGCGGTCAAGTCGCACCTCGCCCCGTTCCTGCCGAAGGTGCTCGGTGGCGAAGGCGATGTCGGCATGGTCAGCGCGGCCAGCTTCGGCAGCGCCTCGATCCTGCCGATCAGCTGGATGTACATCACCCTGATGGGCACCGCCGGCCTGCGCAAGGCGACCCAGGTGGCCCTGCTCAACGCCAACTACATCGCCACCCGCCTGGCCCCGCACTTCAAGACCCTGTACACCGGCCGCAACGGGCTGGTGGCGCACGAGTGCATCCTGGACGTGCGTCCGCTGGAGAAGACCTCCGGCATCGGCGCCGAGGACGTGGCCAAGCGCCTGATCGACTTCGGCTTCCACGCCCCGACCCTGAGCTTCCCGGTCGCCGGCACGCTGATGGTGGAGCCGACCGAGAGCGAATCGCTGCACGAACTGGACCGTTTCATCAACGCGATGATCCAGATCCGCGAGGAAATCGCCGCGATCGAAGACGGCCGCCTGGACCGCGAGGACAATCCGCTCAAGCACGCTCCGCACACCGCCACCGCGGTCTCGGCCAGCGAGTGGGCGCACGCCTACCCGCGTGAGCTGGCGGCCTTCCCGCTGGCCAGCCTGCGCCAGCAGAAGTACTGGCCGCCGGTGGCGCGTGTGGACAACGTCTACGGCGACAAGAACGTGATGTGCGCCTGCATCCCGGTCGATGCGTACAAGGAAGACGAGGGCGTGGAGGTATAGGTGTCGACCGTTGGTCGGCACGATGCCTGACAGGCGTACCGGCCAACGGTCGGTACCTGCCTTGATCGGCATGCATCTGGAATGAAAACGGCCCGCATCGCGCGGGCCGTTTTTTGTTGCGTGCCCTTGCAGGGTGTGCCGACCAACGGTCGGCACCTACCACCCGCCCGGGGTCAATCGGGCTGGCGGCTGGCGCGCACGCGGCGGGTGACTTCGCTGCTGATGGCGATCACCGCGGTCAGCGCCGCCATCGACAGGAACTGCAACCGCGTATGCGCCTCGGACAACAACAGACCGAAAATCAGCGCCAGCACCCCCAACCCGATCACCGTCAGATACGGATACCCCGCCATCCGGAACGGCAACCGCGTCCCATCCCGGTTCGCACGATGGCGCAGAATCAACTGCGACAACAACGAAATCGTCCAGACCAGCAGACACGTCGAGCCCACGATGTTGAGCAGCACCGGCAGCACCTTGTCCGGGAACAGCAGCTCCATCACCGTCGCCGCAAAACCGAACAGCACACTGGCCAGCACCGCGATGATCGGCACCTGGCGCGGATCGGTCCACCCCAGCACCGCCGGGGCCTCGCGGCGCTGCGCCAGCGAGTACATCATCCGCGAGGCGCCATACAGATTCGCATTGAGCGCCGACAGCAGCGCGATCACCGCGATCAGCGTGATCGCCGTCGCCGCGCCCGGAATCTTGGCAGCTTCCAGCACGGCAGCAAACGGCGACTTCAGTGCCTCGCTGGTCCACGGCACCACCGCGATGATCACGCTCAACGAGCCGATGTAGAACACCAGGATGCGCCAGGCCACGGTGCGGATCGCGCGGGCGATGCTGCGCTCGGGATCTTCGGTTTCGGCCGCGGCCACGGCCACGATCTCGGTGCCGCCGAAGGCGAACACCACCACCAGCAACGCCGCGCCGATTCCGGCCAGGCCCTTGGGCATGAAGCCGCCGTGCTCGGTGAAGTTGCGCAGGCCCGGCGAAGCCACGTCCGGCAGCCAGCCCATCAGCAGGGCCACGCCGATCAGGATGAAGCCGACGATCGCGGCGACTTTGAGGATGGCGAACCAGAATTCGAACTCGCCGAAGTTCTTCACCCCGAGCAGATTGATCGCCGTAAAGAACAGCATGAAGGCCAGCGCGGCCATCGGCACCGGGATCGCCGGCCAGACCGTGGCGAGCAGCCCGGCCGCCCCTACCGCCTCGGCGGCGATGACGATCACCAGCTGCACCCACCACAGCCACCCCACCGTCGCGCCGGCGGTGGCGCCCATGGCGTCGGCGGCGTAGACCGAGAACGCGCCGCTGGTCGGCTTGGCCGCGGCCATTTCGCCCAGCGCGTTCATCACGATGATCACCAGCGCGCCGGCGACCAGATACGACAGCAGGACTGCCGGACCAGCGGCCTGGACGCCCACCCCGGAGCCGAGGAATAGGCCGGCGCCGATCGCGCTGCCCAGGCCCATCATGATCAGCTGGCGGGGCTTGAGCGCGTGCCCCAGGCGGGTATCGGCGGGCGGAGTGGCAGGAGCCGGAGTCTGGGATGCGGGCATCGGAATCGATTGGCAGGCAACAAGTGCGACACCATACCCTGTCGGCCGCGCGACGGCATAGGCCGGAAGCCCCACCCCGCCTCAGGCAGCGGCGCGCTCGCCGATCTGGGCACGGTAGGCCCGTGGCGACAGCCCGACCTCGGCCTTGAACTTGCGGGTGAACGCGCTCTGGTCGGTGAAACCGCAGGCCTGGCCGATGCTGGCGATGCTGTCCGGGCCATGCAGCAGGTGTACCGCCATCTGGATGCGCAGACGGGTCAGCACCTGCTGCGGGGTCATCTGGAACACCTTGCGGAAGGTGCGCTCCAGTTTGGATAGCGAGAACCCGGTGATGTCCAGCAGGGTCTGCATGCGCACGTTCTCGGCGTAATGCGCATTCAGATGTGCCAGCGCGAGGCGCAGCTGTTCGTACTGGGTGCCCAGGCTGTCCTTCTGGCCGAGGTCGCGCGAGATCCCGATCAGCCCGCGGATCTGCCCATCCACCAGCAGCGGCCGCTTGCAGGTCAGGCACCAGCCCGGCTCGCGGTTGGCGAACAGATGCAGTTCCATCAGGTTCTCGATGACCTTGCCCGCCAGCACCTGCTCATCCTGGGTGGCGTAATCGGCCCCCAGACCGGTTGGGTAAATCTCCGCTGCGGTGCGCCCGATCACGTCCTTGCGGGATTTCAGCCCCAGCCGACGCAGCATGGTCTGGTTGATGTGCGTATAGCGCCCGTCGCAGTCCTTCATGAAGAACAGGACGTCGGGGATCGCATCAAACAGGGCTTCGATGTCGGCGGGTTCAACGCGCATGCGGTCGGGAAGAACAGGGGAAGACGCGCCCAAGGATACCTGCCCGCACGCGCGTCACCCAGCGCCCGGGCGCCGCATGTGAAGCGCGGGTGCAAGCAGTGCCCGGTTTTCGCACCCTCGATTAACGCCCCGGCCGCCAGTGTGAGGCGATCCCCTTCCCGCCAGCTCCCGGAGTCGCCTCATGGCCGCCAGCAAGAAAAGCACGAAGAACGCCCCCGCACCCGCCACAGACGCCCGCGGCGAAGGGGATGAACTGCACCAGCGCGCGGGCAATGGCCATCCCGTCCTGACGACCAACCAGGGCATCCCGGTCGGTGACAACCAGAATTCGCTGCGGGCCACCCCGCGCGGGCCGACCCTGCTGGAAGACTTCATCCTGCGCGAGAAGATCACCCACTTCGACCATGAGCGCATCCCCGAGCGCATCGTGCATGCGCGCGGCAGCGCCGCACACGGCTACTTCGAACTTACCCGCTCGCTGGGTGAGTACACCCGCGCCCGGATCCTCAGCGAAGTCGGCGTGCGCACCCCCCTGTTCACCCGCTTCTCCACCGTGGCTGGCGGCGCCGGCTCGGTGGATACGCCGCGCGATGTGCGTGGCTTCGCGGTCAAGTTCTACACCAAGGAAGGCAACTGGGATCTGGTCGGCAACAACATCCCGGTGTTCTTCATCCAGGACGCGATCAAGTTCCCCGACCTGATCCATGCAGTGAAGATGGAGCCGGACCGTGCCTTCCCGCAGGCGGCCAGCGCGCACGACACCTTCTGGGATTTCGTCTCGCTGATGCCCGAATCGATGCACATGATCATGTGGGCGATGAGCGACCGCACGATCCCGCGCTCGCTGCGCACCATCGAAGGCTTCGGCATCCACAGCTTCCGGCTGATCAACGATGCCGGCGAGTCGACCTTCGTCAAATTCCACTGGCGGCCGAAGCTGGGCATCCAGTCCACGGTGTGGGACGAGGCGGTCAAGCTGCAGAGCGCGGACAACGATTTCCACCGGCGCGACCTGTTCGAGGCGATCACCGCCGGCGATTTCCCCGAGTGGGAGCTGGCGGTGCAGCTGTTCACCGAGGAACAGGCCGAGGCCTTCCCGTTCGACCACCTGGATTCGACCAAGATCATTCCCGAGTCGCTGGTGCCGCTGACCGTGATCGGACGGATGGTGCTGGACCGCTGGCCGGACAACTTCTTCGCCGAGACCGAGCAGGTCGCCTATTGCCCGGCCAACGTGCCGCCGGGCATCGACTTCAGCAACGATCCGCTGCTGCAGGGCCGCCTGTTCTCCTATCTGGATACCCAGCTCAGCCGCCTGGGCGGCCCGAATTTCCACCAGATCCCGGTCAACGCGCCCAAGTGCCCGTTCGCCAACCACCAGCGCGACGGCCACATGCAGATGAACATCCCGAAGGGCCGGGTCGCCTACGATCCGAGTTCGCTGCAGGGCGACAGCCCGCGTGAGAGCGTCGACGGCTTCCCCAGTCACGCCACCGCGCCGGATGACGGCCGCAAGGGCCGCGTGCGCGCGGAGAGCTTCGCCGATCACTACAGCCAGGCCCGCATGTTCTTCCGTAGCCTGGAGGCGCCGGAGCAGGCGCATCTGGCCTCGGCGCTGGTGTTCGAGCTGTCCAAGGTGGAGACGGTCAAGGTGCGCGAGCGCACCGTGAGCCACCTGCGCAACATCGACGATGCACTGGCCAAGCGCGTGGCCGACGGTCTGGCGATGCCGGCGCTGCCCGAGCCGGCCGCCACGCAGACCCCGGCACAGGATTTCCCGAAGGCGCCGGAAGTGCGCATCATCGGCCGCACCAAGGACCTGCTCAAAGGCCGCTGCATCGGCATCCTGTTCGACGAAGGCTCCGACGCGGCCTTGATCGCCAACCTGCGCAAGGCGGCCGACAAGGCCGGGGCGAGCGTGAAGCTGGTCGCGCCGAAGATCGGTGGCGCCAAACTCAGCGACGGCAAGACGCTGGCCGCCGATGGTCAGCTGGCGGGCACGCCCTCGGTGGTGTTCGATGCGGTCGCCGTGGTGCTGAGCAACGACGCCGCCAAGAAGCTGAGCAGGGAATCGGCCGCGATCGATTTCGTCAGCGACGCCTGGGCCCATCTGAAGGCGATCGCCGCCGATGACGGCGCACAGGCGCTGCTGAAGGTTGCCCGGGTCGGCAACGATGCCGGGGTGGTCGAGGCCGAGGATGCCAAGGCCTTCCTCGCCGCCGCCGCTACCCGCCAGTGGGCCCGCGAACCGAAGGTGCGCACGCTCGCCTGAGCGGCGCTTTCGTCATCACCACACAGGAGCACGTCCATGCCACGGGGTGATAAATCCAGCTATACCGACACGCAGAAGCGCAAAGCCGGGCACATCGAGGAAAGCGAGAAAGACCAGGGGCGCAGCGGTGCCGCCGCCGAGCGCATCGCCTGGGCCACGGTCAACAAGCAGGATGGTGGCGGCAGGAAGGGCGGCAGCGCGAAGAAAACTGCAACCCGGACAACGAAAGCGTCGGCGACGAAGAAGGCAGCGGTAAAAAAGACCGCTGCACAAAAGGCTGCGACGAAAGCAGTGCCCAAGAAGGCCACCAGCAAGACCGTAAAGAAGGTGGCGAAGAAGGTGGCGAAGAAAGCGACGAAGAAGGCCGCGAAAAAGGCGACGCCAACACCCGCCGTCAAGAAGGCCGTGAAAAAAGCGGCAAAGAAGACCGCTGCAAAGCAGGCCCCCCGAAAAGCAGCGTCGAAAACCGCCGCCGGGACGTCTGCGAAAAAGGTACCAACGGGCGCCCGTAAAGGAGCCGCCAGCAACGCCTGATCTACACGCCGGGCCCTGCCGCGTGCTGCCTGAGGCAGCATGCGGCAGGGCGCAGGCAGTGCTGCTTACCGTTTCGCGGCGGCAGTGGGCTGCGCCGACGGCGTGACCGGCTTGGGCGCTACCGGCTTCGCCGGCAAGGGCATCGACTGCAGCCGGCGGATCGAGCCGATCGGCACGGCTTCTGCCCGCCGCTGCGCCGGCCACCACAGGAACACGAACGCGCTGCTGGATCCCAGCAGCTTCGCGGTGCCGGGAAGCGCGGCCGCGTCACCCTCGAGCACGACCTGCACGGGCGTACCGCCCTTCCCATCGAGGATCTTCTCGGCCGTGCTCAGGGCATACAGCGCCGCGCCGAATGCCATGAAGCAGACCACCGCAATGCACATGCCGGTCAGTGGGCGCAGCCCGGAGAATTCCCAGTTCATCCACGGCGATTCCGAGAACAGCATCCGCCATCCCCAGTGCCGCGCGCGCAGGCGTGCCACCTTGGCAGGGTTGCGCCGCCGCAGCGTCTCCGGCCAGCCCAGCACCACGGCAAGCAGGGCCCCCAGCAACAGGATCAACAGGTAGGCGGGATCGCGCAGCCCGGCGACCAGGAAATCACTGACCTGCAGGTAGTCCAGGATCGACAGCCGGAATTTGAAATAGAAAAAGAAGCTCGACCACAGCCCCAGCACGGAGAGGAACACATATCCCGCGCTCACCATCAAGGCCGGCTCCTGCCGCAGCAGGCGCCAGATCACGGCCACCATCGAATCTTCGTTGCCATGCGTGATCGGCAGCAACGACCAATCGGTCGGCGTCTGCTCGGCCGGGACATCCCCGTCAATGCTGCCCTCGTCCCTGCTGCCCATGCGCCCCTCCCCCGTTCGGCAGAGCATCGCGCACTTTGGCGATGGACGGAAGCGGGCCCGCCCCGGGTGTGCCCCGGTCGCCGCGGCCGCCATGCCGCCTCGCCTCACTGAACGCTGAAACTGGCCACCGTGGCGTGCTCGGTCCCTTCGATACGCAGGTCGATGGCGAAGCGGTCGCACAGCCGCTGCACGATCGCCAGGCCGAGCCCGAACCCGGCACTGCCCTCGCCCTTGGTGAACGGCCGCATGATCGCCTCGGGATCGCCCGCCAGGGCGGTGTTGCGGATCCGAAGCCGCCCGCTCGCCACCTCGATGCGCACCTCGCCCGAACGGGTATGCGCGAACGCGTTGCCGACCAGATTGGCCAGCAGCATGTGCAGCACCGGGCCCGGCACCGGCAGGCGCACGTCGGCCGGCACGTCGACCCGCACCTCCACCGGCTTGCCATCCAGCAGCGCGGCCTGCTCGACCACCACCTGTTCCAGCACCGGCAGCACCGCCAGTGGCATCGCATCCCGTTCCACGTACTCTTCGCGGGCCAGTGTCAGCAGGGTGATCACGGTCTGTTCGAGTTGACGCGCCGAATGCTGCACATGCGCGAGCTGCCGCCGCCCAGCCTCCGACAGGCCGGGTTCGCTGGCCAGCTGTTCGGTGGCACTGCGGATCACCGCCAGGGGCGTGCGCAGCTCATGGCTGGCATCACGGGTGAAGGCATGCTCGCGCGCAATGAAGGCACGCACGCGCCCGCTCAGATTGTCCAGGCCGCGGGCGAGCACGCCGACCTCGTCATCGGGGAAGTCCCCGGCGAACCCCACCGGCAACCTGTCCGGCGCCATGCCATCGACCAGCGACGCCAGCTTCGACAAGGGACGCGTGGTACGTCGAGCCAGCCATGCGCCAGCCAGGAGGGCGATCATCACCACGGCCAGGCCGGACCAGGCCAGCAGCGTCAGAATCTGGCTGCGCATCGGCCGCACCACCAGCTGCTGGCTGACCTCGGCGACCAGCCACCCCGGCGTACCTGCCCCGTCCGGCGTCACCGCCCGCAGGTGATAGTGCCGCCCCTGCGCACCGGCCATCTCGCGACGCCACGGCTCGGCATCGAAGGCGGCCTTGAGATCGGACGGAAACGTGGCAGGGCTGTCGTGGATCGTCATGAAGGCGTTGCGCGGCGGCGACCACGTCCCACGGGTGGCCCGCTGATCCAACTGCTGCTGCGCTTCCTGCTCAAGCATCGCATCGAAGAAGCGATCCTCCACGCTGTACACGAATACCGCCACGTACAGGCCGAACAGGCCGGCCACCGCCAGCGCGAACACCGCGAAGGCCAGCATCAACCGGTTGCGCAGGCGATGCCCCCGTGCCGTCATGCGTCGGCCTCCAGCTTGAAGCCGACATCGTGCACGGTCCTGAGCATCGGCCGCTCGAACGGTTTGTCCAACGCCTGGCGCAGCAGGTAAAGATGCGAGCGCAGCGGATCCGACGGCGGCGCCTCATCGCCCCAGAGACGCCGGATCAACTCGCTGCGGGTCACCGTGCGCGGCCAGGCTTCGGCGAGCAGCACCAGCAGCCGATAGGCGGTCTGCGGCAACTCGATCGCCTGCTCACCGCGGCACACGGCGCCGCTACGGCGGTCGATGCCGAGGGATCCGATACGCAGCACATGCCCGTCGCGTCGGCCGTGTCGATGGGCCAATGCCAGGCATCGCGCCAGCAGTTCCTCGCCTGCGAACGGTTTGACCAGGTAATCATCGGCACCGGCCTGGAAGCCGATCAGCTTGTCGGCCAGCGTGTCGCGCGCGGTCAGCATCAGGATCGGGATGTGACGGTCGGCCTGCTCACGCAGATGGCTGCACACGCGCAGGCCATCCATGCCCGGGAGGGTGAGGTCCAGCACCAGCACATCCGGCGGCGCTTCCAGCGCCATCTGCAGGCCGCTGCGGCCATCGGCGGCGAAGGCCACGCGATGGCCGCGGGCCTCCAGCAGCGTGGCCATGCCGGCGCGCAGCGCCGGGTTGTCCTCGATCACCAGGATGTGCAGGCCATCGTCCATGGGTCAGCCTTCGATCGTGTCCTTGAGCTGCTTAGCTTCGGCCATGTCCGGGTGGGTTTCCAGCAGTTTGCCGAGTACCGTGCGCGCCTGGGCCACCTCGCCCAGCCGCCAATGCGCCTGTGCGATGCCGAGCGGCAGCTGCGGTTCGCTCATGTACGGGGCCGCCAGCTGCATGATCGACAGCGCGTCACGTACCGCCGCATCGTCCTGCGCGGCCTGCAGCTGGTAGTAGCCGAGCACGCCGATCAGCTGATCGTGATAGCCCGTACGATTGCTGGCCAGCTCGCGCTTGACCGCCTCCCCTTCACCGGCCAGCAGGCGCTGCACCAACGCCATGCTGGCCTCATCGCGCCACGGCGTGCGCGCGATCGGCGTGCGGCCGGTGGCCCGCACGATCGCCTCGGCGACCGCCGGTGTCGAATACGGGTTCTGCCCGGTGATCAGGCGTCCGTCCAACACCAGTCTGGGCATCATCAGCGGCGCCTGTTCCCAGCGCGCGC
The DNA here is from genome assembly GCF_039673135.1 of Stenotrophomonas sp. TWI1151. NCBI lineage: Bacteria > Pseudomonadati > Pseudomonadota > Gammaproteobacteria > Lysobacterales > Lysobacteraceae > Stenotrophomonas > Stenotrophomonas sp. TWI1151. The sequence continues at coordinate 170,277 of NZ_JBDJLA010000006.1, forward strand.
CGCGCTCGCGCAGGGCCGTCTCCAGCAGGAACGGGAACTCCTTCGCCCAGCGCTTGCCGAACACGCCCTCCTCTGCGTTGGTGAAGCCGGTCATGCGCCGCCCGGCGACCAGCAGCGTTCCGTCTGCCAGCCGCACGTCCACCAGCGCAGCCGGGCCGTGACAGACCGCCGCGACCACTGCGCCGCGATCGTACATCGTGCCCAGCAGACCACGCAGTGCGGCATCGGCGGGCAGATCGAACATCGCCCCCTTGCCCCCGACCACGTAGACGGCCGCATAGTCGGCCGCCCGGAGGGTGGCGGTGGCGCGGGTGTCGGCCAGCAACGCGGCCGCAGCCGGATCAGCAAGGACCCGTGCATTGAAGGGCTCCTTGGCATCGAACTTGTCGGCCTCCACCGGCCCGCCGCGTGGGCTGGCCACCTGCACGGCCAGGCCGTTGTCGCGGAAGATCAGGTAGGCCTGGGCGAATTCGTCCATCTCGAACCCGGGGCGGGTCTTGCCCTGGTCGCGGCCCTCGCCGCTGACCACGATGAGCACCGTCTCGGCCGCTGCCGGGCCGGCGTGGAGCGAGGGAACGGCCAGCAACAAGGCCAGCACAGCACCGGTACGGCGCAACAGGGACAGCATCATGGGCGGCACTCCTTGGGAAAGTGATCCCAGCCTGCGCGCCGGATGTGAATCAGATTTCAAGCCGCCTGGGCGTGCACACAGCTGAACAACCCGGCGGCCGAGTGCCGTGTCGATGGCTCCATCGGCCCGAAGATGCGAAAATCCCTCCCCCTCCAGGGCAGGCCCCGCGCCAGCCGATTCCCGAGATACCGTGAAGACCCCCCAAGGCTTGCAGGCGCTGATCGACGACGGCGTGATCGATGAAGTGCTCCGCCCGCTCAAAAGCGGCAAGGAAGCAGCGGTATACGTGGTCCGCAGCGGCGACGATGTGCGCTGCGCGAAGGTCTACAAAGACATGGCGCAGCGCAGCTTCCAGCAGCGCGTGCAGTACCAGGAAGGCCGCAAGGTCCGTGGCAGCCGCGAAGCGCGCGCCGTGGGCAAGGCCAGCAACTACGGCCGCAAGCAGCAGGAAGCGGCCTGGAAGAACACCGAAGTCGATGCGCTGTACCAGCTGCGCGATGCCGGCGTGCGCGTACCCGAGCCGTATGGCTACTTCCACGGCGTGCTGGTGATGGAGCTGGTCACCGACGCCGAGGGTTATTCCGCCGCGCGCCTGGGTGAGGTTGAACTGAGCCCGGAGCAGGCACGCCAGTTCCACCAGATCCTGGTCCGCCAGGTGGTGCGCATGCTGTGCTGCGGCCTGATCCACGGCGATCTGTCGCCGTACAACGTGCTGGTTGGCCCGGAAGGCCCGGTGGTGATCGATTTCCCGCAGGTGGTCAGTGCGGCGGGCAACAATGCCGCACGCACGATGCTGCTGCGCGACGTCAACAACCTCACCGCGTACCTGGGCCGCTGGGCGCCGGAGCTGCTGGAGACCTGGTACGGCGAGGAGATGTGGGCGCTGTTCGAGGCTGGCGATCTGCTACCGGACAGCGTGCTGACCGGTGAATTCGAGCAGGATGAAAGCAGCATCGATCTGGATGGCGTACGCCATGCCATCAACGATGCGCGCGAAGAAGCGCTGATCCGCCAGCAGGGTCGCGAAGCCGCCGAAGAAAACGACGACTGAGCGGGGCGCGCCGCTGCGTCGGGCGGCCGGATCGGCATGAGAAAAGCCCCGCCGATGCGGGGCTTTTCTGTATTACTCAGCGCGCAGGGGCCGTCATGCTGCCTGCAGTGTCGCCGGGCGACGCAGGCTTGCCGCGCTGTTGTCCAGCTTGAACACCGCCACCGATTCGGTCAGTGCATACGCCTGTTCTTCCAGCGCGCGGCTGGCGGCGGTGGCTTCTTCCACCAGCGCAGCGTTCTGCTGGGTCACCTGGTCCATCTGCACGACCACCTGGTTGACCTGCTCGATGCCGGCGGCCTGTTCCTTGGTCGCGGCGGCAATGTCGCTCATCAGCTGATTGGTGCGCGAGCTGGCCTGGGTCAGGCGGGCGATCGCCGCTTCGGACTGCACGGTGACGCTCAGCCCGGTCTTGACCTTGCTGCTGGACTCATCGATCAGGTCTTTGATCTCCTTGGCCGCCGTGCCGGCGCGCTGCGCCAGCGTGCGTACCTCGGTCGCCACGACCGCGAAGCCGCGTCCGTTCTCACCGGCACGGGCCGCTTCAACGGCCGCGTTCAGGGCAAGGATGTTGGTCTGGAAGGCGATGCCGTCGATCACCGAGGAAATCTCGGCGATACGCGCCGAGGACTGGTCGATCTCGCTCATCACCGCGGCCATCTGCGCGATCGCCTGCTCGGTCGCCTTGACCGCCGCACCCGCCGCATGGGCTTCATGGTCGGCCTGGTTGGCCAGCTCGGCGTTCTGCCGGACCGTGGAGGTCAGCTCCTCCATCGAGGCCGCCGCTTCTTCCAGGTTGGCTGCCTGCTGCTCGGTCCGGCGCGACAGGTCATGGTGGCCGGCCGCCAGTTCCTGCGCGGCATCGTTGATGCTGCCGGCCGCGCCCTGGATCTGCTGCACGATACCGGTCAGCTGCACCGCGGTGACATTGGCATCGTCGCGCATCTGCGCGAACACACCTTCGTAGTGGCCATCCATCCGCGAGGTCAGATCGCCGGTGGAGATCGCGCGCAGCACCTGCGACAGGTCGGCGATGCTGGCCTGCGAGCTGGCCATCATCCCGTTGAGCTGGGCGACCATCGCGCGGAACTGGAACTGGAACGCCGGCGCATCGCCGCGCACGGAGAAGTCGCCGGCACGGGCAGCCGAGGCCAGTGTCTCGATCTGCTGGTTGATCGCCATCAGGCTGGCCTTGACGGTGGCCATGGTGGTGGTCAGCACGGCCTTCTCGCCCGGGTAGCTGTCCAGATCACGGCTCAGGTCGCCGATGGCGTAGCGCTGCATCACCTCGACCATGTGGAACTCGACGGCCACGTGCGAACCGACCAGCTCGTTGGTGGCGCGGATCATCCGACCGAAGTCGCCCGGGAAGGCCGTTTCGTCCATGCGATGGCTGATGGCACCGGCCTCATGCTGGCGGGCCATGTCCAGCTGCGCGGTGATCGCGCCCTGGACGCTCTGGCGAACGGTGGCCATTGCGTTGCCGAGCTGGGTGAGCTCATCGCGGCCGCCCAGATGGACGTCATGGGCCAGATCACCCTTGGCCATCCGGGTGGCCAGGCCGACGGCGCGCGCCAGCGGACCGGTCAGGCTGCGCCCGATCAGCACGGAGGCGGCGATGCCGACCACCAGCGCGATCGCGCCCAGCACCAGCAGCTGCAGCAGGGTCCGCTCGCCCAACCGGATCGCTTCGGCAGCGGCCTGGCGGCTTTCCTTTTCCTCATAGACCACGCCATCGCTGAGCGACTGGTTCCAGCCATTGGCAGCGGCCTGCACGGCGCCCAGGGTGAGGGCCGTGGCAGCGGCAACATCGCCCTGCTGCAGCTGTTCGCTCATCTGCTTGTTGAGCGGACGCGCCACCGCGCGGGCGGCCGCGATGGCGTCACCGACGGCCTTGTCTTCCGGCTGCGCGGGCAAGGCCTGGTAGGCGGCCCAGCTGGCTTCATAGCGCGCGACCAGCGCGGCGATGCGCGCCTCATCCTCGGCCAGACCGTCGCCCTGGCGGAGCAGCATCTCCCGGCGCACGACCATCATCTGGTTGTTGGCATCGAGCATGTCCGAGAGCAGCCGCACCTTGGCCACGTTGACTTCGACCACCTCCTGCATCGCGCGCTTCTGTACCGCGCTACCGGTGGCGCCGGTGGCGACGACGGCCGCGACCAGCAGCAACAACAGGCCAAAGCCCATACCTAGACGCCAGACAACGCTGACCTTCCGCAAAAATTCCATGAGACATCCGAAAAACGTGGGGGGGTGGGCTGGTATCGGCGTCAGACCCAGCGCCTTGACCGACGGCCGTGAGCCCGCTGTGAATGGATTCACATAACCTCGGCGTTGCTCCCGCGTCGCCGCTCAGCCCCCCGTCAGGGTTTTCACGGCAAGTGCGCACGCCCGGCAGGCATGGTGGAAACACGTTCCCGCTGGAGTTGCCGATGTCCCTTCGCCTGCACCGTATCGCCCGCCTCACCGCGCTCGCCCTCGCCCTGGGGGTCTGCTCCGGTTGGGCGGTCGCACAGACGGCACCCGCGCCCGCCGCGATCCCGGACGCCGACGCGACGCCGCTGGCGACCGGGCCACGCTCGGATCTGCATGCGCAGGTGCTGCTGGACCGCGCGCACTTCTCCCCCGGCCAGATCGATGGCGAGCGCGGCTCCAACCAGAAGCGCGCCGTGTCCGGCTTCCAGGCCGCCCGCGGGCTGAAGGTCAGTGGGGAGCTGGACGATGCCACCTGGCAGGCGCTGCAGCCCGATGCCGCCCCGCCGCTGGTGCGCTACACGCTCACCGCGGAAGACGTGGCCGGTCCGTTCCAGCCGGTGCCCAAGGGTCCGGCCGCGCAGGCCAAGCTGAAAACCCTGGGCTTCGGTTCGATCGAAGAAGCGCTGGGCGAACGCTTCCACGCCTCCCCCGAGCTGTTGAAGACGCTCAATCCCGGCGTCGACCTGGGCAAGGCCGGCAGCGTGATCCAGGTGCCCAACATCGCGGCCGCCCCGCTGCCGAAGGCCAGCAAGCTGGTGATCGACAAATCCGACTCCACGCTGCGGCTGTTCGATACGGACGGCAAGGTCTACGCGCAGTTCCCGGTGTCCTCGGGCAGCAAGCATGACCCGCTGCCGATCGGGAAATGGAAGATCCTCGGCATCTCCCGCGATCCCACCTTCCACTACAACCCCAAACTGTTCTGGGATGCCAAGGCGGGCGACAGCAAGGCGGTCCTGCCGCCGGGCCCGAACAATCCGGTCGGCGTGGTGTGGATCGACATCTCCAAGCCCCACTACGGCCTGCACGGCACGCCCGAACCCGGCCATGTCGGCAAGACCGAATCGCACGGCTGTGTGCGCATGACCAACTGGGATGCGCTGCAGGTCGCCGCCGCGGTCGATGCCTCGGTACCGGTCGTGATGCAGGAGTAAGCCATGAAGACCTTTCGACTGCTGGCCGTGGGACTGGTGATCGGCGTGGTCGGTTACTGGCTGCTGGGGCCGGGCCCCTCATCCCGGCTCGGCGCCGCCGAACCGGCCAAGGTGGGCTCGGCCACGAGTTCGGCCCGTGCTGCGCTTGATACCCCGCCGCCTACGCCGGCCACGACGCCGGTGCCCACCGGCACCTCAGCCACACCGCCCGCGCCGGACGCGGGAAGTGCCGCACCCGCACCGGCGAGCGCGGCCGGAGCGCTGCTGCTGCCCGTGGAGGGCATCGGTGCGGATCAGCTGCAGGACACCTTCACCGATGCGCGCAGCGAAGGCCGCGTGCATGATGCGATCGACATCCTGGCGCCAAACGGGACGCCGGTGCTCGCCGTCGCAGACGGGACGGTGGAGAAACTGTTCGACAGCGTGCGGGGCGGACTGACGGTGTACCAGTTCGAACCAAGCGGCCGTTACTGTTACTACTACGCGCATCTGGACCGCTATGCCGATGGGCTGGCCGAGAAGAAGACGATCAAGCGCGGTGAGGTGATCGGCTATGTCGGCAGCACCGGCAATGCGAGTCCCGAGGCGCCCCACCTGCATTTCGAAATCCATGTACTGGGTCCGGAAAAGCAGTGGTGGAAAGGTGAATCAATCAATCCGTATCCCGTGTTGAAGGGGCAGCAGGCCCTTTGATCAACGCGCACCGGGGGGAGCGTCCCGGATCGCCCGCGCCAGTTGCCAGGCGCGCCCGCGCAGTGCATCCAGGCGCTCATTGAGGTCCCCCGCGTCTGCGCGCCACTGGAAGTGGCCGTTGCTGTAATCCATGCCCAACGCAACATCATTGAACGACCCCATGCCGCCATAGGCGCGCAGCACGCTCTCCGGCGCGCCTGGATCGCCCTGCTCAAGCTGGGTGATGACCCGCTGCATCCAGTCGGCCCAGTGGGTTTCCCCGTCGCCGCGCAACAGCGCTTCAAGCTCGGACACCACCGCATGCAACGCGCGGTCCGCGCTGCTCATGCCGGTGGCCACGTGATCTTCAGACACCCTGTCGCCCCTGCTGATTGGTGAGGCTGCACAGCATGCCATGGCCCCGCGCTGGCGGACGTGGTCACGCCGGTCCGATGGGCGCGGGCAACCAGTAAAACTACTGGCGCGAATGCGGGAAATTGCCGTTGCCCCGGGCATCGACGCGGCGGACACTGCGTGCTGAAGGCATGCCCCCCTCCCCCTGCGGTCTGGAGACACCTGTGATGATGCTCGCGCACCGCGTTGCCCTGCTCCTTCTATGCGGCGCTGTCGCCGCAAGTGTTGCCGCGGCGCAGGATCTGCCCGCCACCGCGCCGGATCGTTTCGCGATGCTGGACCGCAATGGCGACGGCAAGGTCAGTCGCGATGAGTACGACGGAGATGCCTTCTTCCGCCTGGTCGATGCGGATCACAATTACCGGGTGAGCGTGGAGGAAGTGCAGGCGGTGCTCGGCCCGCAACGTGATGGCGAGTTCTCGGCCGCCGAATGGGTCCGCATCGCCGACCTCAACGGCGACGGCGAATTGAGTGCCGAAGAGATGCGTCGCTCATCGGAGATGCGCTTCCAGAACCTGGATGCCAACCACGATGAGAATCTGGAACTTTCGGAACTGCAGATGGGCATCGGCCGGCGCTGACCCGGGCTTGGCAACGAAAAAGCCCCGCTTGCGCGGGGCTTTTCTTTACGCCTTACACCGTTACGCCATACCGGGCATGGCCCGGCACTACGCGCCTGATCAGGCGAACGGATCCTGCAGGACCATGGTGTGGTCGCGGTCCGGGCCGGTGGAGACGATGCTGACCGGGCAACCGGCCAGCTCTTCCAGCGCGCGCAGGTAAGCGCGGGCGGCCGGCGGCAGGTCGTCCCAGTTGGTGATGCCGTGGGTGTTCTCGGTCCAGCCCGGGAACTCCAGGTACACCGGCGTGCATTCTTCCCAGCCCTGCGCGTCCAGCGGGGCGTATTCGGTACGCTTGCCGCGGTATTCGTAGGCGATGCAGACCTTCAGCTTTTCCATGCCGTCGAGCACGTCGAGCTTGGTGATGCACAGGCCGCTGATGCCGTTGATGGCGACGGCGCGCTTGAGCGCGACGATGTCCATCCAGCCGCAACGACGCGGGCGGCCGGTCGAGGCGCCGTACTCGGCACCGCGGTCGCGGATGCCCTGGCCGACTTCATCGTCCAGCTCGGTCGGGAACGGGCCACCGCCGACGCGGGTGGCGTAAGCCTTGGCGATACCCAGCACGTAGTCGATCGCGTCCGCACCCACGCCGGCACCGGCCAGCGCGCCGCCCACGGTGGTGTTGGAGCTGGTGACGTACGGGTAGGTGCCGTGGTCGATGTCCAGCAGTGCGCCCTGGGCGCCTTCGAACAGCACGCGCTTACCCTGCTTGCGCAGGTCGTGCAGGATGCCGGCGACGTCGGACTTCATCGGCTCGACGTATTCGCCGAAGGCCAGTGCTTCGTCGTAGGTCTTCTGGAAGTCGACCGCGTCGGTCTTGAGGTAATTGGTCAGCACGAAGTTGTGGTAATCCAGCGCGGTACGCAGGAGTTCTTCCAGCTGGGCCGGGTAATGCAGGTCGGCGATGCGGATGCCGCGACGCGCCACCTTGTCTTCATACGCCGGGCCGATGCCACGGCCGGTGGTGCCGATCGCCTTGCCGCCGGCAGCGCGTTCGCGCGCCTGGTCCAGGGCGATGTGGTACGGCATGATCAGCGGCGCGGCCGGAGAGATCTTCAGGCGCGAACGCACTTCCACGCCGGAGGTTTCCAGCTCGGCGATTTCCTTCTGCAGCGCAGCCGGGGAGATCACCACGCCGTTGCCGATCAGGCACAGCGCGTCTTCACGCAGGATGCCCGACGGAATCAGGTGCAGGACGGTCTTCTTGCCATTGATGACCAGCGTGTGGCCGGCATTGTGGCCGCCCTGGAAGCGCACGACAGCGCCGATTTCCTCGGTGAGCAGATCGACGATCTTGCCCTTGCCTTCATCGCCCCACTGGGCACCCAACACGACAACTGACTGACCCATGACGGGTAACTCCTGGTTTTTGTGCGGCCATCGGGGCCGCGGGTTTGGGACCATGCCGGGGTGGCCGATCAGCGCGGGGTGGCGGACTCCAGCGGGGAGCGCGCCGACGCTGGGGTACCCAGACACGGAAAAAGCCGGACGAGTGACTCTGAAACAGAGTGCCCGTCCGGCTTTTGTGCATTATCCGGGTTTCCGGTGGCTGCTGCCACCCCGGCGGCCGGTGGACTTCACCGGCCGGTCAGGACCGCCGCGGGATGGGGCCGGCCAACGGCCGGTTCCAAGGCGGTAGTGCCGGCCGCTGGCCGGCTCCAAGCCGTTCGGTAGTGCCGGCCGCTGGCCGGCTCGCGGGATGGCCTGGAGCCGGCCAGCGGCCGGCACTACCAACGAGCGCATGGCGGGAACCCGCTCAGTGCTTCAACCACCACAGGGTGGTCAGCCCGGCCAGCAGGATCACCCCGCCCCAGGTGCGCAGGGCACTGCTGCGCAGCATCAGCAGCTGCTCGGCCATGCGCTTCCAGGCCAACGGGGCGGCGAACAGGAACAGGCCTTCGAGCACGGCGACCAGGCACAGGGCCGAGAACAGATCTTTCATGACATCTCCACAAACAAAACGGGGACCCGGTCTGCACCGGGTCCCCGTGGATGACTACCGCCTGCGGCCTCAGCGATCGCTCTTGAGGTACTGCAGGAACGGGTCGTTCTTGTCGAGCACGATCACGCCGTTGCCGTCGGTCATGGAGCCACGGTAGGCCTCCAGGCTGCGGTAGAAGGCGTAGAACGACGGGTCGGCCGAGCCGGCCTTGCCGTAGATGCGGGCGGCATCGGCATCGCCGGCACCGCGCAGCTGCTGGGCGTCGCGCTCGGCTTCGGCCACGATCACGGTGCTCTCGCGGTCGGCCTGGGCACGGATGGTCAGCGACTGCTCTTCACCCTCGGCGCGCAGCTTGGCCGCTTCCTGCTTACGCTGGGCGCGCATGCGCTCGTACACATCGTTGATCACCTGGCTGTCGGTCGGCAAGTCGATCTGCTTGATGCGCAGGTCGATGATCTGCATGCCCAGCGCCTTGACCGACTCGTTGATGCCGGTCAGCTGGTTGGCGATCAGTTCGCTGCGATCCCCGGACACCAGCTGCTGCAACGAACGCGAGTTGATCTGGTTGCGCAGGGAGTCGGTGATGATCGGGGCCAGGCGGGCATTGGCCACGCGGGCATCGCCGCCGGTCGCACGGAAGTACGCGCGCACATCGGAGATGTAACCGATGGCGAAGAAGTCGACGCTGACGTCCTTCTGCTCGGCGGTGAAGTAACGGGCCGGGGCGGTGTCGAGCACCTGGAAACGGCGATCGAACACGCGCACCGTTTCCACCAGCGGCACCTTGAAGTGCAGGCCCGGCTTGATGTCCGCACGGACCACCTTGCCCAGGTTCAGCACCATCGCGGTCTGGTCCTCACGGACCACGTAGACCGAACCCAGCAGGCCGAGCAGGACCGCTACGGCCAGACCAATCCACAGTGAACTTCTCATCGGCTGCCCTCCTCACGACCGGTCGGGCGCGTCGTCGGACGCTCCGCATTGCGAACGCCATCCACGGCCGTGCTGGCAGGCAGCGACGGCAACATGACTTCCGGGGTCACCGCCGGAGCGGCATTGGTGCTGGTGCGGTTGTCGCCCGGCATCGGCACGTAGATCAGCTGGCGGCCATCGCCACCGATGATCTTGCGGTTCTCCGAGAGCACCTTCTGCACCGTTTCCAGCCACAGGCGCTTGCGCGTGACCTCCGGGGCGTCCTTGTACTGGACCTGCAGCAGGCTGAAGCGCTCGGCATCACCCTCCGCCTTGGCGACCACGGCCTGCTTGTAGCCTTCAGCGGTGGTCCGGGCCCGTGAGGCCTGGCCGCGCGCTTCCGGAACCACCTTGGCCGCGTAGGCCTGGGCTTCGTTGATCAGACGCTCCTTGACCTGCTGGGCACCGTTGACCTCATCGAAGGCCGGCTTGACCTCCTCGGGCGGGCGGGCATCGGGCAGGGTCAGGCCGGTCACGGACAGACCGGTGCGGTAGCTGCCGAGCGAGGCCTGCAGGCGCTCTTCGGCGGCCACGGCCAGCGGGCCACGGTTGTTGAGCACGTTGTTGAGGTCGGCACGACCGACCTGCTCACGCACCGCGCTCTGCGCGGTCTGTTCCAGCACCTGGTCGGCATCGACCGAGCCGAACAGGTACAGGCGCGGATCGTCGATGCGGTACTGGACGTTGAGCGAGACGTTGACGATGTTCTCGTCGCGGGTCAGGACCGGCACCTGGCTGCTGAACGTCTTGATCTCGGTGGCATTGACCTTGGTCACCGATTCCAGCGGCCACGGCAGCTTGAAGTTCGGGCCAGGCTGCAGGATGCGATGGAACTGACCGAAGCGCAGCACGACGCCGCGTTGCTGTTCGCCGATCAGCTGGAAGCTGGAGAACAGCAGCAGCAACACCGCAGCCACTGCGACCCACCGCAGGATGCCGCCATCGAACAGGTCTTTCAGCGGACCGGGCAAACCGCCCCAACCGCCGCCATTGCCGCCACCGCGAGGACCGAACGGCCCACGTCGATTCTCGTCGGGGCCTTGTCCGCCCTTGTTGCCGCCGGGTGTATTCCAGGCCATGCACGCTCCATCAAGGTAAGGTTGCCTGCGGGCCACTCCCGCACCGTCAACCGTTAAAACGTTAAATCGCTGTCGATTCTACTAGATGGGGCAGATCGACAGGATTGGAAGGGGGCACGCATCTCGGGGAACGATTCATAACCGCCTCCGCGACCGTCCGTGAGGGTCCCCGCGCGCCGGAGCAGCGGGTAAGGTGGTGTTTTCCCCCGTCAGGCATCTTCATGGCAATTCCCGACCGGTTCAACGCTTTCCGCATCCACCAGGACGATACCGGCTACCACGCCGGGCTGGAACCGATCGGCCTGGACCAGCTCAACCCCGGCGAGGTGGTCCTCCGCGCGCACTGGTCCTCGGTCAACTATAAAGATGCGTTGGCCGGCACCGGCAAGGGCAAGATCCTGCGACGCTTCCCGCTGGTCGGTGGTATCGACGTGGCCGGCACGGTGGTCGCTTCGACCGACCCGGCCTACCGCGAAGGCGATGCGGTACTGGCCACCGGCTGCGGGCTGAGCGAGACCCGCGATGGCGGCTACAGCCCGTATGTGCGCCTGGCCGCCAGTGCGGTGATCCCGCAGCCGACGGGACTCACCCCGCGTGAGGCGATGATTTTGGGCACGGCCGGCTTCACCGCTGCGCTGGCCCTGGTGCGGATGCTGGACAACCGGCAGACCCCCGCCCACGGACCGCTGGCCGTGACCGGGGCGACCGGCGGGGTCGGCTCGCTGGCGGTGGACATCTTCACCCGGGCGGGTTTCGAGGTGCACGCGATCAGCGGCAAGGCCGACCAGGCCGACTACCTGCGTGGACTGGGTGCCCGCGAGGTCCTGCCGCGGGATGTGCTGGCGACCGCCCGGCCGATGGAATCGGCGCGCTTCGGCGGCGGCCTGGACAACGCCGGCGGCGCGATGCTGACCAGCCTGCTGGCCCAGACCGTGCCCTACGGCTCGGTTGTCAGTGCCGGCCTGGCCGCGAGCCCGGCGCTGGACATGACGGTCATGCCCTTCATCATCCGCGGCGTGTCGCTGATCGGTGTGTCGTCCTCCAGCGCACCGCGTGATCTGCGCGAAGCGGTCTGGGCGAAGCTTGGCGGCGCCTGGAAACCGGCGCATCTGGAGACGATCTGCACGGGCGAAGTCGGGCTGGATGGCCTGCCGGCGGCGTTCGATACCCTGCTCGCGGGCGACCACCACGGCCGCACGGTGGTACGAATCGACTGAGCGTGGCAGCCGGGCGACGGACGGCACGTCCGGCGCTTCACGACGGTGCGAGGCCCGCACTACACTGCGGGCATCACACGGGGAACACCATGGCACGCATTCTGATCGTCGACGATTCACCGTCGCAGCTGTTGGGGATACAGCGGATCGTCGAAAAACTCGGTCACCAGATCCTGACCGCCACCGATGGCGCCGCCGGGGTCGAAACGGCCAAGGCCGAACTGCCCGATCTGGTGCTGATGGACGTGGTGATGCCCAACCTCAATGGTTTCCAGGCGACCCGCACGCTGGCGCGCGACGCCTCGACCAAGCACATTCCGGTGATCCTGGTGACCACCAAGGACCAGGACACCGATCGCATGTGGGGCATGCGTCAGGGCGCCAAGGCCTATATCACCAAGCCGTTTTCGGAAGACGAACTATCCGAGGTGCTGGAGCGCGTTTTCAGCCACCAGGAACCGCCGACGGCGTGATGCCGATGGCGGCGGTTGGTACCGACTGTTGGTCGGTACGCACCAACGGTCGGTACGCCGCTGCATCGGCGCACCGCCTGCCTCACACCTTCTCGCCGAACGCCTTGGCCAGCGCCTTGTAGGCCTTCTTCTGCGCTTCGTCGGTCGGCGCCGGCGCAATGATCTCCAGCTCCACGATCTGATCGCCATCCGGGTTGCCCGGCAGGCCGCGGCCACGCAGGCGCAGCTTGCGGCCGGCATCGGACTCGGCCGGCACCTTCAGCTCCACCGCACCGCCCAGGGTCGGCACGCTGATGCTGGTCCCCAGCGCAGCCTGCCACGGGGTTACCTGCAGGGTGTACAGAATGTTGCGGCCATCCACCTCGAACTGCGGGTGCTCGGCGTATTCCACTTCCAGCAGCAAGTTGCCGCCACCGGTGCCCTGCCCGGTCAGGCGGATCACCTGGCCCGGGCGGATGCCCTTGGGCACGCGCACATCCAGCTGCTTGCCGCCCACGTTGATGCGCAGGCTGTCGCCCTGATAGGCCGCTTCCAACGGCACCGACAGCTTGGCGCGGGTATCGCGGGTCGGCTGCGGCCCCTGGCTGGCGCCGCCGAAGCCACTGGCGCGACCACCGCCACCGCCGCGCTGGCGCGCGAACAGGCTCTCGAAGAAATCGCTGAAGCCGCCGCCACCGGCGCCGCCCCCGAACACCTCTTCGAAGTCATAGCCCTGGCCACCGCCATAGTTCGGCGGGGTATGGAACTCCTCGCCGGGCCGGTAGCCCTGCGCCTTGAGCTGGTCATAGGCCGCGCGCTTCTGCGGATCGCGCAGCGCCTCGTAAGCCTCGTTGACTGCCTTGAATTTGTCCTCGGCCCCGGCTTCCTTGCTCACATCCGGGTGGTACTTGCGCGCCAGCCGGCGGTAAGCGGTCTTGATCTCAGCATCGCCCGCGGTGGGTTCCACCCCGAGCGTGGCGTAGTAATCCTTGAATTCCATCCAAACACCTCGACTAAGTTCGGCCACCCGCGTGGGCGGGCGCCGTCCGCGCAATTCTAGCCGCTGCGGACCGGCCCACCGTGACGCCGGGCGCGAATGATCCTGCGCAATGCGGCGGACATCCCAGCCGGCTACGCTGCCCCGGTAGCCCGCCTCTCCCGCTCCAGATGGGTCTGCACGTCCGGTTTTCAACGTGTTGACATGGCCATCCCATGCCCCTCACTACCCTGCCTGTGTCCAAGGAGTCCGTATGACCATCCACGTTGGCGACCGCATTCCCGAAGTCACCCTCAAGCGCATCCGCGAGGGCATGGAGACCATCGACACCCATGCCCTGTTCGATTCGCGCAAGGCGGTGCTGTTCGGCGTGCCCGGCGCATTCACCCCGACCTGTTCGGCCCGGCACCTGCCCGGCTTCATCGAGCAGTTCCCCGAGTTCCGCCACCGCGGGATCGAAGTGTTCTGCATGGCGGTCAACGATCCGTTCGTGATGAAGGCCTGGGGCGAGAGCCAGCAGGTGCCCGACGGCCTGCAGCTGTTGTCCGACGGCAATGGCGAGTTCACCCGGGCCCTCGGCCTCGAGATGGATGCCAGCAGCTCCGGGATGGGCATCCGCTCGCGCCGCTTCGCGCTGTACGTCGAAGACGGTGTCGTGCGCGAAACCTTCATCGAGGAACCCGGAAAATTCGAGGTGTCTTCGGCCCAGTACGTGCTGGAGCATCTCCCCCGCTAGACCCACGCAACAGAGGAACCCGGCCAGCCATGTCAACGCCAGCCAAGAACACCCCCAACAACGCCCGCCCGCCGGGCATCAGCGACACCGCCACCCTGCGTGCCAAGGCCCGCAAGGACATCGAGGATGGCGCGATCACCGACAGCTACAGCGCCGACCGCAAGGCGGTGATCAAGCTGCTCAACGATGCGCTCGCCACCGAGTACGTCTGCGTGCTGCGCTACTACCGCCATTACTTCATGGCCAAGGGCATGCTCGCCGATTCGATCAAGGCCGAGTTCCTGGAGCACGCACAGCAGGAACAGGCGCACGCCGGCAAGCTGGCCGAACGCATCGTGCAGCTGGGCGGCGAGCCGGATCTGAACCCGGATACGCTCACCGCGCGCTCGCATGCCGAGTACAAGGAAGGCAGCGACCTGCGCGACATGGTCCGCGAGAACCTGATTGCCGAGCGCATCGCGATCGACAGCTACCGCGAGATGATCAACTTCGTCGGCGACAAGGACACCACGACCAAGCGCATCCTCGAAGAGATCCTCGCGCAGGAAGAAGAGCACGCCGACGAATTCGCCGATCTGCTGGACGGCTGGATCGGCGAGTAACGCCAGCCGCATGCCGACTCTTGGCCCTGTAGTGTCGGCCGCTGGCCGGCTCCTGACGCTGTAGTGCCGGCCGCTGGCCGGCTCCTGCAGCATCCGAACGGCGTGCAGTGCCGGCCAGCGGCCGGCACTACCGTTCATGGTGTGATGCCGGCCAGCGGCCGGCACTACCCGATCGCGGGCAGCAACCCGTCAGCGCAGGATCCGGAACCGCACCTGCGTCCACGCACCATCGGCGGCCAGCGCGGTCAGCGTGTGCTCACCCACCTCGTCGAAATCGCGCTGGAACAGCCGCGCGCCTTCAGTGCGGGCGATCCAGCGGTCATCCAGCAGCCAATCCACGGTCGTTTCATTGCCCAGTGCACGCAGTTGCAGGCGAACGCCGCGCTCGGCATTCGGCGCGCGTGCGAGGGTGGCGCGGTCGTTGAGCCCCTCGATATGCAGCGTCCCACCACTCTCTCGACCATCGTCGCTGCAGTCCGGGGACAACGCAGGCAACTGCGAGGCCTGACGCTGCGCCTGCGGCAACCACGGCGACAACAGCGCCGGCCAGCGCGCGATCTCACGCGACTCCGCCGCATGCGGTCGGCTGCACTCCGGCGACAGCCGCAGCCCCGTGCGCGCATCCACCTGGAACCGCTGCAGACCCGGCTGCCACAGCCGCGCCTCGCGCTCGGCGAAGGTCGGCGGCACCGCCCCATCGAGCACGAACGCCGGCATCCGCCGCTGGCACAGCGCGGGCGCCATCTGCTCGGCCAGACCACCGGTCGGCCAGCAGATATCGGCCTGCGCCACGCTCGCCGGCATCGGCGCCGCACGGGCATCGCCGGCCTGGCGCGGCAGACTGTCGACCACCTCGAACATCAGCGGCAACGCGGTCACCGCGCCGTACTGCCCGGGTAGCGGCGTGCCATCCGGGCGCCCCACCCACACACCTACCGTGTAATGGCGCGTCGTGCCGATCGCCCATGCATCGCGGTAGCCGTAGCTGGTGCCGGTCTTCCAGGCCACACGCGGGCGCCCGGTGACATCGAAGGTGCCGGTGCCGTAGCCCGGGCGGGGATTGGACTCGAGCACCTCGCGGGTGATCCACGCCGCGCCGGGGGACATCAGGCGGCGCTCGATCACCGCATCCCCGGCGGTATAACGCACCCGCCCGGCGATACCGTTGCGGTTGAACGCGGCGAAGGTGCCGACCAGATCCTCCAGCCGCGCGCCGGTGCCGCCGAGAATCAGCGAGAGATTGGGCGCACTGCCGTGCGGAAAGCGCAGATTGATGCCCGCATGCGACAGGCGTGCCGCGAAGCGCGCCGAGCCGACGCGATCCAGCAGGTCCACCGCCGGCACATTGAGTGACAACCGCAGCGCCGTGGCGGCACTGACCGGCCCGTTGAAGGCCGCATCGAAGTTGCCCGGCCGATACCCGCCGAAGCTCTGCGGCGCATCCACCATCAGGCTTTCCGAATGGATCAGGCCATCATCCAGCGCCATGCCGTACAGGAACGGTTTCAGCGTTGAGCCCGGTGAGCGCCACGCCTGCACCATGTCCACATGGCCGAGCCGCTGTTTGTCGCCGAACGCCACCGAACCGACGTAGGCACGTGCCTCCAGTGTGCGGTTGTCCACCACCAGCAACGCCGCCGAGGTGCGCTCGGGCAGCTGTGAAAAGTAGGACGACACACGCTCTTCCAGCGTGCGCTGCAGGCCGATATCCAGCGTGCTCTCGATCCGCGCCGCCCGCGGCTGCGCCGAGCGCAGGCGCTGCGCCAACAACGCCGCATGCAGCGGGGGCTGCAGGGCGCGGGTGACCACCGGCTCGATGCGCGCATCGTCGACCTCCTCGCGTGACCACACACCGAGTGACACCATGCGTTCGAGCACCTTGTCACGCGCCCGCTGTGCCGCCTCCGGATGGCGGTCCGGACGCAACCGGCTGGGCGACTGCGGCAGCACCGCCAGCAACGCCGCCTCGGCATGCGACAACTGCGAGGCCGGCTTGCCCAGATAGGCCCAGCTCGCCGCCTCCACGCCTTCGATGGTGCCCCCATAGGGTGCACGTTCCAGATACAGCGCCAGGATCTGCGCCTTGCTCAGGTGCAGTTCCAGCTGCACCGCGCGCAGCAGCTGCTTGGCTTTGCCCCACGGCGTGCGCGTATGCGGATCGAGGATTCGCGCAACCTGCATGGTCAGCGTTGAACCACCGGAGACGATCCGCTGCTCGAACAGCCATTGCTTGCCCGCGCGCAGCAGGCCCCACGGGTTGATGCCGGGATGCCGCCAGAACCAGCGATCTTCGTAGTTCAGCAGCGCCTGCAGATACAGCGGCGAGACGCTGTCGGCGGAGGCCGGGTAGCGCCACACCCCGTCCGCATCGGCGAACGCACGCAGCGGCGTGCCATCGCGCGCAACGACCAGGGTACTGGTGTCGCGTTGCCTGGGCAGCGGCGGCGGGAACGCGAGGTCCAGCACCAGCAGCAGTGTGAGCAGCGCCGCCGTTCCCCAGCGCAGGCAGGGCAGCACGTTGCGTCGCACGGATGCCCACGACCGTTTGGAAAAAAGAGACATCATGTCCATTCAGCAGGCGGGCCGTCATCGCGACGGCCCGCCCTGCGATCAGGGCTGCACCACGGTCAGCGAGGCCGGGAGGCTGCGCCCCACCCCGCGCAGGTCGGGACGGTACATGTCCTCCACCAGCGGCGGCGGCACGCGGTAGGTGCCCGGCGTGACCGCACGCACCAGATAGAACACCTTGGCAGTGCTGCCCCGCGAGAGTTTCAGCGCGGCCACATAGCGGTCATCGCGGAACTCCTCGTGCTTGATGTTGGCCGCATCGCCGCGGTCGTTGACGCTCAACCCGTCGACCACCACATCGGCCCACTGCTTGGCATCGCCCAGGTTGAAGTTCTCGATCTCCAGCCCGGCCGGGAGCAGATCGGTCAGCAGCGCATCGGGCATGTCCACGTTCGGGGTGACGCTGACCCGCACGATCAGGGCCTCGCCTTCCTTCAGCGGACGCGGCGTCCACGGCTTGCCATCAGTGGTGTACCAGCTGCGCTCCACGCCGAGCGTGCGGCTGTCCGGCTCCGGCGGGTTGCGCGGAATGCCGGCCACTTCCAGGCTGGCGAACATCGGCGGCTCCCCCTGCGGGGTGAAGCGCACGCCCTTGGCCAGCGCGGCGTAGTCGACGCTGCGGCCGAACATGCGGCGTGCCGAGATGCTCTCGCTCTCGCCCCCCACCACCAGTTCGCCCGAGACCAGCTTGGTCTGGTTGGCCGACAGCGCCTTGCCCATGCGCGCCAGCGCCACCTGCTCCTGGGTGCTCAGCCACATCCAGCCACTGTTGCGGCGGGCGTCCAGCGCGCGACCGAGATCGACCGCGCGTGCATCGTAGGCCGGCTTGGACAGCTTGCGTTCGTGCAGCAGCGCGATCATCAATGCGTCATCGCGCACCGCGCTGCCGTAATCGCCGAAGTAGGCCGGACGGTCGTCCGCGCTCTTGGCGAAGCCGGCGGCAATGGCCGCATCGCCGCGCTTGTGATCGCCCTGCAGGGACAGCGCGATGCCCAGGTGCACCAGCGACAGGCCGGTCAGCGACTTGCTGCGTTCGTTGTCGTACAGCGCGCGCAGGGTACCCAGCGGCGCGCGGTTGACCCGGGCCAGCACGTAGCCCGAATACGCCTGGTTGGCGAACTTCAGGTTCTCGCGGCGGTCCTCGCCGTAGAACTGGTTGCCACCGGACAGCAGGTCTTCACTCAGGCGGTTCAGCGCTTTCTGCAGCACGTTGTCCGGTACGGCGAAGCCGGCGTCCTTGGCGTCGAGCAGGAACTCGGCGATATACGGCGTCAGCCACGGATTGATGTAGCCGTCGTCGCCCCACATCGAGAAGTTGCCGTTGGCGACCTGCATCGAGGCCAGGCGGCCGAAGGCACCTTCCATGCGCTCGCGGCGGGTCTTGGCATCCAGCCCGTCCGCACCCAGCATGGCCGAGGTCGCTTCATCCAGCATCAGCGCGGCATAGCCCTTGCTGGTGGTCTGCTCGGCGCAGCCATACGGATAGTTGAGCGCGCCATTCAAGGCACTGGCGAACGGAATCGGCGGCAGCGCGCTGACCAGCATGCGTGCGGTCACCGAGTCGTTCATCAGGCCATCGGCCAGGCCGGCGTCCATCGTGACGGCGGCCAGCGGATCCAGCGTGCGGGTCTGTGCGCGCAGCACCTGCGGCCATGCGGCACGCACCGGCAGGTCATAGCGGCGATCGACCTTGAAGCCGTTGCCATCCACGCGCACGCGGACCTTGGCTACCGTGTAGCCCTCGCGCGCGGTCAGCGGGAAGCTCAGCGTGCTCTTGGCGTCGGCGTTGAGCTTGAGCGTGCGGCTGGCGTCGCCCAGGGTCAGCGGCCCGATGCCATCGACCTGCACTCTGAACTCGCCCGGCGTGCCGGTGAAGTTCTGCACATCCAGGGTGACCGTGCTGGTATCCCCGGGCGCCATCACGCGCGGCATGCTGGCTTCGGCCAGGATCGGCGCGCGCACCACGGTCTCCACATCGCGCTTGCCGTACTGGTCATCGGCGTACACCAGCGCCGAGACGCGCAGGGTGCCGTTGAAATCCGGCACCTTCAGCGCGATCCGCGCGATGCCCTTGGCATCGAGTTTCACCGGGCCGGAGAACAGGTCCACCGTCTGCACCCGCGCGGTCGGGCGCTTGGCCTGCGGCATCGCGGCCAGCGCCATGTCGCCACCGAACTTCAGCTTGCCGCTGCTGCCGTCGAAGCTTTCGATCACGCGGCTGTAGATGTCATACGCATCCACGCCCAGACGACGCTGCGCGAAGAAGTGCGCAGCGGCATCGGGCACCGGGAAGCGGGTGATGTTGAGGATGCCCACATCCACCGCCGAGACCGTCACATGCGCGACCTTGCCGGCCAGCTGTGGGGCACTGACGGTGACCGGCAGCGTCTGCTCCGGGCGCATCTGCTTCGGTGCCACCAGGCCGACCGCGATCTGCCGCGCCTTGCGGTCCATCGGCACATGCACCACGCCGACCGCACGGGCCGGGGTGATCTTGCTCGGGGCACTGCCGCCACGGAACACCAGCGCGGTGATGTAGACGTCGTGGCGTTCCCATTCGGCGGTGACCGGAATGTCGTAGGTGCTGCCCGGCTTGGCGTCGATATCCTGGACGTAGAGCATCTTGTCGCTCTCGACCATCAGCACGCCCTTGCCGGCATGCGGCGGGGTCACGGTGACGCGCACGGTATCGCCGGCCTTGTAGCCGGTCTTGTCCAGCGCCAGCTTGACCTTGTCCGGGCGTGCATCCAGGCCGCGGTTGTCGTCGTTCCAGCTCCAGCCGGCGTTGAAGGGATAGCGGCTGGTCAGCCCGGTGGCCGGATCGAACACGTCCAGTCGGTACTCGCCCCACTCCACCGGGAAGTCAACGCCGACCGCCGCACTGCCCGCATCGACGGTGCGGGTGTCCTTGTTCTCGAAGCGGCGGGTGAAGTCGTAATCCCAGCGGTTGTCGTTGAAGGTCCAGTGGTAATCGCGCAGCTCGCGCACCAGCGTGACCTTCAGGCCCTTGGCCGGCTGCGGCTTGCCCGCCGCGTCCACGCGCATCAGTTCGAAGCGCGCGTTGCTGTTGGCATCCGCGCCATCCTTGGGATCAAACAACGGGCGCACACCGACCAGCGCGGCGGCCGGCCACATCACCCGCTTCAGGGTGCGGGTCACGGTGCGGCCACCGGTTTCATACACGCTCCCGGAGAGCACCACGGCGATCGGTGCGGTCGGCTTGACCTCCGCCGGCAGCTCCACGTCCTGGCGCAGTTTGCCGTCGGCCGGGAATTCGGTATCGATGACGTCACGCGCCTCGCGCGGCAGCGCGGTGGTCGGGTCGCCGAAGAAGTAGCCCGGCAGCGACTCGACCGGCGACTGCTCGGCCGCCACGGCCAACCGTGCGGTGAAGCGGTTGCCGTCGGCCGGCGCGCCGTACAGATACGCGGCATCGGCCTGCAGCTTGAGCGGCTCGCCCGGCTTGAGCGTCTTCTGCACGCTGTCCAGGTCCAGCTTCATGCGCTCGGGCAGGAACTCCTCGATCCGCAGGGTCATACCCTGGATCGCTTCCTTGCTGGCCGGGTTGGTGCGGAACTCCACCTGCCAGCGCCCGGTCGGGGCCTCGGCGGGGATCAGCTGCTCGAAGCTGAAGTAACCCTGCTCGCCCGGGGTCAGGCGGGTCTCGCGGAAGGTCTTGCCGTCCGGCTGCTTCAGGCGCAGGAAGACGGGCTGCGGCTTCACCGGCTTGCCGTCGTTGTCGCGCAGCAGTGCGGAAATGCGCACGGTCTCGCCGGGACGGTACAGGTCGCGGCCCGACCAGGTGAACACGTCGAACCAGGCGTTGTCGCGCCCGGCCACGGCGAACTCGCTCAGGTCCAGCGCGGGCTGGTTGAACGGCAGCATCGAGGTATCGCCGCCACTGCTGGCGATCAGCACATGGCTGGCATCCAACGTGTAATTGAGCAGCGCATTGCCGTTGCCGTCGGTTGCGCCCTTGAGCACCACCTCACCCTTGCCATCGAGGATGCGCAGCTCGATCTTCTTCAGCGACGCCCCGCTCTGCAGCGAGGCGGTGTGCACGAACAGCTTGTCCTTGTAGGCACGCGTATGCAGGCCGATGTCGCTGACGGTGAAGAAGGCGGTGTCGTACTCGCCTTCGAACGAACCGCTGCGCTTCATCACCGCGAAATACAGGCCGGGCTGCTGCAGCTCCTTGATGTCCTGGGTCGGCAGGTAGGTGAGCACGCGCTCGTTCTGCTTGCCGCCGATCACGAAGCGGTTGACGTACACCGGCTCGGCCAACTGCGACATCGGCGTCTTGTCGCCGTAGTCGCTGTCCAGCTCCCAGCTGCCGCGGCGGCCGCCGCGCTGGTACTGGCTGAAGAAGTTCGGCAGTTCCTTCTCGCGCACGCGCAGGAACTCCACGTCCACTTCCGGCACGTTGACCGAGACCACCGGCAGGCCGCGGCTGTCCTTGGCGGGCAGCACGCTGCCCTGCGAGGCGAACCCGGCCACCGGCTTGAGCTCGCCGGTGAAGACCTTCTGGCGCAGCTCCTTGCCGATCCGGCTGCCATCGGCGGCGAGCAGATCGGGCGAAACGATCAGCGAATATTCCTTGGCCGCCTCCACGAACGGATAGCGCAGGGTCTTGCCGTCATCGGACAGCGACCAGCTGCTGTCCTCGGTGCCGACCTTCTCGGCGAAGCGGACCAGTGCATCAAAATCCTGGGTGCCGACCAGCGGGCGCGAGAACTCCAGCGCCAGCGACAGGCCGTCGCTCTTCTGATCGGGGTAGGCCCGGACCAGGGTGAACTCGGTGACCGCCTCGGCCTTGGCCGTGATCGGCGCGCCGGACGGGGCTGGTAGCTGGCCGCTGTCGTTGCGCTTGCAACCCCCGACGCCGATGGCCAGGCCGGCGACCAGCGCCAGGCCCGCGATTCCCTTCCAGCTCCACTGCCCGAACCGACTGCGGCTAGCCATGACGTCACTCCTTGAACAAGGCGGCCAGTATACGGGCCGTCCCCGTCCGTTCGCGGGCGACCCCGGGCGATCCGGGCGTCATGGGTGACCGGCAGGGCCACCGCCAAGGGCAGCCGCCAAGAGCCATCGCTAAGGGCAGCCGACCAACGGTCGGCTCTACCCGGCGACGTAGAGGTCGACGTACTCGTGCACCGGCATCGCTTCCAGCGCGACCGGGTCCAGCGACGCCTCGATGATCCGGCGCTGCTGCACGGTCGGGAACACCCCGGCCAGGTGCCGGCGGAACTTGTCCTCCAGCAGCGGGATGCCCTCGGCCCGGCGCCGGGCGTGGCCCAGCGGGTACTCGACCACGGCCTCCATCGTGCTGCCATCGGCGAAGGTCACGTGCAGCGCGTTGGCGATGCTGCGCTTGTCCGGGTCCAGGTAGTCGGCCGTGAACTGCGGCTCTTCCACGCAGGTGATCGTCGCCCGCAGCGGATCGATGCGCGGATCGGCCGCCACGTCGTCCTCGTAGTCCTCGGCAACCAGCCGGCCGAAGATCAGGCCGATCGCCACCATGTACTGCACGCAGTGATCGCGGTCGGCCGGGTTATGCAGCGGGCCGGGTTTGTCGATGATGCGCAGGCAGGCCTGCTGGGTGCGCAGGGTGATCTGCGCGATGTCTTCGCTGCGTTTGCCGCTGGCGCGCATCTGCGCATGCACCTGCATCGCCGCTTCGACCGCCGTCTGGCCATGGAACTCGGCCGGATAGCTGATCTTGAACAGCACGTTCTCCATCACGTAGCTGCCGTACGGCCGCTGGAAGCGGAACGGCTGCCCGCCGAAGGAGACATCGTAGAAGCCCCAGGTCGGCGCGGTCAGCGCGCTGGGATAGCCCATCTCACCGGCCGCGGCCATCAGCGACAGGCGCACCGCACGGCTGGTGGCATCACCGGCCGCCCAGCTCTTGCGCGAGCCGGTGTTGGGCGCGTGCCGGTAGGTGCGCAGCGACTGCCCATCCACCCAGGCCAGCGACAGCGCATTGAGCATGCGCTCACGATCCAGACCAAGCAGGTGTGACACCACCGCGGTGGAGGCGACCTTGACCAGCACCACATGATCCAGCCCGACCCGGTTGAACGCATTCTCCAACGCCAGGCAACCCTGGATTTCATGCGCCTTGATCATCGCCTCCAGCACATCGCGCATGGTCAGTGGCGCCCGGCGCAGCGCCTCGGCATTGCGGCTGAGCCAGTCGGCGGTAGCCAGGATGCCGCCGAGGTTGTCGGAGGGATGCCCCCACTCCGCGGCCAGCCAGGTGTCGTTGAAATCCAGCCAGCGGATCATCGCGCCGATGTTGAAGGCGCCCTGCACCGGATCCAGCTCGAAGCGCGTCCCTGGCACCCGGGCGCCGTTGATCACCTGCATGCCGGGCACCAGCGGCCCGAGCAGCTTGCTGCAGGCCGGGAACGATAGCGCCGCCAACCCGCAGCCCAGCGTATCGATCAGGCAGTGCCGCGCGGTGGTGTACGCCAGCGGCGAGCTGACCGGGTAGTCGCGGACGTAATCGACGATGTCGGTCAGGACCGTGTCCCATGGCGGGCGCTGGTTGCTGTGGCTGTCATGACCGGACATCGCGATTCTCCTGTTGGGACTTACAAGGTGGTGGCAGGCACCCTTACCGCACCGTCCATCAAGACGCGGGCACTGCGGCTCATGATGGCCTTGGTGACCGTCCACTGACCGTCAACGAGCGCCGCCTGCGCGCCCACGCGCAACGTGCCGGAGGGATGACCGAAGCTCACCGATTCACGCTCACCGCCACCGGCGGCCAGGTTCACCAGCGTGCCCGGGATCGCGGCGGCAGTGCCGATGGCGACTGCGGCGGTGCCCATCATCGCGTGGTGCAGCTTGCCCATGGACAGCGCGCGCGCGTGCAGGTCGATCTCGCCCGCGGCGATCTGCTTGCCACTGGAGGACACGTAGTCCTGCGCCGGGGCGACGAAGGCGACCTTCGGTGTGTGCTGACGGGTCGCGGCCTGCTCGATGGTCTCGATCAGCCCCATGCGCACCGCGCCGTGCGCGCGGATCGCTTCGAAACGCGCCAGGGCGGCCTTGTCCTCGTTGATCGCCGGCTGCAGTTCGGTGCCGGTGTAGCCCAGATCAGCCGCGTTGAGGAAGATGGTGGGAATGCCGGCGGTGATCATCGTGGCCTGGAAGCTGCCCACGCCGGGCACGTCGAGCGTGTCGACCAGATTACCGGTCGGGAACATCGTCCCGCCCTCGCCATCATCGGAGGGATCCAGGAACTCCAGCTGGATCTCCGCGGCCGGGAAGGTCACGCCATCAAGGTCGAAATCGCCGTCCTCCTGCACCTGGCCCTCCACGATCGGCACGTGCGCCAGGATGGTCTTGCCGATGTTGGCCTGCCAGATCCGCACGGTGCACAGGCCGTTGTGCGGAATCCGCGCCGGATCGATCATTCCGTTGCTGATCGCGAACGGGCCCACCGCCGTGCTGAGGTTGCCGCAGTTGCCACTCCAGTCGACAAATGCCGTCTCGATCGCCACCTGGCCGTACAGATAATCCACGTCGTGCTCCGGCACCGACGGCGCGGAGATGATCACGCACTTGCTGGTGCTGGAGGTCGCGCCGCCCATGCCATCGGTGTGCTTGGCATACGGGTCGGGCGAGCCGATCACGCGCATCAGCAGCGCATCGCGGGCCGGGCCCGGCACCTGCGCGGCGGCAGGCAGGTCGCTCAGCTTGAAGAACACACCCTTGCTGGTGCCACCGCGCAGGTAGGTGGCGGGAATGCGGAGCTGGGGGAGATGGGTCATGAAATCATGTCCGTGCAGGATGGATGGGGACGAGCGGATGCGTCATCCGCTTGAATGGCGCTGCGTGCACCGGAGGACGGTCAGGGCGTCTGATCCATCAATGCATCGAGCCCGCGCGAGGTATCCCAGACGCGAAGGATGTCAACGCGGTCCGGAAGGTCAAGGTAATAGACCAGATAGCGATCAAAGACGGGCAAGATCACGAATCGCAGTGGGACCGGCAGGTCATCGCTGACCCAAGCGTGCCGAGCGGACCCTGCCCCAGGACATGCCGCGATCCGCAGCAGTGTGGCATCCACCGTCGCGATGAACCGTTCGCCCAGCACCAACCCTCCCTGACGCGCGAACCAGAGCGCAGCGTCGGCCACGTCCTGTTCCGCGCGTGGTCGCCACTCAATCCGCTTCACGATCCAACCGCTCTGCCAGGTCACCGCGCATCCGCTCGAAAGTTGCCGAGGTGACCGGGGCACTTGGGCCAGACGCCAAGCCCTCCGCAATCAACCGGCGCAGCAGCTCTTCGGCCTTTTGCCGCTGGCGCTGGCGGA
Source organism: Stenotrophomonas sp. TWI1151 (assembly GCF_039673135.1). Classification (NCBI taxonomy): domain Bacteria; kingdom Pseudomonadati; phylum Pseudomonadota; class Gammaproteobacteria; order Lysobacterales; family Lysobacteraceae; genus Stenotrophomonas; species Stenotrophomonas sp. TWI1151. The sequence continues at coordinate 195,966 of NZ_JBDJLA010000006.1, forward strand.
TCAGGTCGCGCACGTAGTCGGACGTACTGGAGTACCCCCCCTGGCTTACTTCCTCATCGACAAACTGTTTGAGCGGATCGGTGAGCGAGATGTTCATCGTGGCCATGATCAGACCTCTTTGGCAATTTTTGCCATAAAAGTGTGCACCTACATCCCATTGATCGCAACTCCGCCTCGTTCATCCCGCCGCTCCACTATTTGGCCGCCGCACTACGACGTTCCCAGCGGAACAGCCACAGGATGATCAGCTTGGTGCTTCCGCTGACCACGGCCAGCAGCAGCAACGGCCAGCCCAGACGCAGGCGCATGGCGAAGGCGAAGGCGAACACGATGGTGGAGATGTCCATCAGCAGGATCAGCTGGCTCATCCGCAGCGACACCGCGCCCGTGCGGCCGCCTGTCCCGGGTATTGTGGAACCTACGCGCCGATGGCCCCATGCCAGCGACGCGCCAGGCCCGCACCTCGCGGGCGGGCCTGGCATACCGTCACATCGCCTGCGCCGATTCCAGGAAGTCCTGGGCGAACCGCTGCAGCACGCCGCCGGCCTCGTAGATCGAGACTTCTTCAGCGGTATCCAGCCGGCAGGTGACCGGCACCCGCAGCTGCTCACCGTTGCGACGATGGATGACCAGGGTGAGTTCGGCACGCGGCACGCGATCGCCGAGCACGTCGAAGGTTTCAGTGCCATCGATGCCCAGGGTCTTGCGGTTGACGCCTTCCTTGAACTCCAGCGGCAGCACGCCCATGCCGATCAGGTTGGTGCGGTGGATGCGCTCGAAGCCTTCGGCGGCGATCGCTTCCACACCGGCCAGACGCACGCCCTTGGCGGCCCAGTCACGCGAGCTGCCCTGGCCGTAATCGGCACCGGCGATGATGATCAGCGGCTGCTTGCGGCCCATGTAGGTTTCGATCGCTTCCCACATGCGGGTGACCTGGCCTTCCGGCTCCACGCGCGCCAGCGAGCCCTGCGTGACCTGGCCATCGATCACGGCCATTTCATTGATCAGCTTCGGGTTGGCGAACGTCGCGCGCTGCGCGGTGAGGTGGTCACCGCGGTGGGTCGCGTAGGAATTGAAGTCTTCCTCGGGCAGGCCCATCTTCGCCAGGTACTCGCCGGCCGCGCTGCTGGCCATGATCGCGTTGGACGGCGAAAGGTGGTCGGTGGTGATGTTGTCGCCGAGCACGGCCAGCGGTCGCATGCCGGTCAGGCTGCGGGCACCGGCAAGCGCGCCTTCCCAGTAAGGCGGGCGGCGGATGTAGGTGCTCTGCGGGCGCCAGTCGTACAGCGGGCTGATCGGGGCGCCGTGCTCCACCTTGAAGGTGAACATCGGGTCGTAGACCTTGCGGAACTGTTCCGGCTTGACGCAGGCCTTGACCACCGCGTCGATCTCGGCATCGCTCGGCCACAGATCCTTCAGCGTGATCGCGTTGCCGTCGGCATCATGGCCGAGCGCATCCTTTTCAATATCGAAGCGCACCGTGCCAGCGATCGCATAGGCCACCACCAGCGGCGGCGAGGCCAGGAAGGCCTGCTTGGCGTACGGGTGGATGCGGCCGTCGAAGTTGCGGTTGCCCGAGAGCACGGCGGTGGCATACAGGTCGCGATCGATCACTTCCTGCTGGATCTTCGGGTCCAGCGCGCCGCTCATGCCGTTGCAGGTGGTGCAGGCAAAGGCCACGATGCCAAAGCCCATCTGCTCCAGTTCGGTCAGCAGGCCGGCTTCTTCCAGATACAGCTGCACGGCCTTGGAACCGGGCGCCAGCGAGCTCTTCACCCACGGCTTGCGGGTCAGGCCGGCGCGGTTGGCGTTGCGCGCCAGCAATGCCGCGGAGATCACATTGCGCGGGTTGCTGGTGTTGGTGCAGCTGGTGATCGCGGCGATGATCACCGCGCCATCGGGCATCAGGCCATCGGCCTGTTCCTGCCTGCCCGAGGCCAGCTTGCCTTCATCGGCGATGCCGCGCGCAGCCAGGTCGGTCGTCGCCACACGCTTGTGCGGGTTGGACGGGCCGGCCATGTTGCGCACCACGGTGGAGAGGTCGAACTGCAGCACGCGCTCGTACTGCGCGGTGACCAGGTCGTCGGCCCACAGGCCGGTGGCCTTGGCGTAGGTTTCCACCAGCGCGACCTGGGCATCTTCGCGGCCGGTCAGGCGCAGGTAGTCCAGGGTCTGCTGGTCGATGTAGAACATCGCCGCGGTGGCGCCGAACTCCGGCGTCATGTTGGAGATGGTGGCGCGGTCACCGATGGTCAGCGCGTTGGCGCCCTCCCCGTAGAACTCGATCCACGCCCCCACCACGCGCTCCTTGCGCAGGAACTCGGTCAGCGCCAGCACCACGTCGGTGCAGGTGATGCCCGGCTGCGGTCGGCCGGTCAGCTCCACGCCGATGATGTCGGGCAGGCGCATCCAGGACGCACGGCCGAGCATGACGCTCTCCGCTTCCAGGCCGCCCACGCCGATCGCGATAACCCCCAGCGCGTCCACATGCGGGGTATGGCTGTCGGTGCCGACGCAGGTATCCGGGAAGGCCACACCCTCGCGCACCTGCACGACCGGCGACATCTTCTCCAGATTGATCTGGTGCATGATCCCGTTGCCCGGCGGAATCACGTCGACGTTCTTGAACGCCTTCTTGGTCCAGTTGATGAAGTGGAACCGGTCTTCATTGCGGCGGTCCTCGACGGCGCGGTTCTTCTCGAACGCGGCCTTGTCGAAGCCGGGGAATTCCACCGCCAGCGAGTGATCCACGATCAGCTGGGTCGGCACTACCGGATTGATCTGCGCCGGGTCACCGCCGGCATCGGCGATGGCATCGCGCAGGCCGGCCAGATCGACCAGGGCGGTCTGGCCGAGAATGTCATGGCACACCACGCGGGCCGGGAACCACGGGAAATCCAGGTCCTGGCGGCGCTCGATCAGCTGCCGCAGTGACGCATCCAGGGTGGCCGGGTCGCAGCGGCGCACCAGGTTTTCGGCCAGCACGCGCGAGGTATACGGCAGCGTGGCATAGGCGCCGGGCTGGAGCGCGTCGACCGCGGCCCGGGTATCGAAATAGTCCAGCGCGGTGCCGGGGAGGTTCTTGCGGTACTGAGTATTCATGGCTGGCGATAGCTGCTTGTTGGCGGGCCGGGGCGTCGTGACACCGGCGAAGAAGGAGTAGCGACGCCGCAACGGAGCAGACCGGCATCGCGCCGGCCTGGTCCGCAAGGCACCCGCGAACGGGTGCGGTACGTCTGTCTTACTTGCGCTGGTCGATCGGCACGAAGGCCTGGTCTTCCGGGCCGGTGTAGTTCGCACTCGGGCGGATGATCTTGCCGTCGATGCGCTGCTCGATGATGTGCGCGCTCCAACCGGAGGTGCGTGCGATCACGAACAACGGAGTGAACATCGCCGTCGGCACGCCCATCATGTGGTAGCTGACCGCGCTGAACCAGTCCAGGTTCGGGAACATCTTCTTGATGTCCCACATCACCGATTCCAGGCGCTCGGCGATGTCGTACATCTTGACGTTCTGCTGCTCGGCGGACAGATCGCGCGCGACGTCCTTGATGATGCTGTTGCGCGGATCGCTGACGGTGTAGACCGGGTGGCCGAAACCGATCACGACTTCCTTGCGCTCCACGCGGGCCTTGATGTCGGCCTCGGCATCGTCGGGGCTGTCGTAGCGCTTCTGCACTTCGAAGGCCACTTCATTGGCGCCACCGTGCTTGGGACCGCGCAGCGCACCGATGCCGCCGGTGATCGCGCTGTACATGTCGCTGCCGGTGCCGGCGATGACGCGGCAGGCGAAGGTCGAGGCGTTGAACTCGTGCTCGGCGTACAGGATCAGCGAGGTATGCATCGCCTTGACCCACGAATCCTGCGGCTTCTCGCCGTGCAGCAGGTGCAGGAAGTGGCCACCGATGGAGTCATCATCGGTTTCCACATCGATCGCACGACCGTTGTGGCTCCAGTGGTACCAGTACAGCAGCATCGAACCCAGGCAGGCCATCAGCTTGTCGGCGATATCGCGCGCGCCGGGATGGTTGTGGTCGTCCTTCTCCGGCGACACGCAGCCGAGCACGGAGACGCCGGTACGCATCACGTCCATCGGGTGCGCCGACGGCGGCAGTTCTTCCAGCGCGGCCTTGACCGCGGCCGGGATGCCACGCAGCGACTTCAGCTTGGTCTTGTAGGCGACCAGCTCGGCGCGGGTCGGCAGCTTGCCATGGACCAGCAGATGCGCGATTTCCTCGAACTCGCTGGTGTTGGCCAGATCGGCGATGTCATACCCGCGGTAATGCAGGTCGTTGCCGCTGCGGCCGACGGTGCACAGCGCGGTGTTGCCGGCGGCGGTGCCCGACAGGGCGACGGATTTCTTCGGCTTGAAGCCGGGGGCGGTAGTGGTGTCGCTCATGATCCCTCCAGAAAACAGTGTGCGGTCTTACTTCTTGGCGGCGAACAACGCATCGAGCTGCTGCTCGAAGGCGTGGTAACCGATACGGTCGTAGAGTTCCTCGCGGGTCTGCATCGCCTCCACCACATTACGCTGGTGGCCCTCGCGGCGGATGGTCTCATACACGTTCTCTGCCGCCTTGTTGGCAGCGCGGAACGCGGATAGCGGGAACAGCTGGATGGCGACGCCGGCCGAGGCCAGCTCGTCGCGGCTGAACAGCGGCGTGGCGCCGAACTCGGTGATGTTGGCCAGCACCGGCACCTTCACCGCATCGACGAAGCGGCGGTAGGTATCCAGATCGTAGGCGGCCTCGGCGAAGATGCCATCGGCACCGGCCTCGACGCAGGCGATGGCGCGTTCGATCGCGGCATCCACGCCATCGACCTGGATGGCATCGGTGCGTGCGATCAGGAAGAAGTCCGGATCGGTCTTGGCATCGGCGGCGGCCTTGACCCGGTCCACCATCTCGCCCTGCGACACGATCTCCTTGCCCGGGCGGTGACCGCAGCGCTTGGCGCCGACCTGGTCTTCGATATGGCAGGCGGCCGCGCCGGCCTTGATCAGCGACTTGACCGTACGCGCGATGTTGAACGCGCTCGGACCGAAACCGGTGTCGATATCCACCATCAGCGGCAGGTCGCACACATCGGTGATACGTCGCACGTCGATCAGCACGTCTTCCAGGGTGTTGATGCCCAGGTCCGGCAGGCCCAGCGAGCCGGCCGCGACGCCGCCGCCGGAGAGGTAGATCGCCCGGTAGCCGGCGCGCTTGGCCAGCAGCGCGTGGTTGGCGTTGATCGCGCCGATCACCTGCAACGGCGATTCGGCGGCCAGTGCGGCGCGGAAACGGGCGCCAGCGGAAGAAACGGGGGTGCTCATGCGACATTCCATCGTGATTGACCCGTTGATAGGCGCAAAGGCCGTGCCAGGTGACAAGTGTTTGATTTCATTGAGGCAGCGAGGTGACTGCGACGTTTCACCTTGAAACATTGAAACATCTGTAACATGGCTGAAACTGAACCATTGAAACAGCCTCATGTCGATCAGCCTGCCCCGCCACCGCGCCCGCCTGTCCGATCCCGATGCCGGCCAACTGCCGGTGATCTGGACCGTCAGCGTGTCGCGCCTGACCGGACTGCTGGGGGATGTGATTCCCGAGTTCGACCGCCGCGCCCGCATCGTGCCGATCAACCTTGGTTTCGAGGAGGCAGTGGATGTCATCGGCCAGCGCCTGCGCCGCGAACACTGCGATGTGGTGATCGCCGGTGGTTCGAACGCGGCCTACCTGCGCAGCCGGCTGGAGGTGCCGCTGGTCCCGATCCAGGCCAATGGCTTCGATCTGATGGAAGCGCTGGCGCGCGCGCGCCGGATCGCCCCGCGGATCGGTCTGGTCACGCATGCCACCGACGTGCCGACGTTCGGCAGCTTCCAGCACAGCTTCGGGCTGGACATCGAGCACCGCCGCTTCGTCACCCGTGAGGATGCGCGCGACTGCATCGCCGATCTGCGTGCCAACGGCATCGAGGTGATCGTCGGCACCGGCATGGCGATCGACCATGCCGAGCAGGTCGGCCTGCCCGGGGTGCTGCTGTACTCGGCCGATTCGGTGCGGCAAGCCTTCGAACATGCCTTGGAGCTGACCCAGACCCTGGCCCGTTCCGGGGCATCGTCACTGCGGCGGCGGGCACCGGCCAAGCGCCGGGATGACGACCACGCCCTGCTCGGTGACAGCGCGCCGATGCAGCAGGTGCGCGAGCACATCGCGCTGTACGCCCCGTACGACAGCACCGTGCTGGTGACCGGCGCGACCGGCACCGGCAAGGAGCTGGTGGCGCGGCAACTGCATACCGCCAGCGGCCGCCGGGGCCGTTTCGTCGCGCTGAACTGCGGGGCGATCAGCGAGTCACTGCTGGAGGCCGAACTGTTCGGTTACAACGAAGGCGCCTTCACCGGCGCACGTCGTGGCGGTCGTGTCGGTCTGGTCGAAGCCGCCGAGGGCGGCACCTTGTTCCTCGATGAAATCGGCGAACTTCCGCTGCCGTTGCAGACCCGGCTGCTGCGGGTACTGGAAGAGCGCGAAGTGCTGCGCGTGGGCGCTACCGAGCCGACGCCGGTGGACGTGCGCGTGGTCGCGGCCACGCTGCAGACGCTGGAATCGCTGGTGGACACACAACGCTTCCGCCGCGATCTGTACTACCGCCTGGCCGCGCTGCGCATCGCGCTGCCGACGCTGCGCGACCGGCGCGCGGATGTGCCCTTGCTGGTGAGCCACTTCTTCCGGCAGCTCGCGGATACGGATTCGCCGCTCTCGCCGGAGGCGCTCGCGCGGCTGCGCGACTACGCCTGGCCGGGCAACGTGCGTGAGCTGCGCAACATGGTCGATCGCCTGCGCATCCACTGGCAGCAACAGCCGGGCGCGCTGACGTTGCCGCAGATGCTGCAGTGGTTGCCGGAACTGCACGCGGCGCAGCGGCCACTGGCGGTTCCAGGCGGCGGCACCCCGGCAGCCCTCACTGCTGCGTCAACGGCGCGACCGGATGCGGCCGCGCTGCGGCGGTTGCTGGCCGACTGCGGCGGCAACCGCGAGCAGGCGTGCGCGCTGCTGGGCGTATCGCGGACAACGCTGTGGCGGTGGCTGCGCGAGGGGTCGGTGGGTTGAACAGACCGCGCGTCAGCCAGCCGGATCCAGCGGCAGCCGGAAATACACCACGCGCTCGGTTTCCTCGAATCCACAGGCCCGGTGCGCCGCCTGGGCAGTCACGTCTTCAAGCCGGCTGTCGGAGGCCAGCTCACTGCAGCCCTTTGCGCGCGTCCACGCCTTGGCCGCCGCCAGCAGCGCGCGGCCCAGGCCACGTCCCTGCCAGTCCGGCTGCACGTACCAGCCTTCCAGGAAGCCGACCGGCGTGGTCTCGGTTCCGTTGACGTAGTCGTGCCGGAGCCGCACCTCGGCAAATCCGACCGCTGCATCGGCGCAGGCCAGGAAGACGGCAGCGTCGGCGTCAGCCAGGGCGTCCTGGAGCTCCCCCAGCGTCTCATCGGCATCAGGCCACAGACCCCGCCGCAGGCTTGCCCACGCCGTGGCGTCCACACGCGTCGCGTGCCGGATGACCGGCGCGGCGGCGTTCACGGGAACAACATCCGCTTGCTCCACTGCCCGTCCACACCGGTCTCATAGCACCAGCGCTCGTGCAGACGGAACTGCGCGCCGTACCAGAACTCGATCCGCTGCGGCACCACGCGCAGGCCGCTCCAGCCGTCCGGACGCGGCACGTCGCGGCCCTCGAAGCTGGCCTCGGTGGCCGCCACGCGTGCGTCGAATGCTTCGCGCGAGGCCAGCGTCTTCGATTGCAGTGACGCCCAGGCGCCGATCTGGCTCATGCGCGGGCGCGAAGCGAAGTACGCATCGGCCTCGGCGTCGCTGACCTTCTCCACCAAGCCTTCGATCCGCACCTGGATGCCGGCTTCGCGCAGGCTGCGCCACAGGAACAGCAGCGCGGCGCGTGGATTGGCCTGCAGTTCACGCCCCTTGTGGCTGTCCAGATGGGTATAGAACACGAAGCCGCGCTCGTCGAACGCCTTCAGCAACACGGTCCGCGCGGAGGGCTGGCCGTTCGGGTCGGCCGTGGCCACCGTCATCGCATTCGGTTCGACTTCGCGGCTTGCCTTGGCTTCTTCGAACAGCCCGGCAAAGGTGGACAACGCTTCGGCATACAGATCGGTCATGGCGGTTTTCTTGTCACGCGGTTTGGGTTTATTGTCGCTGCATGCCTGCACCTGCGTACATGCCCCCGACGAAAGGTTTTCCGGATGCACTGGTCGCGCAGGCGCTTGACGACGCGCTGAACTGCGGCGCGGCCGTTCCAGTATTGGCGATCAGCGGCCTGCAGGGGAGCGGCAAATCGACGCTGGCGGCCCAGGTGGTCGCATTGGCGGCATCGCGCGGCCTGCGCGCGGCCATGCTCTCCATCGACGATGTGTACCTCACCCGTGCCCAGCGCCAACGTCTGGCGCGGCAGGTGCACCCGCTGCTGCTGACCCGCGGCCCGCCGGGCACCCACGATCTGGCCCTGGCCCATGCCACCTTGGACGCGGTCGCGGCCGGCGGCCCGGTCGCCCTGCCCCGTTTCGACAAACTGGCCGACGAGCGCCTGCCCGAAAAGGACTGGCCGCGCCTCGACGGCCCGCTCGACCTGCTGGTGTTCGAAGGCTGGTTCCTGGGCACGCCGGCACAGGACGAGGCCGACCTGGATCCACCGCTCAACGCACTCGAGCGCGACGCCGATGCCGACGGCCGCTGGCGCCGCTGGTGCAATCACGCGCTCGCGCAGGACTACCCCGCGCTGTGGCAGCGTTGCGACCGGCTGTGGTTCCTCCAGCCGCCGGACTTCTCGGTGATCCCGCGCTGGCGCTGGCAGCAGGAGCAGAACCTGCAGGCCGCCCAACCCGACCGCAGCAGCATGAGCCGCGCCCAGCTGGAGCGCTTCGTGCAGTACTACGAACGGGTCAGCCGGCAGGCGCTGCGTACGTTGCCGGCGCTGGCCGATACGGTGATCGCACTGGACGAACAGCGCCGGATCGTCGCGCCGCGCTGACCGCGGCATCGACGGAAACGCAGCACTCAGCCGACCAGGAAGGTCACCCGCAGATTCACCCGCCATTCGGTGATGTTGCCCTCGCCATCGGTGACGACCTTGGTTTCATTGATCCAGGCGCCCTGGATGCCCTTGACCGTCTCGGCCACCTTCTTCAGGCCGCTGCGTACCGCGTCCTCGACGCTGGTCTTGGAGGACGCGTTGATCTCGATGATTTTGGCGACGGACATGGGGCACTCCGGTGGCGCGCGGGAGAGTCCGCGCCGGCCCACCATGGGGGCCGGCACGTAAAGGCGATGGCACGGAGATGTTAGGATCGAGGGTAATGAATCCCGCGCCGAACCTCATCCTGATTGGCCCGATGGGCGCCGGCAAAACCTGCATCGGGCGCCGGCTGGCCGAGCGCTTCACGCTGGACTTCGTGGACGCCGACCAGGCCATCGTGGACAGCACCGGCGCCAGCATTCCGGCGATCTTCGAACACTCCGGGGAGGCCGGCTTCCGCCAGCACGAGCGCCAGGTCCTGCACGCCCTGCTGGACGGCCACGGCCAACTGGTCTCCACCGGCGGTGGCGCGGTGCTGGATCCGGACAACCGCGCCGCGATCGCACGCCGGGGTTTCGTGGTCTACCTGCGGGTCAGCGTGCCAGCCCAGCTGGAGCGGCTGGCCCGTGACCGCGGCCGCCCGCTGCTGCAGCGGCCGGACCGCGAACAGGTCCTGCACGACATGGCCGCTGCCCGCGACCCGCTCTACCAGGGTCTGGCCGATCTCACCCTGGATACCGATCTCTACACGCCCGCCGAGGCCACCGCGCAGCTGGTGCTGCGCCTGGCCGCGCAGTGGCAGCGACAGGAAACACCCGAATGACCCCCTCCCCGCGTACCGTTGCCGTCAGCGGCGACACCCCCTACACCATCCACATCGGCCCGGGCCTGCTCGGCCACGGGGAGCTGCTGGCCCGCCACGTGCGCGGCCGCCATGTGCTGCTGCTCAGCGATTCCTCGGTCGCCCCACTGTATCTGGCCGGAGTGAAGTCGGCGCTGCTGGCCGCGCGCCCGGATCTGCTGATCGGTGCGCTGGTGCTGCCGGCCGGCGAAGCCTCCAAGACCTTGGCCCACTTCGGCGATGCGATCACCGCACTGGCCGCCCTCGGCGCCACCCGAGATGCCTGCGTGATGGCCCTCGGTGGCGGCGTCGCTGGCGACCTGGCCGGCTTCGCAGCCGCCTGCTGGATGCGCGGCGTGGACTGCGTGCAGTTGCCGACGTCACTGCTGGCGATGGTCGACTCCTCGGTCGGGGGCAAGACCGCAGTGGACATTCCCGAAGGCAAGAACCTGGTCGGTGCCTTCCACCCGCCGCGCGCCGTGATCGCCGATACCGCCGCCCTGCGTACCCTGCCGCCGCGTGAGCTGCGTGCCGGCCTGGCCGAGGTGATCAAATACGGTGCGATCCGCGACCCGTTGTTTTTCCAGTGGCTGCAGGCCGAACACGCCGCGCTGCTGGCCGGCGACGACACCGCGCTGGCCCAGGCCATCGCGCGCAGCTGCGAGCACAAGGCCGAGATCGTGGCGCGCGATCCGCTGGAAAAAGGCGAGCGTGCCCTGCTCAACCTGGGCCACACCTTCGGCCACGCGATCGAAACCGAACAGGGCTACGGCGCACCAGGCAACGACAACCTCAACCACGGCGAAGCCGTCGCGGTCGGCATGGTCCTGGCCGCACGCCTGTCGGCCCGGCTGGGCATGAGCGAGGACGCCGACACCGACCAGCTGCGCGAGCTGCTGCTGCGCTACGAACTGCCGGTGGCCATTCCTGCCGGCCTGCAGCCTGAGGCGCTGCTGGCCCGGATGCGGCTGGACAAGAAGAACGTCGCCGGCCGCCTGCGCCTGGTGCTGTGGCGTGGGATCGGCCGGGCCGAAGTGGTCGCCGATGTCGACGAGGCCGACGTGCTGCGCGTGCTCGCCGCCGGCTGAGCCTGCGACCTTCCGCCGCACCTGCCCCAACGCTGACGGCCACCTCCGGCGTTCACGGCTACAATCGGGGCATGCGCGTCTTCCTGCACCAACACGCCCGCGGTGCCGATCCGGCCCGCTATCTCCAGCTCACCCTGCAACCGGACCTGTTCGGCGGCTGGGAGCTGCTGCTCGAATCTGGCCCGATCGGCGGGCGCGGGCAACTGCGGCGCGAGCTGCATCTGCAGCAAGACCTGGCGCTGGCCGCGTTCGAGAAGGCGCGCGACGCGCACCTGCATCGCGGCTACGAAGTGACCTACACCAGCGGTGATCCGCCGCCCTGAGCGGCCATCGCACCGCCATCGCCCTACCGCCATACCCCCCTTCGGCCCCGCGCCACCAGATCCCAAGGAAGCGTTCCGTGACCAGCCCCTCCCGCCATGATCGCCTGCTGCGCGCCCTGCGCCGCGAACCGGTGGACTGCACCCCCGTCTGGCTGATGCGCCAGGCCGGCCGTTACCTGCCCGAGTACCGCGCCACCCGCGCCAAGGCCGGCAGCTTCCTGGCGATGGCCAAGAACCCGGACATCGCCTGCGAAGTCACCCTGCAGCCGCTGCGCCGCTTCGACCTCGATGCCGCCATCCTGTTCTCGGACATCCTCACCATCCCCGACGCGATGGGCCTGGAGCTGTACTTCGTCGAAGGCGAAGGCCCGAAGTTCCGCCACCCCGTCCGCGATGCGGCCGCCATCGCCAAGCTGGCCGTGCCGGACATGGAAACCGAACTGCGCTACGTGATGGACGCCGTCCGCGTGATCCGCCGCGAACTCGATGGCAGTGTGCCCTTGATCGGCTTCTCCGGCAGCCCGTGGACGCTGGCCTGCTACATGGTCGAAGGCGGCGGCAGCAAGGACTTCGCCCGCATCAAGGCGATGGCCCTGAACGAACCGGCCGCCCTGCACCAGCTGCTCTCGGTCGTCACCGACGCGGTGATCGCCTACCTTGCCGCCCAGCGCGCGGCCGGCGCGCAGGTCCTGCAGGTGTTCGACACCTGGGGCGGCGTACTCAGCCCCACCATGTACCGCGAATTTTCCCTGCGCTACCTGACCCGCATCGCCCAGGAACTCGAACGCGGTGAGGGTGCCGAACGCACCCCGCTGATCCTGTTCGGCAAAGGCACCGGCCTGCATCTCGGCGCCCTCGCCGACACCGGCGCGGACGCCCTCGGTGTCGACTGGACGCTGGACCTCGCCGACGCCGTCGCCCGCACAGGCGGCCGCGTCGCCCTGCAGGGCAACCTCGACCCCACCACCCTGTACGGCAATCCCGCCGCCATCGAACGCGCCGCCGGCCAGGTGCTCGACAGCTACGCCCAAGGCAACGGCGGCTCGCGCGAAGGCCACGTCTTCAACCTTGGCCACGGCATGTCGCCCGACATGAATCCCGACCATGTCCAGGTGCTGGTGGAAGCTGTACACCGCTTGAGCCGACGCTGATCGCCATCGGCAGGTAGCCGGCCAGCGGCCGGCACTACCCGGGCATGGTTGACGACGCGCGCGTTCTGCATCCAGGACGCGTGCGCTCGTTTCCACCCTCGAGACGCACCACACGTGCCGTCCGCAGGCGATGGGTGCCGATCATTGCCGCGCTGCGCGCGGCCATCCACGCATGGCGTGGATCTACCCATGTCAGTCCCGGCATTACATCCATTCCAGACGAGCGACTGGTTTCCTGCATGTCCGCTCTTCCCCTGACAGCCAGACAACGGTCATGGGTGTGGCACGGGTGGGTTGGCGGGACCATGAGCGCCTTGGATGGCGCGACATGAGCCTCCTTGGTCGTATTTCCGGCGTGACCCGCAAACCCACCCGTGCCGCACCCTCTCCGCGACACCGACCGAGCCGATGCTTCGGCTTCGGCTTCGGCTTCGGCTCTTGACCACACCCTGATCCCACATCGGCGATCATATCGCCCTCGTTGACGAAGGCCCGCACCATGACGACCAGCAGCTACGCCTCGATCCGGCCCCTGTTGTGGCTCGTATCGCTGGCCATCTTCATGCAGATGCTGGACTCCACCATCGTCAACACCGCATTGCCTGTCATGGCCCGCAGCCTCGGCGAAAGCCCGCTGCAGATGCAGTCGGTCGTCTTCAGCTACGCCCTGGCCGTCGCCACCTTCATCCCTGCCTCCGGCTGGATCGCCGACCGCTTCGGCACACGACGCACCTTCCTTGTCGCGATCATCCTGTTCACCCTCGGCTCGCTCGCCTGCGCGCTCGCCCAGACCCTGCACCAGCTCGTCGGTGCCCGCGTCCTGCAGGGCATCGGTGGTGCCATGCTGTTGCCGGTCGGCCGCCTGGCCGTCATGCGCTCGGTGTCCCGCGAAGAATTCCTTCGCGCCATGAGTTTCATCGCCATCCCCGCCCTGATCGGCCCGCTGATCGGCCCCACCCTGGGTGGCTGGCTCGTCGAAGTCGCCTCCTGGCACTGGGTGTTCCTGATCAACCTGCCGATCGGCATCATCGGCTACGTCGCGGCGATGAAGATCATGCCGGACCACTACGCCGAACACCGCACACGCTTCGACATCGCCGGCTACCTCATGCTGGCCTTCGGCATGGTCGTACTGTCCCTCGCGCTGGACGGCATCTCCGGCATGGCCACCCCGCATGCACTGGTCATGCTCATGACCGTCGCCGGCCTGGCCGCCCTCGTCGGTTACTGGCTGCACGCCGCCAACTCCACGGCGCCGCTGTTCTCGCTCGCGCTGTTCCACGTGCCCAGCTACCGCATCGGCATCCTCGGCAACCTGTTCTCACGTATCGGCAGCAGCGCCATGCCGCTGCTGATTCCACTGCTGCTGCAGGTCGGCATGGGCATGAGCCCGATGAATGCCGGCCTGTTGATGATCCCGGTCGCCGCGGCGGGCATGGTCTCCAAGCGGTACGCGGTCAAGCTCGTCGAGCGCTTCGGCTATCGCCGCGTGCTCATGGTCAATACCGTGCTGGTCGGCCTGGCGATGGCCAGTTTCATCTTCATGACGCCCGGCCAGCCGCTGTGGATCCGCATCATCCAGCTGGCCCTGTTCGGTGCCGTCAATTCACTGCAGTTCACCGTGATGAACACCGTGACCCTGCGCGATCTGGACCGCGACTTCGCCAGTGCCGGCAACAGTCTTCTTTCGATGGTGATGATGCTCGCAACCGGCTTTGGTGCGGCTGCTGCCGGCAGCCTGCTCGCCGCGTTCAATCATCTCGATGCTTCGCATGGCGCGACGGCTGCGCTGCACGCCACCTTCGTCTGCGTCGGCGCCATCACCCTGACCTCCACGCTGATCTTCTGGCAACTGCCGGACACGCGGCCCTCGCCACGCGACGTTGAGGAAGTCGCCGAGTAACGGCGGGCACGCACCGTCAGCGGACCAACGGTCCGCTGCTACCGGGTGGCGTGCAATACGCGCGCGATCGCCTCCACCAGCAGATCGCCGGTGACCGGCTTGCGCAGGAAGGCATCGAAGCCTGCGTCGCGGGCCTGCTGCTCGATCGATGGATCGGTGCGCGCCGTGACCGCAATCAGCGGCATCTCGAACCCTTGGCCGCGCAGGTGCTCAGCCAAGGCGATGCCGCCCAGTCCTGGAAGATCCAGATCCATCAACACCACCTCGAACGGTGCCTCGCTGACCTCGCGCAGCGCCGCCAATGCGTGCTCGGCATGGACCACCTGGTGGCCACGCGCCGATAGCAGGCCACTGACCACCTCGGCCACGGTCAGATCGTCCTCCACCAGCAGGATGCGCAGCGGCGGCAATACCCACTGCTCGCCCTCGGCCGCGCCCGGCGCGCCGGTCGTTCCCTGCTCCAGGGGCAACGGCAGGGTCACCGTGAAACGCGTTCCCACGCCGAGCTGGCTCTGCACGCCGATCTGCCCCTGCATCGCCAGTGCCAGCTCGCGGCAGATCGCCAGACCCAGCCCGCTGCCCCCGTACTGCGCGGCGGTGCGGGCGCCATCGGCCTGCTCGAAGCGGCGGAACAGTCGCTCCTGTTGATCGGTGCTGATGCCCGGTCCGGTATCGGATACCTCGATGTGCAACCCGCGGCCGGCCGTGATCGCGCGCAACGTCAACCGTACTTCGCCGTGGCTGGTGAACTTGACCGCGTTGCCCAGCAGGTTCAGCAGGATCTGGCGCACGCGCAGCTCGTCACCGACCGTGCGGGTGCCGGCCGGCAAGGTGTTGTCGACCACGAACCGCAGCCCCTTCTGCCCGGCCAGCGCGGCCATCAACGCGCAGACGTCGTCGATCGGTCGCTGCAGCTGGAACGGCTGCGCCTGCAGTTCCAGGCGCCCCGACTCGATCCGGGCCAGGTCCAGCGCGTCGTTGACCAGATGCAGCAGGTGCTCGCCTGCGTGGCGGATCGACTCGGTGTAGCCGCGCTGCTGGGGGTTCAATGGCGAGGACAAGAGCAGCTCGCTCATGCCCAGCACCCCGGTCATCGGCGTGCGCACCTCATGGCCCAGGTTCGCCAGGAAACGGGTCTTGGCCATCGAAGCCTGCTCGGCCAGCTCCTGCTTCTGCAGTGCCAACTGGTACGCATGCCGGCGCTGCAGCCGGCGCCGGTACAACCAGGCGAACAGACTGAGCAGCAGCAACACGGCCGAGGTCAGCAGCAACAGGCCCGACAGGCTGCGCCACCACGGCGGTAACACCCGGAACTCCAGCACCTGCACCCGCGACCAGATGTGGTCGGCCGAACGGGCCTGGATTTCCAGCCGGTAGCGGCCCGGCGGCAGGCGCGAGAACAGGCGTTCGCCGCCGGGCCCCACTTCCACCCAATCCGGGTCGTAGCCGGCCAGCCGGTAACGGTAGTTGTTCGAGGTGGAATCGGCGAAGGACAGCAGCCGCGCGACGATCCGCAGATCGCGGTCGCCGTCGGCGATGTCCAGCGGAACCGCATGGGTCAGGTCCAGGACACGCTCGCCACGGCGCACCTCGACCCGCTCGATCACCAGGGGCGCGCGTCGCGTCGCCGGCTTGACCTGTGCCGGATCGAATACCACCACCCCGGCAGGCGTGCCACCCACGATCCGACCACTCGGGGTCAGCGTCAGCGTGCGGCGGCGAAATTCCTGGCTGGGCAGGCCATCATGTACGCCGTATTGGCGCACGCTGCCCGCCTCCGGATCGACACGCACCAGGCCCCGAGCATTTGCTGCCCAGACCACGCCCTGGCGGTCCACCACCAGGCCGGTGGCGGTGATCGCGGGGTAGCCGGCACTGCTGCCGATCACTTCCTGCAGGGTCAACCGATCGCCCTGCCAGCCGTAGTGCGAGAGCTTGCCTTCCTCGGAAAGCCAGACACTGTCATCGCCGGCCAGCGCCATCGCATGCACGCTCGCCGCGGGGCCACCCGGCAGCGGCTCGAAACGCGAGCGCGCCGCGACCCACTGCAGCAGCCCCCGCCCGGTGGCCACCCACAGGCGGTCCTGGGGACCGCACCGGATATCGAGCGCGTTCTGGCCAGCGCTCAATCCGGCGTGGCCGAGCGCGACGCGATGCAGGACCCGTCCATCGAGATCGCGCTGCTGCAGCCCGTTGGCCGAGGCCGTCCACAGGCGCTGCCCGTCGCACAACGCCAATGATTCGATCGCGCCCTCCATCGTGGCGTCCACCGCCGCGTCGCGCCCCCAGCGCCGCATCCGCTTCTGCCGGGGGTCATAGCGCAGCAGCGCGTCCCAGGATCCGATCCAGACCTGGCCGCGCGGATCCTCCAGCACCGACTGCAGCCATTGCGTGCCGTCCACCCAGGTCCGGTGCTGTTCGATCTTCCCGCTGACCGGGTCGAACTTGTCCAGGGCACCATGCGTACCCACCGTCCACACGCCGCCGTCGGCGGCTGCGCCCATGCCCAGCACATACGCATTGCGCAGCGAGGCCGGGTCATCTTCCAGGCGCGACAGCACCGAGAACTGCCACCATCGCGGCAGCAGATGCCACAGGCCGCCGTTGGTGCTGGCCAGCCAGATGCCGCCCTCGCGATCTTCGTAAGCGCCGGTCCAGTTCGGCCGCACCTGCCCGCGCGCGATCGCGCTGTACAGTGGCACCTGCTGGAACTGACCGTCCATCGCACGGCCCAGGCCCGAGCGGGTGTCCAGCCAATACCCGCCCTGCTCGTCGCGCAACATCATGCCCAGGATCTGATCGCCATCGGCAACGGCCCAGGGAGCCGGTTCGAAGCGGCCATCCGGGCGGCGCACCGCCACCCCGACATTGCTGCTGATCCACAGGCTGCCATCGGGCTCGGCGGTGAGTCCATTGATGACGCGCGCCGACAACTGGGCACTGGGCACCGGTTCGAAATCGTGTCCGGTCCAGCGCGCCAGGCCGGCTTTGGATCCGATCCACAAGGTGCCATCCAGGGTGGTGGCCAGATTGCCGACCGATGCCGCCGGCAGGCTGCGTGGATTGCCCGGCTCGGGCATGAAGCGGGTCAGCGTGCCATCACGCTCCAGCCGGTGCAGGCCGCCCTGGTAAGTGCCGAACCAGATCGCACCGTCCGGGGTGGACGCCACGCTCCAGATCGTGTTGCTACCGATTTCCGGATGGCTGTCGCGATCGTAGAAGCGGATCTCGCGGCGATCGGCCGACATCATCGCCAGGCCGGCGTTCTCCGTGCCGATCCACAGCTGATTTCGCGCATCCACGTGCACGCTCCAGACGTGGTTGTCGCGCAGGCCGTCCTCGGCACGCCAGATGCGGTAATTGCGGCCGTCGTAACGGGCCAGGCCATCATTGGTGGCAATCCACAGATAGCCGTAGCGATCCTCGGCCATGCGATTGACGGTGTTGGATGGCAGGCCATCGAACACGGTGAGCTGCCGCGGCGTCGGCGGTACCGGCTGGGCCGACGCAAGCGCCGGCCAGAGCACACACAGGCCGATCAGCAACGGCCACAGCACACGCAACACCAATGGCTCTCCCGGGTCTGTCCCTCGATTCACTGCCGTCGCCCGGAACGGGCCTGTCACCCCCGACCACCCCGGTCGTCGGGCAACGCCCCGCATAGTAAACCGTTCCCTGCGCCGGCACGATCCACGCGCGGCAAGGCGAGCCGTTGTATCGCCGCGTGCAGCACATCGCCCTGCAGCGGCTTGTGCACCACACCGTCCGCCCCTGCGGCGATGACCTGCATCTCCAGGTCCGGCTCCCGTCTCGCCGTGAGCACCAGTACCGGCAGGCGTTGGCCCTGCTGACGCAGCAGGCGCAGCAATGACAGCCCGTCCATGCCCGGCAGGTCCAGATCCAACAGCATCAGCTGTGTGCCGGGGCGGGCCAGCGCGGTCAGTGCCGCCAGCGCGTGCGCGGCATGGACGACGGTGTGACCGCGCAGCCGCAGCAGTGCGCCGACCACCTCGGCCACCAGGGGATCATCTTCCACCAGCATGACCTGCAGGGCATCGAGCGCGTCGCCCTGCGGTGCCGCCGCGTGGGGCTCGATCGGCTGGCAGCCTTCCAGCGGGACACTCAGCGTGGCCTGCCAGCGGTGATCAGGCAGCCGCACCACGCTCACGTGCCCGTGCATCGCGCCGATCAGTACATCGACATCGGCCAGCGCCTCGCGCACCTGCAACGTCGCTGGAGACGGACAGGCCCCCGGTTCGGCGAGCACATCCATCAGCAGGCCACTGCGGCCTGGCCGCCAGCCGATGCGCAGGGTCAACCGCACTGCCCCGATCTGCTCTGCCAACCCGCACGCGAGCAGTGCCACGGCTTGCCGCAACCGGTCCGGGTCGCCCACGACGCTGGCGCCGGGCTGCACTGGCGGGGCCAACGCGAGGCGGCAGCCCCCCGCCTCCAGACCACCGGCCACGGCGGCGTGTACCTCGTCCCACCACGGCCCGATGGCAAAGCCCCGCGGATGCAGCGTCACCTTGCCGGCCTGCAGCCTGGCCATCTCCAACGCCTCGTCCACCACCTGCAGCAATGCACGCCCGCCCTGCTGGATATGCAGCACTTGTTCGTGCGCGCCGGCTGGTAGCGGCGTGGTCAACAGCAGTTCGCTCATGCCAAGCACACCGGTGAGTGGTGTCCGGACTTCATGCCCAAGCGTGGCCATGTAGCGCGCCTTGGCCTGCGCGGCCTGCTCGGCCCGTGCCTGGCGACGCGTGGCGGCCCGCCAGGCGAGCGCTCGCTGCCGCCGCTGCCTCAGCGCCCACACCAGCAACGTGCCCGCACTGGCGGCGAGCAGCCACAGCAACACCCACGCCCCGGGATGCGCCCACCCGTTGTAGGCCACATGCAGGTGCACCTGCTGCAGGGCCGACCATTGCCCATCCACGTCACGTGCCTGGAATTCCAGTACATGCTCACCGGCCGGCAGACGGGGGAAGCCGCGCGTGCCGCGTCGCCCGGCGCGGACCCATTCGGGGTCTTCGCCCCGCAGCCGGAATCGATACCCCGTCACCCCATCGGGTCGGCCGCTCAGCAGGCGCGCCGACAACTGGATGTCGCGATCATCGGCGTTGAGCTGCAGCGGATCGGTGGAAGGCAGCTCGACCCAGCGCCGCTGTCGGCGCACCTTCACCTGGTCGATCACCAGCGAGGCCGGTGTCGTGGCGTCGACCATGCCCGCCGGATGCAATACGAGCACGTCGCCTTTGGCCTCCATGGCGAGCAGATGCGCTCCGGCAGCAACCAGTCCGTTATCGAACACGATCATCGGCAGGCCATCATCGGCGGTGTACAGCCGCGCACTGCCGCGATCCGGGGCCAGACGCACCACCCCGCGCGCCGTAGTGGCCCATAGCGCACCATCCTGGGCGCCGGTCAATCCGCGTGGCAATGCGGCTGGTATTCCCTGCCCCGCGTCAACCCGCCGGCTGTGAGGCGGGCGGCCAGGCACATGCTGGTAGGCCGACCATCCTTCCGCATCGGCCGCCCAGAGCCACCCATCGGTGCCCAGATGCAGCGCGCCGATCTCCCGCCGCCCGCTGCCCGGCACCGGGAGAAAGCGGCTGGCCGCCACGTGCCACTGTTTAAGACCCTCGCCATCCCCCAGCCATACCTCTCCGCCGGGGCTGCACTGAAGCGCGAACCCCGCTACGCCCGGACGCAGGCCCGCCGCCTCGTAGGCAGCACTGGCCAGGACCCTGCCATCGCCCGAACGCTGCTCCACGCGGCCATTGCCGGCGAGCCACACCCGATCGCCACAGGCCAGCAATGCGGCCTGCGTCGACGTCCCCGACGACACACCGGCCGACCCCACCTGCCAGCGCTGCCGACGCCGGCGCGACGGATCGAACCGGGTCAGCCACGGCGCCGCGAAGACCCACACCACGCCCTGCGGATCTTCAACCACCACGTGGCGATCGGCACGGGCTGGATCCTTTGCATAGGACCACCGCGTGTGGGAGAAGCCCTGCTCCGGCGAGAGACGGGCGAGTGTGCCGCCGCGTGCCCACCATGCGTGGCCATCTGCCGTCGGGGCCAGGCTGCCTGCCGCAGCGGAGATGGGTCCCGCCGGTGCGGCAAAACGCTCCAGGTGCCGCCACTGGGCGCCGAGTCGCCACACGCCCTGGCGACTTCCCGACAACCAGACCCGCCCCTGCCGGTCCTCGAACACCCGCCCGATGCGCGACACATCGCGCCCGTGCGGCCGGGGCAGTTGGAGTGCGTGGTGGTTCCGGCCGTGCTGATCCTGCCACCACACCTGGTCGCCATCGCCGAACCAGTCCCCGCCGCGCCACGCCGCCCCGAGCCAACGGGCTGGTGTGCGGTGCCCGGCAACGGGTTGCAAGGACGGCAGCTGCCGCACCCGCGACCCCTCGGCCGTGCTGGAATGCAACCGCCCCTGCGAATCCAGGCCGAGCGCGGTCACCGGCCGCGTGGAAGCCCCCAGCATCGCAGGCGTCTGGAACCGATCGTGCTGCCATCTCGCCAGCCCGGCGGCACTGCCGATCCACAGGCCGCCGTGCGGATCGGACACGAGCCGCTCCACCCGTGCCGACGGCAAACCACCACCGCCAGCGGCCGGCAGGTGCTGACGCAGGAGGTGATCGCGGTCGAGCCGGAACAGACCGGCATCGCGGGTACCAAACCAGACGCTGCCATCGTCCATGGGCTGGATCGCCAGAATCGGGCTGGCCGCCACGGTGGGTGCCGGCGGCCCCGCCCACCGGGCGAACTGTTGGCGGTCCGACGAAAGACGCTGCAGATAACCGTTGCCGGTGCCGATCCATAGCTGGTCACGGCCATCGAGGGCCAGGCTGCGCACCACGTTGTCGGCCAGACCGTGTTCCATCCGCCAGATCCGGAACCCGCTGCCGTCATAGCGCGCCAGGCCGTCGCCGGTCGCGAACCAGAGATAGCCCTTGCGGTCCTCCACGATCTGATGCACCACGTTGGACGGCAATCCGTCGACTGTCGTCATCCGTATGCCATGGCTGGACAGCGCCAGCACCGGAAACGCCTGCAGCAGCCAGAACAGCAGCCCCCACCGTCCGCACCGGCGCCATGGGTGCGGCAGGCCGCTCATGCGCTGCGCCGGCATCTGGCCAGCCCATCGCCCAACGCCGCCCGGCTCACCGGCAGGCGCAGGAACAGCTCGAAGCCGGCCGCGATCGCCTCGCGCTGCGCAACGGCATCCGCGCGCGCAGACAGCGCAACCCGTGGCACCCCCGGCCACCTCCGCGACAGGCGTGCCCCCACGCGTTCGCCATCGATCCAAAGGGCTGGATCGACCACGATGACGTCCCAACCCGCGCCGTCCGCGGCGGTGGGCGGCAATGCATCCGCGCCAGAAAAGTGCACGGGCAGATGGCCCAGAGAGGCCAGCATGGCCAGCAGCACTTCGGCAACGACCGCTGACGGACAGACCACCAGCACCCGCAGTGCGCCGGCCGCAGCCGGTCCCGGCGGCGCACACGATGCCACGATGGCGGTGGGGAGCTCACCGCGCGGCAATGGCAGCGCCACCTGGAAACAGGTGCCCTGGCCGGGAACGCTGGTCACGGTGATATCGCCGCCCATGGCCACCGCCAGATCGCGTGAGATCGACAATCCCAGCCCACTGCCGCCGTAACGGGCCGCGGTCCGCGCGCCATCGGCCTGTTCGAAACGCTGGAACAGGCGCTGGCACTGCGCCGGCGTCATGCCCGGCCCGGTATCGCACACCCGCAGCACGACCCCTTGGCCATCGCTTACGCCGTGCGCCTCCAGCCGTACCGTTCCCCGTGCGGTGAACTTCAGCGCGTTGCCGAGCAGGTTGAGCAGGATCTGGCGCAGGCGACGCGCATCGCCGATGACACACGCCGAGGCCGGCAGCGTGCTGTGCCACTCCAGCGCAAGCGCCTTGCCCTGCGCCACCGGCAGCAGCAGCGCGTGCAGCGCTTCGATCATCTGCTGCAGCACGAACGGTGCAGGCTGCAACTGCAGTTCCCCCGATTCGATGCTTGCCATGTCCAGCGCGTCATCCATCAGCCGCAGCAGGTGTTCGCCGGCGTAGTGCAGGCTGCTGACCCGGCTGCGCTGGGGTGGCGGAAGCGGTAAGCGCAGCAGCAGTTCGCTCCATCCCAGCACCGCGGTCATCGGCACCCGGATGCGGGTCCCCAGCGTGGTCAGGAAGCGGGTGCGCTGCACGGATGCGCGCTCGGCATGCCCCTGCCGGGCACGCAGCCAGCGCCAGCGCCGCTGTCGACCGCGGCGTACGTGCAAGCGCCATCCCCAGAGCCACACCGCGCCCAGCTCGGCGGCCGTGGCTGCCCACCGGGCCGGCGGCGCCTGCCACCATGCCGGGGCCACCTGCAATGTCACCCGGCGCACCGGCGACCACCGGCCGTTTGCCTGCCGGGCCTGCACCTCCAGCGTCTGCAGCCCCACCGGCAGACGCTCGAACACGCGCAGGCCGGTGGCATCACTTTCCTGCCACTGGGCCTCGTGATCCTGCAGCCGGAACCGATACTGCATGTGCGACGGCGCACCGCCACTGAGCAGCCGCGCGGCAACGCGCACGTGCCGATCAGCGCCGGTGAGCGGCACCGGGCCGGCGCCGACCGGCAGCGTGATCTGCGCCTTGCCACGGCGAGCGGTGATCGCATGGATGACCAGGCCCGGCGCGCGTTCAGGGCCCGCGACACCGGCCGGATCGATCAGCAACAGCCCGCCTTCGCTGACCGCTGCGGCGAGCCGACCCTCGGCGGCGCGCACCAGACCGTGCGGCAGCACGCCCTGGGCCGGCAGCCCCTCATCGCCGCCGAACTGACGTACGCCGCCGCCATGCGGGTCAACCCGGATCAGGCCACGTGCATCGCCTGCCCATGCAATGCCCGCTGCGTCGACCACCAGTGCGCGTGCCAGCAGACGCGGGTACCCGTGCGTGGGGCCGAAGCTGTGGGTCTTGCGCAGCTGCTGGCCATCCCAGCGGTAGCGGCGCAGTACCCCGAGGCTGCTGATCCAGTAGTGGCCATCCTCGCCGCGGGCGATCGCCCCGGCTTCACCGCGCGGCGCTCCCTCGACGGCGGCGAAACGTCCCTGTGCCGGCAGCCAGCGTTTGATGCCGCTGCGGTCGGTTGCCCACAACAGGCCATTGTCATCGCACAGCAACTGGGGGCCGTGGCTCGGTGGCACCAACCCGAGGGTGTGCGGCGCGGCGGACAACTGCAGCACACCGTCGGCATCGCGTCGCTGGATACGGTCGGCACGGCCGAGCCACAACGATCCGTCGCCGCAGGCCTGCAGATCGACCCTCCCCGCATCGCCGTCCACGCCCAACAACCAGTGACGGCGCCCACCGCTGCCCGGCAGGTAGCGCGACAACGTGTTGCCACTGGCCACCCATACCTGACCGCGACGGTCTTCGGCGATCGCCACGGTGCCCGCACGCAGGTGATCGGGGCGGTAGTCGAGACCCAGGTCACTACGCCCGCTCACCGTGTCCACGCGCTGCAGGCGCCCGTGGTCGCTGGCGATCCACACCCGCCTGCCATCGGCGGGCGCCAGGGCCAGCACGTGGTCGCCATCGAGTCCGGGCCAACCGTCACGGGCGGCCGCCAGCAGTGTGAACTGGCGCCACCGCGCCGGCAGGTGCCACAGGCCCTCGCCGCGGCCGAGCCACCACAGACCGCCGACCCGGTCCTCCATCGCCTGGCTGACCACGGCAGTGCTCATCACGGCCCCGGAGTATCCACGCAGCGGCACCGGCTGCGACGTCTGCCCGCGCGCGTGAAGTCGCAGTCCGCTTGCGCCGGCGCTCCAGAGGTCGCCCGCGGTACTGCGCAGCACCGGCATCTCCGTGTCCTCCGGCATCCGATGCACCGCGCCGTCGCGCCACCGGTGGACGCCCCGCGATGTGCGCACCCACACCCCGCCGTCCGGATCGGGCCAGAGCACGTGCACGTCAACGTGCTGGTCATCGTGCAGCGGTACCTGGATGAAACGATGTTCCTCACGCCGCAGTGCCCCCGCCGGCGTCCCGATCCAGAGCCGTCCCTGGTGGTCGCTGATCAGGGCAGTCACCCGGCGCACGGGGCTACCGTGCAGCTGCAACGGCACGCGTTGCCAGCGGCCGTCGGGATGCCGTGCGAACAGGCCATCGTCGAGGGTACCCACCCACACCACACCGTCGGGGGTGCTGGTGATCTGCTCGACGCCGATGCGGGGCAGGACCACCGCGCCATTGCCCGGCATGCTCTGGATCACGCGGCGATCAGCAGACAGCGTCAGCAGGCCCTGCGAGGCGGTCGCCAGCCAGAGCTGGTTCTGCGCATCGAGATGCAGCGCGCGCACGTCCACATCCGGCAGCCCCTGCTCCCTTCGCCACGCGCTGAAACGATGACCATCAAAGCGCAGCAGTCCATCGTCGCTGGCGAACCACAGATAGCCATCGCGGTCTTCCACGACCGCACGCAGCGCCGCAGTCGGCAGCGCGTCTGCAGGGCCCAGCGGCCGGGGCCAGGGCGCCGTGACGGGATCGCCGGCCAGAACAGGGACCGGCAGCCAGAGCACGAGAGCCAGCATCACCGCAGCCCAGCGATTGCCCATCGGTGCGGATCGGCCTCCCCCCACGCGTACCCCGACCTTGCTCTCCGGCATGAACAGCACGGTATGTCGAAGCCACGCGAAGAGGGCTGGCAGGATCTGGACCCGGTCACAGTCCGATCAATGAAATTTCAGATCAAAAAAGAAACTTCGAGGAATGGCATTGATCGCACCGATGCGCACAGGGCCTCGGCTGATCAGTGTCGCGGCGACTTCCCGGCGCGGGCCTGCACGATCGCATCGATCAGCATGTCACCGGTCACCGGCTTGCGCAGGAAACCGTTGAATCCGGCCGCCCGCACCTGCTGCTCGGCGTAGGCATCCGAGCGTGCGGTCACCGCGATCAAAGGAAGCTCATAGCCCATTGCGCGCAGCTGTCCGGCAATGGCAATACCATCCAGCGCCGGCAGATCCAGATCGAGCAACCCGACATCGAAGCTCCCCGCAGCGACTTCGGACAATGCCGCCAAGCCGTGCAGCACATGCACCACGTCATGCCCACGGGTGCGCAGCAGCCCGGCGATCACATCGGCCACGGTGGCATCGTCCTCCACCAGCAGGATGCGCAGGGGCGGCAGCTGCGTGCGCGTCTCCAGGCCGGTTTCACCCGACGCCGCAGCCGACTGCACGGTCCACGGCAGCGGCAGTTCAACGGAGAAGCGGGCGCCATCGCCCAGCCGGCTGTCGATCCGGATGTGGCCGCCCATCGCCACCGCCAGTTCCTGGCAGATCGCCAGGCCCAGGCCGCTGCCGCCATAACGCGATGCGGTGCGAGGGCCATCGGCCTGTTCGAAGCGGTGGAACAACCGCTCCTGCTGGTCCTGGTTGATGCCCGGCCCCGTATCGGAGACCTCGAAGATGATCGCGCGCCCGCCGTCGAGCAGCTCGACGCCAAGGCCCACATGGCCATGCTCGGTGAACTTGATCGCGTTGCCGAGCAGGTTCATCAGGATCTGGCGCACGCGCATCTCGTCGCCACTGACCTGCACCGGACCGGGCAGGTTGAAGCTGCGCTCGAAGGCCAGGCCACGGTGATGGGCCATCGGTTCCATCAAGGCCTCGACCTGGTCCAGCAACGACATCAGATCGAACGGCCGCAGATCCAGTTCCAGTCGCCCAGCCTCGATGCGGGCCAGATCCAGCGCGTCGTTGACCAGCCGCAGCAGGTGTTTGCCGGCATGCTGGATCGAGCCGGCGTAGCCGCGCTGCACGTCATCCAGCGAGGTGGACAGCAGCAGTTCGCTCATGCCCAGCACACCGGTCATCGGCGTGCGCACTTCATGCCCCAGCGTGGCCAGGAACCGGCTCTTGGCCTGTGACGCCTGCTCGGCCAACTGTTGTTTGTGCACCGTCAGCTGCCATTGCTGGCGACGGCGCATGCGCGCACGTGCCACGTACGCCAGCGCGGCGATCCCGATCAGGCCCAGCAGCGCATAGCCCACGATCGCCCAGCCACTGCGCCACCATGGCGGACGCACCTCCAGATCCAGCGTGCTGGGCGGCGTCCACGCGCCCTGCGAAGTCGCGGCCTGCACCTCGATGCGATAGTGCCCGGCGGGCAGGCGCGAGAGCAGGCGTTCGCCGTCGGCCGCCTGCATCACCCAGTTCTGGTCATAGCCGGACACCCGGTAGCGATAGCGGTTGCCGTGCGGGTTGGCGAATGAAAGCAGACGCGCGGACACGATCAGATCGCGGTCCTGCGGCCCCAGCACGATCGGTGCCTGCGTCGGCAGCATCTGCTGCCCTTCGGCATCGTCGCGGCGGACCTGCACGCTGTCGATCACCAGCTGCGATGGCGGCAACAGCATGTCCGCCGCATCCGGATCGAAGCCGACCAACCCGGTCGCGGTCACTGCCAGGACACGACCGTCGCGTGCCTGCACCGGCGGGCGGTTGCTGAACTCCACATCCGGCAGCCCATCGCGTTCGCCATACAAGCGCAGCCGACGCTCGGCGCCCTGCCAGCAGATCAACCCACGCGGGGTGGTTGCCCAGACCTGCCCGTGCCTGCCCAGCGCCAGCCCGCCCATCGACACAGCAGGCAGGCCCTGGGCAGCGCCGACACGTTCGCGCAGGCTCATGCTCAGGCCATCCCAGCGATAGCGCTCCAGCGCGCCCTGGCGTGCCAGCCACAGTTCATCCGGGCCGGTCCAGGCCGCATCGTAGATGCTGCCGCGGGAAACGCCCGGTACCTGCTCGAAGCGGCCATTGCGCCACCGCATCAAGCCCATGCTGTCGCCCATCACCCACAGCTGCCCACGCGGATCGAACACCATCTGTTCAACCGGGTTCTCGGTCAGCCCACGGTGCTGGTCATTGCGGATGGTGTCCAGCACGTTGCCCTGGGCATCCCGACGCTGGATGCCGAAGTTCATGATCGACAGCCACAGGTCGCCATTCGGCGCCTGACGGATCAGATCGATGCGTTGGCGCACGTCCGCGCCGCCACCGATCTTCCACTCGCGCAGCGTGCGCGTGGCGGGTTGATAGAGGCTCAATCGACCGGCGCGTCCGATCCACACCGCACCATCTTCGCGCGGCAGCAGCGACCACGCCGCGCCCACGCCGATCTGTTTGTCGTCGGCGATCTGGCGCAGCTGGCCCTGCGCATCCAGCGTATAGAGACCGTGCGCACCGGAGATGTAATACGTATCGCCCAGCGCTGCCGCGCCGAGCAGATAGGCGCTGTCCAATGGCTTGCCGTCGAGCTGGTACCAGCTGGAGAAGCGCTTCCAGTCTGGCGGCAGATACGCCAGCCCCTGGGTCAGCATCGCCACCCACAGTCCACCTTCGTGGTCCTGCAGCATGTCCAGCACGCCGCTGCGCGCGGTCAGGAAGCCACTGCCGGCGTCGCCGGCGAGCAGCCGCACCGCACTCGCATCGCCGCGGTACAGGCCATCAGCCGTGCCCAGCCAATAGCCGCCATTGCGGTCATGGATGACCGTGGCCGCACGCACATCGGCACTGAGCGTCCAGGGTGCGGGCCGGACCTGATCATCGGCACCGATCTGGAACAGCCCACCTTCGGTGCCCGCCCAGACCGTGCCATCAGGCTCACGGGTGAGGCGGAACACGCTTTTTCCACCGAGCAGGGCCGGCGCGATCCGGGTGAAGCGATCGCCATCCCAACGGGCAACGCCATTGGAAGTGCCTACCCAGACACGCCCTTGCGGATCGGCCAACAGACTGTAGATGGTGTTGTCGGGCAGGCTGCGCGGATCGTCCGGCGCGGCCTGGTACCTGACCAGCGTGCCGTCCTCGCTGCGGCGGCAGATGCCGTGCTGGTTGGTGCCGATCCACAGCGATTGGGCGGCATAGGCCAGCGACCAGAACTGGCCCTCGCACGCGGCGTTGAGCTCGGGGAACCGCGCGAACGCGCTGCGGTCGGGGCCGAGCATGCTCAGGCCAACCCCATTGCTGCCCACCCAGACCCGGTCCTGTGGATCGATGAGCAGGGTTTCCACTTCGTTGCCGGGCAGCGAGCCGGGCGCGTCCGGATCATGCCGCCACACCCGCAGGCCAACGCCGTCCACGCGGGCCAGGCCATCATCGGTACCGGCCCAGATATAGCCCTGGCGATCCTGGGCCAGCGCCAGCACCATGCGCGACGGCATGCCCTCGGCCGCGCCCAGACGGCGCAAGCGTGGCGTTTCTGCCGATGTCCCTGCGGCTTCCAACACTGGCGGCACTGCGCACAACCACAGCCCCAACAGCACGATGCCTGCACCCCAGCGGCGCGTGCTCATCGATCCGGTCTCCCTGTTGGTGCGGATTGTCACACAGCGATCAGCACGGTGTCCGCATTCTGAGTCGGCTGCCGTGGATGGAACGGGCTGTTTCCGCCCTGGGCGAGCCAGACAGCACAGGCGGGCGGCGCTGTTGTCCGCCGCACCACGATCTGTTGCAGCCATGACGCTGCATCCGATGACGTGGCTGTGCGTATGATCGCCCCAGACCCTGATGGAGGCTGCGCCGTGCTCAAGCGCCTGACACTTTCCCTGCTGCTGGCCGCCACCCCGCTGCTCGCCACTGCCGCCCCCGACAGCTACCGCATCGATCCGGTGCATACCCGCGTGCTGTTCGCGGTGGAGCATGCCGGCTTCTCCCATGCGCTGGGCACCGTGTCCGGCAGCGAAGGCGTGCTGGTATTCGACCCGGACGACTGGCGCACGGCACGCCTGGAGGTCAGCGTACCGATCCAGCGGCTGGACCTGGGCGATGACAAATGGAACACCGCCACGCTGGCGCGCAACCTGCTCGACGGTGAGCGCTTCCCCCAGGCGCGGTTCGTCTCCACGCATGTCGAGCCCATCGATCCGACCCACGCCAACGTTACCGGCCAGCTCACCGTACGGGGGGTGACCCGCGAGGTCACGCTGGCCGTCACCCTCAATGCGCTCAAGCGCCATCCACTGCCGCCGTTCCGCCGTACCGCCGGCTTCTCGGCCACCGCCACGCTCAGCCGCAGTGCCTTCGGCGTGGATGGCTGGGCCTCGATGATCGGCGATGAGGTGCAGCTGCGGATCGAGGCCGAAGCCGTGCGTGATCGCAACGCCGGCGATCCTGCCGATGCCGCGCCCACCGATGCGCCGGGAACTCCGGCCGCGCCAATCGACTCAGATACCCCACAGCCGGTCCAGGAGACCACGCCATGACCGCCAAGAACACGCCGACCCGCTGGGGCGGTGTCAGCCAGACCCTGCACTGGCTGATCGCCGTGCTGATCCTCGCCCTCGGCATCGTCGGGCTGACCATGGGCGAACTGCCCAAGACCCCGAAGTACTTCTGGGTCTACACCATGCACAAATCGATCGGCATCACCGTGCTGGCGCTGGTCGTGACCCGCCTGCTGTGGCGCCTGTACGCCGGCGCACCCCATCCGGTCCCAGGCACGCCGACCTGGCAGGAGCGCATCGCCTCGGCCACGCATTGGCTGCTGTACGTGCTGATGTTCGGCATTCCGCTGTCGGGCTGGCTGTACGACTCGGCCAGCGGCCTGCGCCCGTTCCGCTGGTTCGGCCTGGTCGACGTGCCGAAGCTGAGCCCACCGGACGAACGCGTCACCCAGATCTCGCACGCCATCCATGAGTGGGGCTTCTGGCTGCTGATCGCCGTGGTCCTGGCCCATGCCGGTGCCGCGCTTTATCACCATTTTTACCAACGCGATGCCACGCTTGCGCGCATGCTCCCGCAGCGCTGGCTTGCCTCCCCCCAGAAGGATTGACCATGAACATCAAGCTCACCTCCCCCGCCGCGGTCGCCGCCGCCCTGGCCGGCCTGCTGGCCACCGCCCCGGTCCTGGCCGCCGATTACGTGCAGGCGCCTGGCTCGGTACTGGCCTTCGCCACCAAGTACGACGGCGAAGTGTTCACCGGCACCTTCCCGGGCTTCGATACGCGGATCAGCTTCGATCCGGCCAAGCTGGACGATGCCAAGCTGGAAGTGACCATTCCGCTGGCCAGCGCCAAGAGCGGCAACAGCGACCGCGATTCGACCCTGCAGGGCGCGGACTTCTTCAACGTGGGCAAGTTCGCCCAGGCCAAGTACAGCGCCACCAAGTTCCGCTCGCTGGGCAACAACCAGTACGCCGCCGACGGCACGCTGGAACTGCGCGGCGTGAGCAAGCCGGTCACCCTGACCTTCACCTGGACCCCGGGCGCGCAGCCCGTGCTGGCCGGCAAGGCCACGGTCAAGCGCCTGGACTTCGGCGTGGGCGGCGGCGACTGGGCCGATACCAAGACCATTCCGAACGAGACCGCGATCAGCACGAAGGTCGTGCTCAAAGCAAAGTAACCCGACCGGACGGGCCGGCCGGCTCGCCCAAACCGGGTAGAGCCGACCGTTGGTCGGCCTCCAGAGCAACGACGCCCGCGGTAGAGGCCACCCCGGGGGGGGGGGGGGGGCCGGGACTTAGAGCGCGGACGCCACCCCCCCTCG